>NZ_JBIISA010000020.1:0-64352 GCF_044341265.1 Flavobacterium sp.
AATAAAAAACAGTTGCAAAAAGTAAAACGCTTATAACGGATGTATAAAATCCTACTATAAGCGTTTTTTTATTCTCTAAAAAACGGTGCTAATCAAAATAAACGATGTTTTTCAGTGCCCTCCTATTACGGAAGCCATTTTTTTTTACTCGATAACTATTTTCTTTGTAATTCTTTTACCTCCAGAATTCAAAACACCTAAATAAATTCCTTTAGACAAATTGGAAACTGGAATAGATTCAATCAATTTTGCATTTTGAAGTGTCTTATTTAAGACTTCTTTTCCGTTGATATCTATTAAAGAAAAAGTATAATTTGTTTCTGTAATCGAACCTAAATTGATGTTTAAAATATCTTTTGTGGGATTTGGAAAGAAACTTACATTAAAATCAGAACTATTAGCATCTAATGATAATACTGTTGTACTTGCTCTAGCAAAATGCATTGTTGCTCCTATTGCAGCTTTGGCAACATTATAATTATAAACAGGATCCATATTTACTAATAAATCGGTTGCAGAATGCCTATGAGTTGTTTCGTTTGTTTCGAAAAAACCTGTAATAACCTCATTATTGCTTTGAAATGGCATATAATCTGAGGCATAAGCATAAGATAAAACCGTTCCTAAAGAAGTGTACAAACCAACACAATTGATCAATTCATTAGTAAAAGTGTTTGATGCAGCATTATTGCTTGTTGGTGAAGATGTATCTCTTTCACAAGTTATTGTGTTATTTACCATACCAGCAACTCCTCCTACTTCATCAAGATTAAAAACTAATCGAATGTTCATTTTTGGTGTTGTTCCGTTTACAATTGATGAAACATAATTTTGACTTCCTCGTAATCCGTCTTCTTCACCACTGAAATTAATGAATTTTATAGAATATTCTGTTGGTACATTTTGCAACAATCTTGCAATTTCAAGGATAGAAACTACTCCACTTCCGTTATCGTTGGTTCCTGTTCCAACAATTGAATCATAATGACCACAAACGATTAGATATGTATTCGGATAAAGAGTTCCTATTTTTGTTACTACTAAATTTTTACAAACTGCTGTTGATCCAGTGTAAGTATAAGAATATTCTTGAAGTTGATTGGAAGTATATCCATAACTTAAGTATTTATTTTTTAACCAATCTAAAGTGTTTTGTAAAGCCGGAGTTCCTCTTCTCTTAACGCCTAAAGCTTCATATTGGGTTAAATTGGTAGTAATGTTACTTTGAGAACATTGATTAACAACATTTGCATATGCTTGTTCAAACGTTTGACCAAATGAATTGGTAGTCAATAATAAAGTAAAAACAATTAATAGTAGGTTTCGTTTTGTGAAATTCATAACAAAAAATGATAGTTATTTGGATAATGGCATCAAAAGTAATAAAATTTTGGTTACTTACTAAATTAATTTTTTAGACATTAATTATTAAATAACAAATTGTTTTTCAATAGCTTAAAAATCATTAACAAATCGTTGACAAATCATTATAATGGCTTTGGCACACATGTTGGAATGTACTAAACATCAGAAAGATTATCTGATCGAAGAAGCTGAAAATCGAACGAGTAAGCAAAAGCTTTAAAACGATTTATTATGAGAACAATTACTTTATTAGTAGCAAGCATTTTGTTAACAACAAGTGTAACAATTGCACAAGAAACAAGAAGTTTCAATCACAACACAACTGCAAGTTGTAATTTTGATGAACCAATTTCATTTACAGAACGAGGCATTGAGTTTTTCGTTTTTACCAATGGAGACTTTGATTTTAATACTCGTCCAGATGACTCTCAAGGAGACCATCACTATAGATTAGCAGGAAAGAGAACTTCTGAAGTAAATAGAACCAATCCAGTGAACTTTGGTGTCTTAATTGAACATGATAGTTTTGGTAGAGTTCGTAGAGTTGGAAACACTTTCATCAACTACGATAGCCGTGATAGAGTTAGTAGAATTGGTTCAGTATATATGAGATACAACAGATTTGCTCTTACACAAGTAGGTGGAATGAGAATTGTTTACAACCGTCGTGGAGAAGTAATCGACATGATTGGTCAAGTGAAAAGAAATAGTGGTTTTATATACAACAATAACGCTACTGCAACAACTTATGGAAATGGTAATAACGGAAATGGTTTCTACTATTACAGAACAGACGGAACAAAAGCTTTAGTAGAAGATGATGCTGCTAAAGAAGATAAAGAATAAAAGATTGATTGGTTGGTTAGGTTTGTTTAAATCCTGCGGATTCTGGGAAGATGAAGCAGGATTTTTTTATTCTGAACTTGATTCAGAATCTATTTTATTTTCAGAATCTATCTTACTTTCTTCAAAATTGAGTTCATAACATTATTAAAATCTGAAGACAGCTTTAACTTGTAATTAATAAAAATATAAAAAACCGAAACTAAAATAGATTTCAAAACAATATTTACAATAGGATTAAAAGAAAAATCCCAAAAGTAAAAAAGAAAGAATGTTACTATCAAAACTCCTAAACAATATAAAGTTTGATTGGAAAATGGATATAATTTCATCTTCAAAACCACAAAAAGTAGTTTTGCTATACTATATAGTGTAATCGAAATTAAAGTTGCAATAGCAGCTCCGTTAATTCCATATATTGGAATAAAAATCATGTTTAGTGAAATAGCTAAAAAAGCTAGTAATAATCCTAAAAAAAGAACTGCTTTATAATATTTAGAATTAAAAATGATAGCATTATTATTACCTAATATCAAATCGAAATATTTTGATATTCCAATGGTAAAAACAACAAAAATTCCTGTACTATAATTTTTAGGCAATAGCAAATACATTTGATTGATATTGACTAAAATACCAACTAAAACCAATCCTCCTATTATTTGTAATGTTATAGAAGTCTTTTTGTAAAGCTCATTTAACTCATCATGCTTATCTTCTGCCATCAACTTTGCAGTAATTGGATAGGTAATTTGGTGCATTGCTCTACTAGGAACCGCAATAACGGTAGCAATAAAAATTGCAACAGTATAATAAGCTATATTCTCAATTTTTATATATTGATTTATCATTGTTTTATCAATGTCTAAAAGCATGTTTGCAATACTTCCCGATAAAATTATAAACAAGGAATAAATAAAAACTTCTTTACTATTATGCGGTATTTTGAAACTATAAGTAATTGACCTTACTTTCATAGCATAAAAAAACATTACCAAAGTAGTTATCAAATAAATTCCCATTAACGAATTAATAAATTCAAGTGGTGTAATCCATTTGAAATAAACGGCAAACAAAAAAATTGAAATAAAAATTCGCAACAAAACTTCTTTAATAAAACCACCAATGACCGATTGCAGATGCACTTTTACCCATGCATAAAAGATTTCAAAATAGCCCATACAAAGTCCAATTATTGGAATTTGCCATACATAATCATATACAATTGGGTTTTTTTTTGATAAAAAAGTAGCAATCCAATCGTATCCAAAAAATCCAATTAGTAAAAATGGGATGATTAACAAAAGTGGTAATATTAATACAAAAGTTAAAAAAGAACTTTTCTCGTCATCGGTTTTGTAATGAGTAAAAAACTTAATCAAAGTATTATGAACACCGAATGCCAAAAGAGGAAAAATAACGTTAGCAGTTGAAAGAATATAACCTGTCAATCCATAATACTCTTCGCCCAAAAAATGAGGATACATAAACAAGGCATTAGCTGCACCAATTCCAAAACCAATATAGGTTATGACAACATTTTTGATCGATTGGTTGATTACTATTCCCATGGAGGTGTTATGAGTTTTGAGTTATGAGTTTTGCGAGTTTTTCGGTCAAACTCTTTCGAGAATATTGTTGTAAACCAACTGGGTAAACTTGTAATTTATTATCTAAATACAACTCAAAATTAGACAAAATAGTCTTTTTCAAACGCTCTTTTTCATTGTAAGTAAAGAAAACACCAGTATTAGTTGACGTAATGATTTCTGCAAAATCAGAATCTTTTGGTCCGATGGCGATTATTGGTCGTTCAGAAACCATGTATTCAAATAATTTTCCTGGAATAATACTTTTGGTTTCTTCTGAATCAATCTCGATTAACAATAATACTTGTGAAGCTTTTTGGTGTTTTATCGCTTCTGAATGAGAAACATATCCTAAATTATTGAGATAAGCATCTAATTTAAATTCTGAAATTGAGTCTAAAATTTCTTGACTTACTTTTCCAATAAGTTTCAACTGAAAATGATTTTTAAATACTTCATTTTCGGAAACCAATTCTTTTAAAGATTCCCACAAAATTTTCGGATTTCTATCCGATAAAAACGAACCAATGTGTGCCAACGTAAACTTTTCATCTAAAGTTTGTTTTGGAACATTCTCTACGTCATAACCATTTGTGATAACTTCAATTGGTTTATTAGTAATAGCTTGAAATTCTGTTTTTGTCGTTTTGCTTGTAACTATAATAGTGTCAGCAGTGGTTAAAACTTGATGTTCTAATGCTTTGTGCTTTTTATCTGAATAAGATGATAATTTTAATGCTTTATGATAACCAATGGTTGTCCAAGGATCACGAAAATCAGCAAACCACTTCACTCCTAATTCTTGTTTTAATTTCAAACCAATTAAATGCAATGAATGTGGTGGTCCAGAAGTTACAATAGTATCAATATTATTTTCTTGAATGTATTTTTTTAGATATTGCACTGAAGGATTTACCCAAAATTTACGCGCATCAGGTATGAATAAATTGCCTCGAACCCAAAGCATCATTTTTTCAACAAAACTTTGCTTTTTAGCTGCTGGAATAATCCCTGAACTTATTTTTTTGGTTTCTTTTTTAGATAAAAATCCAGCTAATTGATAGGGTTCGAATATTTTATTTCTTAAAATAATTGCTTTATCAGAAACCTCACTCATCAAACCTTCATCAACAATAGGATAAGTTGGGTTTTCAGGAATATAAACTATGGGTTGAACATTAAAATCGGGCAAATATTTTACAAACTTCAACCAACGTTGTACGCCTGGTCCGCCAGCTGGAGGCCAATAGTAGGTTATGATTAAAAGTTTTTTTTGTTCCGCTTCCAAAATTATAAATTAGAATTTTTATTAATTTTTTCTAACTCTTCAATATCTAAAATATCTTTAGGACGATTGGTAGCTTTTTTGGCTTTAATAAGGTTTTCGTAATCTAAAAAGTAGACAGGAATTCCACTAATTTCAGTAACATAAGCTTTATCAAGTAATTCTTGAAAATCTTGATTCTCTAAACCTTTGACAGAAGTCATGATATCTAATCTCAGATTAAAATTTAAGGAAATATCGGTCCAACCTGGAATAAATTGCATAGTCTTTATATTTTCAAAATCTCCAATTCCTGATTGTTTCAAAGCTTCTCGTAAATTCTCGCGATTTTCAATTGAATCTTCAATAAAGATATCAATATCACCTGTATTTCTTCCGTAACCATATATGTTTACGGCAAAACCACCAATGGTCAAATATTTGACTTTGTTCAAAGAAAAATACTTCCAAATTTCAATTATTTGACTATTCATTTACTTACTTTGATATTTTTTTGGAAGTTTTTAAAAGATAAGATAGCTCAATAATAGCCATCAATTTTTCAAAACGTTGTTGAGGCGTCATTTTTCTAATCTCATCTAGATAACGTTCTTCCATTTTAGAAGGATGAGCATGATTTAGTTTTTTTGCTTCCATTTTTATTGAAACTAATAATCAAATTTACAAAAATTTAGCCTTACAATTGTTTTTTCTTCTTTCTATCTAAATATATTCCACCAACCAAAAGTAACATCATTCCAATAAAACTAACTAAAGCAATCATACTTCCAGTTTTTACGACTTGAGGCTCAAACTTGAATTCAATTTTATGATTTCCTGCCGGAATGTTTAATCCTCTTAAAGCGTAATTTACTCTTAAAATCGGTGATTCTTTTCCGTCAATAGTTGCAATCCAACCATTCTTGTAATACATTTCAGAAAACACAGCAAAACCATTGTTTTTATTATTTGAAACGTATTTCAGATGATTTGGTTTATAAGATGTTAGTTTGATTTTTGCTAAACTATCAAGTTTGAAAGGCAACGATAAATCAAAGTTTTTATCATCTTTTTCCTTTCTTCTAACAGCTACTTCTTTTGTATTTAAGTCGTTCAAAGCTTTCATTTCTTCATCAGCTGAATTTACACTTTGAATTTTTGAAACAAACCAAGCGTTTCCATTAGCGTCAGGATTTAATGTTGGGAATTCTTCTCCTTTTTCGTTTGTTTGAATGATGTATTTTACATTCAACATATCAATTACCTCTTTGTTGTTTTTGGCAATTTGATAGTCAAATAATTCTTGCATTGCTCTTGGTTTAACAGCACTATAACCACCAATTGATTTGTGAAAATACGACGCACGAGCACTTGACAAATTTCCTTCAACTTCTAAAACTCTATAATGTGTTGTATCTTGAAGTATTTGCATATCGGAAGTTGTTGGTTCAAATGGAACATCCACTTCTCTTGCGCTTACAAAATCTCTACTACTAACATACTTTTTATCCACAAAAAACAAATCGGAAACCATAAGAATTCCAACAAGAATAATCGCTGTAGATTGAGCCATTTTATTTTTGGTATACATCCAAAGTACTAAAGCAGCCAAAACAATAAAGAATCCTGAACGAAGTAAATCTGCCGAATACATAGTTCTTCTATCGGCTCTAACTGCATCTATAAAACCAATTCCAAACGATTTATCTTGACTTTGACTCAACATTTGGCGTAAATCGCCATCCATAGTTCCTACAAAATCAAATGCTCCTTTACATACAAATAAAACTATTATTAAACCTAATGAAGTTGCACCTGCTTTCCATAAACTGTTCCACTGTTTTTCTTTATTTGTTGTAAAAAACGAATGAAGTCCCATAACAGCCAAAATAGGAATACACAATTCTAAAATAACTTGTATTGAAGAAACCGCTCTAAACTTATCATACATTGGCATGTAATCGATAAATAAATCGGTAATAATTGAGAAGTTTTTTCCCCAAGATAACATCAATGAAACGATTGCTCCTACTAGAAAAACATATTTAAGTTTTCTCTTATCGTGAAACATTGCCAAAACAAACAAAAAGAAAACTATCGCTCCAATGTAGGCTGGTGCTGCAACACTTGGTTGTTCACCCCAATAAGTTCTTGCATAATACGAAGTAAACTGTTTAGCTTCTCCTTCTGAAGCACCATATTTTAACATATAATCATAAACTGCAGAATTCTCATCAAGCTCTTCTGCACTTCCTCCTCCAAAAAGTCTTGGTGCAATTAGGTTAAAACTTTCTGCAATTCCATAACTGTATTCATTTATGTATTCCTTATCTAATGTAGAAGTACTTACTTTTTTAGTTCCGTCTGGTTGTAATTTTAAGTCGCTTTTTCCTCTTGTACTAAAATCGGCATATTCTTTTGTAGCCAATAAACTTGTCGCATTCGAACCAATTGCAAAAATTAGAGCAACTGCAAAAGTTCCAGCAACATTTAATAAACCTTTAAAATCTTTATTTTTAATAAACTTATAAGAGTAGTAAATTCCTAAGCCAATAAGAACAATCAACAAATAATACGTCATTTGAAAGTGATTGGCATTAATTTCTAAGGCAACAGCAAACATGGTCAGCATTCCTCCATAGAAAAATCTTTTCTGAAAAACCATGATTACACCTGCAACAACCAATGGCATATAGGCTATTGCATGTGCTTTAGCATTATGTCCAACGCCAAGAATAATTATCAAATAAGTAGAAAATCCAAAAGCCAAAGCTCCGAAAAAAGCTTTTAATGGATCGATTTTCAAGACCAACATTAATCCATAAAATCCTAAGAAATATAGAAACAAATAATCGGCTGGACGAGGTAAAAAACGTAATGCATCATCTATATGACCAATAAAATCATTTGGATATTTTGCTCCCAATTGATACGTTGGCATTCCTCCAAAAGCGGAATTGGTCCAATAGGGTTCAGCGTTTTCAGATGCTCTAAAGTCATTTTGCTCTTTAGCCATAGCCGTATATTGCACAATATCTGATTGAGATATCTTTTTTCCTTGCAATACAGGATAAAAATAAATTAACGCAATTAGAATAAAACCACCAATGGCAAGTATATGAGGATATAATTTTTGAAGTTGCTTCATTTTAAATATTAGATTTTTGATATTAGATGTTAGATTTTAAACATTCTAACTTTAAACAATTTAGTTAATCAACTTCTTCATAATCAATATATTCACCAACTTTTTTTGTTTCACGAGGTTTATCGCTTTTTGTTGATGTATTGTAATTATCTTGATATTGTTGATTTTGTTGCTGTGCTTGTTCTTGAAACTGTTGGGTTGCTTTTTCAACCACTTTTTTAGCAATCACTGGTAAAAATAAACGTGCTAAAAACTTAATAATGTAATAAATAGCTATTAAATAAAATAACATTTTTACAACACCTCGAAAATCTGCTTCTTGCATAAAATAAAAATTTTGTCAAAAATACTAAATTCCCACATTCAAAATTAGCATTAGCTCTTAAATAAATAATAAATTAATAGTACATTTGAATTTCTAAATCAAAATAGCAAACTCACATAAAATGAAAATAAATCTTTTTGCTCTTTTTATTGTACTTACAGCGATTACGAAAATTAATGCACAACACACAGATGTTATTAATTCAAATCGTCCTGGAGAGTCTATGTCGGCATTTGCTGTTGGAAAAACTGTAATTCAAATTGAATCTGGTTTGAGTTATGTTAATGAAAAGCATAGTATTTTAGATTATAGTGCTACTGGATTCAGTGGAGATTTTAATGTAAGATATGGCTTTTTTAAAGAACAACTTGAAGCTATTTTAGAGTTAAACTATCAAAATGACACTTACACTGCTGATGATTTTACAGAAATTACTAGAAAAGGATTAAAATCGTCAACACTTGGTTTAAAATATTTGGTATTCGATCCGTTTAAAAATTATGAAGAGAAAGTAAATTTATACAGTTGGAAAGCCAATCATAGGTTTAAATGGCGTCAATTAATTCCTGCTGTTTCTGTTTATGCCGGTGCCAATTTGAATTTTAGTTCCAATCCATTTTATTTTGGTGGTGAGGAAATTAGTAGAATTAGTCCGAAAGGTATGTTGATTACACAACAAATTTTTCCAGGAGCATGGGTTTTTGTTACAAACGTCTTTATTGATAAAGTTGGAACTAACAATCAAACACTTGGTTATATCGCAACGTTAACAAAAGGATTTAATGATAAATGGTCAGCCTATCTTGAAAATAAAGGACTTCAAGGTGATTATTATGCCGATGGTTTCTTCTCTACAGGAGCAGCTTATTTAGTAAACGATAACCTTCAAGTTGATGCTTATGTGAGTAAAAACTTCAAAACAACACCTGATTTTTTATTTGCTGGATTTGGACTTTCTTGGCGTTCTACAACTAATTACAAAGACGTTATGATTAGAGCTCCAAAAGGTGACAAAAAGAAAGACAAGAGTAAAAAAGACAAAGAAAAAGATAAAAAGAAAAAGCGTCTAGACGAAGTTCAAGTTGAAAAACCATAATCAAAAATGATTACAATAATTGAAGCCAATACTAAGGCGTTATTAAAAGACTATGTAAAGTTTCCGTTTTCATTATACAAGAATCATCCTTATTGGGTTCCGCCATTAATTCAAGATGATTTAGAAACATTTGATAAAACTAAAAACCCTGCATTTCATAGTGCTGAAGCCTATTTTTATATTGCCTACAAAGACAATAAAATAGTTGGAAGAATATCCGCAATTATTAATTGGGATGAAGTAAAGGACCAACAAAAAAAGAAAGTTCGTTTTGGTTGGTGGGACGTTATTGATGATATAGAAGTAACAAAAGCCTTACTTGAAAAAGTATATGAATTAGGAAGAAAAAACAATTTGGAATATGTTGAAGGTCCGATGGGATTTTCAAATTTGGATAAAGTTGGCGTTCTAACCGAAGGTTTTGACGAAATGGGTTCTATGATAACTTGGTACAATTATCCTTATTATAAAGAGCATTTGGAACAATTAGGATATGTTAAAGAGAAAGAATATCTCGAAAATAAATTTCCTTTTGAAAATGTAAAACCAGAGTTTTTCTTTAAAATTCAAGAGCTAATTAAGAAACGCTATCAACTTAAACCAGTTAATTTTACTAAAACAAAAGACATCATGCCTTATGTTGATGAGATGTTTGATGTTTTTAATGAATCGTATGCAAGTTTATCTTCGTTTGTAGCAATTACAGAAGTTCAGAAAGAATATTTCAAAAAGAAATACATTAGTTTTATTAATCCAGAATACATCAAATTTGTTTTAGACAAAGACGATAAAATGGTTGCATTTAGTATTGTAATGCCAAGTTTTTCGGAAGCATTGAAAAAAGCAAACGGTAAATTATTTCCTTTTGGATTTTATCATTTATTAAAAGCTAAAAGAGAAAGTAAAGACGTATTATTCTACTTAATTGGAGTTTTACCAGAATATCAAAACAAAGGTGTAACTGCAATAATTTTTAATGAATGTTACAATACATTTACTGAAAAAGGAATTAAAAACTGCATAAGAACTCCTGAACTTGAAGACAATACAGCCATTCATCAAATATGGAAACATTTTGATCCTGTGATTTTCAGAAGACGTAGAACTTATAAAATTGATTTATAGAAACAAAAAATCCATCATTGCTGATGGATTTTTTTATGAAATATATTGTAAAAAGTTATTCTACATTTTCAACACTTGCCTCTGCAATTTTAGCATAAGTTCCGTTTACTAATTTTTCACGGATAGCTTCAAATGCTGCTAACGTTTCATCAATATCAGCTAATGTGTGAGAAGCTGTAGGAATCATTCTTAGTAAAATTATTCCTTTTGGAATTACAGGGTAAACTACAATTGACAAGAAGATACCATAATTTTCTCTCAAGTCATTCACCATAATCATTGCTTCAGGAATTGAACCTTCAAGGTAAACAGGAGTTACACATGTATTTGTATCACCAATATTAAAGCCTTTAGCTTTTAATCCACCTTGTAAAGCATTTACGTTTTCCCAAAGTTTATCTTTCAATTCAGATGATTTACGTAACAATTCCAAACGTTTTAAAGCACCAACTGTTTGTATCATTGGCAATGCTTTAGCAAACATTTGTGAACGTAAATTATATTTTAAATAGTCAATAATATCTTTATCAGCAGCTAAGAAAGCACCAATACTCGCCATTGATTTTGCAAAAGTCGAAAAATAAACATCAATTCCATCTTGACAACCTTGCTCTTCTCCTGCTCCAGCCCCAGTTTTACCTAAAGTACCAAAACCATGAGCATCATCAACTAATAAACGGAAATTGTATTTCTTTTTCATCTCTACAATTTCTTTCAACTTTCCTTGTTGACCACGCATTCCGAAAACTCCTTCAGTGATAAATAAAATACCACCACCAGTTTCTTCAGCTAATTTTGTAGCACGTTGAAGATTTTTCTCCATGCTTTCAATGTCATTGTGACGGTAAGTAAAACGTTTTCCCATATGTAAACGTACACCATCAATGATACAGGCATGCGCATCAACATCATAAACAATTACGTCATTTTTAGTAACCAACGCATCAATACAAGACATAATTCCTTGGTAACCAAAATTCAATAAATAGGCAGATTCTTTCATTACGAAAGCGGCTAATTCATTCTCTAATTGTTCGTGAGCATTGGTATGACCACTCATCATTCTTGCTCCCATTGGGTAAGCTGCACCATATAGAATGGCTGCATCAGCATCTGCTTTTCTTACTTCTGGATGATTAGCAAGACCTAAATAGTCGTTCAAACTCCAGTTTAAAATATCTTTTCCTTGAAATTGCATTCTTGGACCTAATTCTCCTTCTAGTTTAGGAAACACAAAGTATCCTTCTGCTTGTGAAGCCCATTTTCCTAATGGTCCTTTATTATTTTGTATTCTTTCAAATAAATCTTTTACCATGATAAATATGTTGTTAAAAAACGATGCAAAAGTAGTGATTATTTTTTTATTGGTTTAGAAATATTTATATCAATTTTAAATGACATTAAAAATTACATAATAATCAAAAAAGCAGCTATAAAAAGCTGCTTTTTCTCACATTTAATTCTAATAACTCCTTTAATACCTTGTGAATAAAAAAGACCCCAAATCAATTTATACCTTAGAAAAAATCTAAACGAAGAATGTGGCATCAAGGAATTATTATTTTTTTTGCTAAAACTTGTAGAATTTTAAAAATCCTCTGTATAACAAAAAATTAACCTAACTACTTGGGACAAATTTAAGTTCCATTTTTGAAATAGAATAGCGTAGTTTTACGTGTTTTTTCAAATAAGAAATATAAATTTGTATTTTAATAATTTACACATGAAACTAGTCTTTGCCTCCAACAACAAAAATAAAATTAAAGAAATCCAACTTTTAGTCCCAACTTCAATTGAAATTTTAAGTTTGGAAGATATCGGTTGCACAGAAGAAATTCCAGAAACTGCTGACACTATTGAAGGAAACGCCATTTTAAAAGCTAATTATGTTACAGAGAAATATGGATATGATTGCTTTGCAGACGATTCAGGTTTGGAGGTCGATGCATTAAATGGCGAACCTGGTGTTTTTTCTGCTAGGTATGCAGGTGAACCTAAAAACGATGATAATAATATGAATAAATTATTATCAAATCTTAAAGATAAAACCAACAGAAAAGCCAATTTCAAAACTGTTATTTGTTTGAATTATAAAGGCAAACAACATCTTTTCACCGGAATCATTAACGGAAAAATCATTGAAGAAAAAATTGGAAACAATGGCTTTGGTTACGATCCCATTTTTGTAGCAAATGACTATACAAAGACCTTCGCAGAACTTTCTATCGAAGAAAAATCAAATATTAGTCATCGCGGAATTGCAGTGAAACAGTTAATTGAGTTCTTGAAATAGTTGGCAGTCGCACTCAAATTTTTTAATAAAAGCAGTAACTAAATCCTTAAATCTCGACTGAATACCAAAACTATCGCTTTAAATAAATTATAACTAATTAATTATCAATAACTAACAAATTAGGCTATATGATATTTAAAGACTACCTTTGCACCCAATTTAAAATACTTTATGAATAAATTTGAACAATTAGGTCTGAATGAGTCGTTACTGCTGGCGATCAAAGATCTAGGATTTGAGAATCCGTCAGAAGTGCAAGAAAAAGCCATTCCAGTCTTATTGGAAAAAAACACAGACTTAGTAGCTTTAGCACAAACAGGAACAGGGAAAACAGCAGCATTTGGTTTTCCGCTAATCCAAAAAATCGATGCCGAAGACAGAAGTACACAAGCGTTAATTTTATCCCCAACGCGTGAGCTATGCTTACAAATCACCAACGAGATTAAACAATACTCTAAATATGTAAAAGGTTTACATACAGTGGCAGTTTATGGTGGTGCAAGCATTACAGAACAAGCCCGAGAAATTAAAAGAGGTGCTCAAATTATTGTAGCAACTCCCGGAAGAATGCAAGACATGATTAATCGTGGTCTTGTAAACATCAAAAACATCAACTTTTGTATTCTTGACGAAGCAGATGAGATGTTGAACATGGGTTTTTATGAAGACATCGTATCCATTTTATCGGATACTCCAGACGAAAAAAATACTTGGTTATTCTCTGCAACAATGCCTGCAGAAGTAGCAAGAATTGCAAAGAAATTTATGCACGATCCAGCAGAAGTTACTGTTGGTAGCAAAAATTCAGGTTCAGCGACTGTTTCTCACGAATTTTATTGTGTGAACGCTCGTGACCGTTACGAAGCTTTAAAACGTTTAGCCGATGCTAATCCAGATATTTTTTCTGTAGTTTTTTGTAGAACAAAACGTGACACGCAAGCAGTTGCAGAAAAATTAATTGAAGATGGTTACAGTGCTGCTGCATTGCACGGAGATTTATCTCAAGCGCAACGTGATGGTGTAATGAAATCTTTTAGAGGTCGTCAAATTCAAATGCTTGTTGCGACAGACGTTGCAGCTCGTGGAATTGACGTTGATAACATTACTCACGTAGTAAATTATCAATTACCAGACGAAATTGAAACTTATAACCACCGTTCAGGTCGTACTGGTCGTGCTGGTAAATTAGGAACTTCTATCGTAATCATCACAAAAAGTGAGATTCGTAAAATTTCGTCAATCGAAAGAATCATCCAACAAAAATTTCAAGAAAAAACGATTCCTTCTGGAATGGAAATTTGCGAAATTCAATTGTTGCACTTAGCTAATAAAATTAAAGATACTGAAGTTGACCACGAAATAGACAACTATTTACCGGCAATCAACGAAGTTCTTGATGGTTTAACTAAAGAAGAATTAATCAAGAAAATGGTTTCTGTAGAATTCAACAGATTCATCAATTACTACAAAAAGAAACGTGATTTATCAGGTGAAAAAGGTAGTGAAAGAAGCGAAAGAAGTTCAGAGCCAAGAGAAATTAGAGCTGGTGATCCAGTTAGATATTTCGTAAACATTGGTTCTAGAGACGATTTTGATTGGATGCAATTGAAAGATTTCTTAAAAGAAACATTAGATTTAGGTCGTGATGACGTGTTTAAAGTTGATGTAAAAGAAGGTTTCTCTTTCTTTAACACTGACGGAGAACATACGGATAAAGTGATGTCAGTTCTTAACGGATTTGACCTTAACGGAAGAAGAATCAACGTTGAAATTTCTAAAAACGATGGCGGAAGCCGTGAAAGACGTGACCATAACGGAAGAAGTGGCGGCGGTTTCGGTGGCGGAAGAAGCTCAGGTGGTTTTAGAGGCGATAGAAATTCTGGTGGCGAAAGAAGAGGTTCTGGAAGTTTCGGACCAAGAAGTGGCGGAGACAGAAGTTCGGCTCCAAAACGTGAAGGTGGATTTTCATCGGACAGACCAGCAAGAGAAGGCGGTTTTAGAAGTGAAAGAAGTTCAGCTCCAAGAAGAGAACCAGGTTCTGCTCAAAGAGAAGAAAGAGCTCCAAGACGTTCTGACGAAAGTTCTGATAGACCAGCAAGTCGTTCTTTTGACGCAGCTAAAGTAAGAAGACCAAGAAGAAGCTAAGCTTTTTTAAATAACAAATATTAAATTCCAAATTCCAATGATTACTATTGGGATTTGGAATTTTTTTTGTAATTTTATTGGATTGTTAATTTTCTTATAATAATTTACAAAACCTATCGAAATTCTTTAAGAGTTTTATACTTTTAAACTTTCAAACAAACACATGAGATATTTTGCTCTAATTTTACTCTTCCTTTTCAACTCAAATGCTTTTTCGCAAGAGCTTTTGACGAAGAAGAAAGTGTATGGAACAGTAATAAACGGAACAACTTCTTTAGCATTACCCAATGCTAACATAATAAATATCAATAAAGTAAAAGGTTCTACAACCGATACAAAAGGTGCTTTTGAAATTGATGCCGATGTAAATGACACGCTTCACATCACCATGATTGGTTTTCAGTCTTTGAGAGTTAGAGTAACGAATGACTGGATTAAAAACGGTACAGCCAAATTAATACTTACTGAAAAAGCCATTGCACTTGAAGAAGTAAAAATAAAACGCTACAACCTTACAGGATATCTAGAAGTTGACTCAAAACTTATTCCTGAAGAAGAAAATTTCCGTTATAGCATTTCTGGACTTCCTGCAGCTTATGAAATGGGTGAACGTTCACCAAATGCGTTTTCACGTGTGATGAATTCTATTTTCAATCCTGCCGATATGTTGTACAATTTCTTTGGAAAAAAACCTAAAGAACTCCGCAGGTTAAAGGAAATGAAGAAAGACGATACGGTAAAAAATCTTCTTGAAACCAAATTCGACAGAGAAACCATTTGCATTTTATTAGGAGTAACTAAGAATGAAATTGCAGAAATTCTCCAACATTGCAGCTACTCTGAAGCATTTATACAAACAGCAAACGATTTACAGATTTTGGATGCCATAAGTCAATGCTATGAGCAATACAAAGTCTTAAAAAAATAAAATTCTTTTCAGAATACTTAAAATATACAAAAACTTTAAATCCTTAATTATAAAAACGATTGAGGATTTTTTTATATTTACTGATACATTCAAACATTTATGAGTAGTTGTAAATGTTTGTTTACGCATACTATATACTAATTGCGTGCTATATTCTCCGAAATGACGAAAAAAAACACAAATGAAAATAAAAATAATTATTACAATTTTTCTTTTGACTTTTTACGCAAAAGTTCAAAGTCAAGATTTAACGAATTTTAAAAATGATTTCAAATTGTCTTTAGACAAAGCATTTAATGAAAAAAATCTAAATGATTTATTTTCAAAATATCCTCACCTATTAACACCACAAAGTGATATTACACAACTAACTTCAAACTTAAAAGGTGAATCTTTATCTACTTTTCCTTTGAGCGATTTTAAAAATGATAATTTATATAAAGAGAACATAGATAATATGTTGAATTCAGATAATTCTTTTCGACGATTATTTTCATATTTAATCATTGGAGCTTCAAATGACACAGCAAAAGAAGAAGTTTTACTCAACAAATTAAAATCTGAAAAAGAAAAAGGGAATTTAATTTGGTGCGGAATGTCATTGCTGAATTTAAAAACTAAACATACTACAGAAATATTTGATTTTTTAGTAGAAAATGAAGATTTTGGAGATGCTCATATGCTTCCTTTATTCATTAAATTAGACAAAAATAGTTTGCAAGAAACAGCATACAAAAGATATAATAGTGAAAATTTAAAAGCTAAAATTTTAGCAATACAAATACTATCTCAAACAGGGAAAAATCCTAAAACAGAGAAGCTTGTTTTAGAAGCTGTTCAAAATTGGGATATGAATATAAAAGGTTACGCAATTTATACAGTAAAAGAACTTCAAATAGGGAATTTATTAGAAACTTTCAAGCCTTTTTTAGATAATGATAAAACAAGAAAAATTGCTTTAGAAGCTTTAGCCAATAGCCCAACAAATAGTGATAATGAATATCTAAAAATGTTAACAACTCAAAAAGATAGTATTTCAGATGAATTGTTAGATTGCTTTTTTGAATCAAAGAAAATTGAAAACTTAAAGTTTTGGTTAGAATTATTAAAAACTAAAAAGGTGTCAAATGATTATTATTTTTCCGTTCCTAATAATCGTTTGATTTATTCTGACGAATTATTACAAAATATTCAAAATACTTTAATAGAATGCAAAAGCGAAAAAATAATTGAAGAATTAGTTAGAGCCTTACAAGGAAGAAATGATATTGAAAGCACTAATATTTTAATTAGATTTTTAAAGCATCAAAACTCTTCTATAAGATATTGGAGTGCTGATGCTCTAAAAGGAAATAAGAGTCAAAAAATAATTGACATTTTGCCTAATTTAATAAGTGATGAAGAATACAGAACAACTGCTTTAGTAAATTTACTTATTGAAAATAATATAAATAATCAACAAAGTACATTTGAAAAAATATATAAAAATAGTGGTCAAGATTTAGATTGGGAAAGAAGCTCAATTGAGTATTTGGCAAATTATCCTTTAGAAAAACATAAAGAGCTTTTCAAAAAAATTCTAAAAAATGAGAACTCAGATTTTTCAATTAGATATAATGTTGCTTTAGGATTAGGAAGACTAAAAGACATTAGTTCAGTTGATTTGCTCATTAAAGTTTGTGAAGAAACCAGAAAAGAAAGTGATTTAAACTCAAGAACATACTTGGAAGCATTGGCAATGATTCGAGGAGAAAAAGCAAAAAAGGAAATTGAAACATTTTTAAATAGTAATGAAGAAGCAGTAAAAGAACTTGTAAATGAATTATTAAAAAAGTGGAATTAAATAAAAATACAGCACACAAAAGCTGTTACAAGAAATGGTGAGACATGGGATTTATTAGAAATGGAAACGTTTTAGTCCACCTGTTTCCTATTCGGAAAATTAGTTATTTATTTTATAATGCAAACTAAAGGAGAAACGTAAGGCACAAGCTAAAATAAGACGAAAAGAAATGACACCAAAACAACAATTAGAATCAATCCTATCTAATCAATACGAATCAGAAGATGGTGATTTATATAAGGTCGAATTACTAGACGGAATGACCGACAGCGAAATAGAAAACCTTAAATATCGACTTCCAGAAAAGAACTTACCGAACGAAATCGAAGATTTATTAAGATTCAGTAAAGGTTTTACCATATATGGACTTGAAGAAATACGTTTTGATTCATTTGGTCATTTTGGATTTGAAGAAATGTTTCCAAAATCAATCCAACTTGCAGGAGATGGGTTTGGGAATTTTTGGATCTTAGATATTGACTCAAAAGGAAATTGGAATTCAGTATATTATGTTTGTCATGACCCATCTGTCGTTGTAAAACATTCTGAAAATTTAACGGAGTTCATTAGACATGTTGATGAGTTCGGACAAAAAGGAAGTGATTCCAACTTGAACATTATTCACGAAAAGACCGTTATGGATATTTGGAACGAAAAAGTCGGAATAATGGAAAAAAATGAAAAGGATTATGACTTTGAAAACGGACAAATTGAACTACCCGAAATATTTTTAGTGGCGGACTTGACGAATCAACCTATAAAAACAGGATTTCCTTGGGGTAAATCAGGTCCAAACACAAAAATCATAAGACCAACTGACGAACCTATTTGGATAGTTGAGAAACGACTAAAACAAGGTTTTCTATCGAGATTATTCGGTGGAAAGAGATAATTAGCTGGTGCCTAACTCAGCTCCACAAAGACTTCTCATAAAATGCTGCGCAAATCTCTCCTGACTTTACGCAGTTTTTTTATATTTGACAATACTTACTATAAACAAAACATTATCAGTTATTTTGAATCAAGAACATTGAAAAAACTAATATTCATATCGTCATTTTTATTATTGCTATCTAGTTGCAATAGATCTGTTGAACCTGTAAAAGTTTATTCTTGGGCAGAATATGAAAATGTAAAATTAGAAAATCCTGATAAAAAAATAATTGTTGTTGATACAATCTGTCAGTTCGAAACTAAAAGAGCTGAAAAAGATTTATTAAAAAATAAGCTAGTATATTGTTGTAGAAATTATCCTGAAAGAGTGGTTGCCGAATTAAATTTGATTACTAAAAAGTATAATATTGAAACTATTCATAGTTTGAGTTCATGTATTCGTCCTCCAGAAGGATTCACTTTATATTGTTACGAAAAAGTAATGGAGAAAGAAATTATTAAAAGACATGGAGAAAAATGGATAGATTCATTAGAAAAAGTTGCTGTTAAAAACTATGTAATAAAACATCCAAATGAACCTTATTTAGTAGACGGCATTGATTTAAGAACAAAATATTTGAAATAGATTACAACTATAAAATCAAAGAAATCCTTTCAACACCTATATTTACTATTTATTTTACAAAATTTACATTTTTATTTACAATCCAAATTACTTCGTCCGGAAAATATCAAACTATATTCGCTTAATCAATTTTAAAAGAATATGAACCTATGAAAAAAAGCCACTTTTTCCTGATCTTACCGCTGGCTGTGGTAATCGGACTAGTATTTACTAATTGTGAAATAAAAAATAAAACAAAGCCATCCCAAAAGCAGTTGGCCGTTGTTAAAAAGAAAGACCCAATAGCAGAAAAGAAAAAATGGGAAGCTTCACCAGATGGTATAATGTACAAAAAATGGGAAGATTCTCCTGAAGGTAAAAAAGTGAGTGCCAGTTATGATAAAATAAGCAAGAATATAGAAGCTTTCAGCGATATGAACGCTGTGGTAACCTCTCTTACTTTTCAGCGCAAAAACGCATCACCATCAGGGCCAAAATGGCTTATAGTAAAGATTGGTGACGAAGAATACATGATGCAATTTGTTCCTGAAGAATTTGAGCAGCTAAAAAGTCTTAAAGTCAACGATAAAATTATTGTAAGAAGCCGCAGCGCAGGATGTTCGCCGAATCATCCCTATTTGATTATATCAAGCGACTATATTGCGAAAGACAATAAGGTGCTTTATAAACGTGACCTTAGTAAAAATAACGGTTGCTAAAGATAAGAACCAAATTCCTCAAAGAGTTTAAATAAAAAGCTGCACAAATCTCTCCTGACTTTGTGCAGTTTTTTCATTAACAAAGCCCAATCGCAGTAAGTTATTTACTAAGATTTGAATAATATCGCTCCTCTATCCTTTTAATATCTTTGATAGAATTTCTAGCCCAATCCAATCGTTTTTCAAGAATTTCTTCTTCGGTTAGTTGCCAATTTAAGTTCGATTGACGCAATCTATTAGTAATATCTTGAATGATAATTGCCGCGGAAACAGAGATATTTAAACTTTCTGTAAAGCCAACCATCGGTATTTTGATATAACCATCGGCTTGGTCAATAACTTCTGGCGAAAGTCCGTCGCGTTCTGTTCCAAAGAAAATAGCGCTTCGTTTTGTAATATCAAATTCGTGAATCAAGCACGAATCGTTGTGTGGCGTTGTGGCGATAATTTGATAACCTTTTTCACGCATAGCATCCATGCAACTTTGCACCGAGTTAAATCGGTTTACATCAACCCATTTTTGTGCTCCCATGGCAATTTCAGCATCGATTCTTTTACCAAATTTTTCTTCAATAACATTCAATTGTTGGATACCAAAAACTTCACAACTGCGCATCACAGCACTGGTATTATGCAACTGAAAAACGTCTTCCATTGCAATCGTAAAATGATTGGTTCTATTCTTTAAAACCTCTAAAAAACGTTCTTTTCTGTTTTCAGTAAGGATATCTTCTAAATATGCTAAGTAATCTAAATCGACCATTTTAAAAAATTAATTTTGGCAAAAATAGTAAAAATGCTTAGTTTTAAGTCCAAATGAAAAAGATGAAAAAGAAATTAGTAGTTTTAACAGGTGCAGGAATTTCTGCAGAAAGTGGTATCAAAACCTTTCGTGATGCTGATGGTTTATGGGAAGGTCACGATGTAATGGAAGTCGCTTCACCTGAAGGTTGGCGCAATAATCAAGAATTAGTTTTAGATTTTTATAATCAAAGACGAAGACAATTACATCAAGTTCAACCCAATTTAGGACACCAAACTTTAGCAGATTTAGAAAACGATTTTGACGTTCATATCATTACACAAAACGTAGATAATTTGCACGAACAAGCTGGAAGTTCAAAGGTTTTACATCTTCATGGCGAACTTTTAAAAGTGCGAAGTGTAAAAGACATCAACTACATTTTAGATTGGACAAACGATTTAAAAACTGGTGATGTTGATAAAAACGGACATCAATTACGACCACATATCGTTTGGTTTGGCGAAGATGTTCCAGCGCTTGAAGAAGCTTTGCAAATTGTTCAAACTGCAGATATTATTGCCGTTATTGGAACTTCATTACAAGTTTATCCAGCAGCTGGATTAATTCATTACGGACAACCAAATACTCCAATTTATTATATCGATCCAAAACCTGCAACGATTTATGAATTAGCCAATCCGCTAGAAGTAATTCCTATGAATGCTACCGAAGGTGTTCCGTTTTTGAGAGAAAAATTGCGAAGAAGAGAATAGAAAATAGAGAATAGAAAATAGATTCTATGGATAGTCGATTTTCTTTGTTCTATATTCTATATTCTAAAATCGTTTAACTATTTTTGCAACTTCAAAACAACAACACAACACAATGCAACTAACAGAATTAAACGCTATTTCACCAATTGACGGACGATATAGAAGCAAAACCTTTTCTTTATCTCCATTTTTTTCGGAAGAAGCTCTAATAAAATATCGAGTTTTAATTGAAGTGGAATATTTTATTGCTTTATGCGAAGCCGATTTGCCACAACTTTCAGGTGTAAACAAATCTGTTTTTGATGAGTTACGTAAAATTTACACCAACTTTTCAACCGAAGATGCACTTTGGATAAAAGAAACCGAAAAAACGACCAATCACGATGTAAAAGCTGTTGAATACTTTATCAAAAGTAAATTTGATGCATTAGGATTAGAACCGTTCAAAGAATTCATTCACTTCGGATTGACTTCGCAAGACATCAATAATACAGCGATTCCTTTATCAACAAAAGAAGCTTTTGAAAAAGTATATTTACCAAGTTTAATTTCTGTAATTGCAAAGTTAAAAGAGTTAGCAATGGAATGGAAAGACATTCCTATGTTAGCAAGAACACACGGACAACCAGCTTCTCCTACTCGATTAGGAAAAGAGATTTTGGTTTTCGTAGAACGATTGGAAGAGCAAATGCGTTTGTTATTTAATGTTCCGTTTGCAGCTAAATTTGGTGGCGCAACAGGTAATTACAACGCCCATCATGTAGCGTACCCAAACACCGACTGGAAAAAATTCGGAACCGATTTCGTGGAATCAACTTTAGGATTGCAACATTCATTTCCAACTACTCAAATAGAACATTACGATCATTTTGCAGCATTTTTCGATGCTTTAAAACGAATTAACACCATCCTTATTGACTTAGATAGAGATATTTGGACGTATGTTTCTATGGACTATTTCAAACAAAAAATCAAAGCTGGAGAAATTGGTTCGTCAGCAATGCCACATAAAGTAAATCCAATTGATTTTGAAAACTCAGAAGGAAATTTAGGAATTGCAAATGCGATTTTCGAACATCTTTCAGCAAAATTACCTATTTCAAGATTGCAACGCGATTTGACTGATAGTACGGTTTTAAGAAACATAGGAGTTCCGATGGGACATACTTTAATTGCATTTGAAGCTACTTTGAAAGGTTTGAATAAATTAGTTTTAAACGAAGTTAAATTCGAAGAAGATTTGGAGAAAAACTGGGCAGTTGTAGCTGAAGCAATTCAAACGATTTTACGTCGTGAAGGTTATCCAAATCCTTACGAAGCTTTGAAAGATTTAACTAGAACTAATACTATTATCAATAAAGAAGCTATTCATAATTTCATTCAAACACTAAAAGTTTCCGATGAAATTAAAGTGGAATTGATGCAGATAAGTCCAAGTAATTATTTAGGAATCTAATAACTAAACAAAAAAAATGAAAAAATTATTATTTACAATTGTACTACTAAGTTCACTATTTTCAGTTGCTCAAAAGAATTACATTTTATTGAAAGATGGAAATAAAATGGAAATTGATGAAAGAGATTTTTATTATTCAACTTTTGAAAAAGTCAGATATACTCTTCCTAGCAAAGAAGGTTTCGAAGCAATAAAAGGAATCGATATTGACAAAGTAGATAAATTAGTAGCTGGTGATATTACCTACATACCTTTTAAATACAGTGAGAAAAAGAAAAAGTATATGGTATTGAGTAAAATCATTGCTGAAACAAGTGACAAAATGCTTTTATTGAGCTTTACTCCTCCTTTCTCTGCTGATGGATATTATCTTGATTACAACTATAAAATAGTTGATAAAGCTACAAATACAATTATTGATTCTGGTTGGTTTAACGAAAGTAAAATGCCTAAAAAATTAGTTGATCAAAATACAGCAATTGCAACTATCAAAAAACATTTCTCAAAGTGTAAAGAAATGATGGACAGCTTAGCTGAATTTGAAAAGAAAATACCAACTGCCAATGGAAACGGTTATACTGAAGAATACATTGCTGGTTTTATGCATCAAGACAAACCTTTTAACTGCAATTAATTTTTAAAACAAAGAAGGCATAAATAGATACCAAACCTCAAAGACATTTTAGAAAAAAAGCTCACAAAGATTTTAAATACTTTGTGAGCTTTGTGCTTTCTTAGTGAACTTCGTGGTTAAGAAACTTACCTAGAATAATTCGGAGCTTCCTTAGTAATCGTAACATTATGAGGATGACTTTCGCCAATTCCGCTAGTTGTGATTCTTACAAATCTTCCTGTTTCTTGTAGTGTTGGAATATCTTTAGCACCACAATAACCCATTCCGGCTCTTAAACCTCCAACGAATTGTTGCATACTCTCGTTCAATTCACCTTTGTATGGAACTCGACCAACAATTCCTTCAGGAACTAATTTCTTAATATCATCTTCGACATCTTGGAAATATCTGTCTTTTGAACCTTCTTGCATCGCTTCAACAGAACCCATTCCACGATAGGATTTGAATTTTCTTCCTTCAAAAATAATAGTTTCTCCTGGAGATTCTTTTGTTCCTGCTAAAAGTGAACCAAGCATTACACAATCAGCTCCAGCAGCAATTGCTTTTGGAATATCTCCTGTGTAACGAATTCCACCATCAGCAATAACTGGAACACCAGTACCTCTTAAAGCGGCTGAAACTTCTAAAACTGCTGAAAATTGAGGAAACCCTACACCAGCAACAACTCTTGTAGTACAAATCGAACCTGGACCAATTCCGACTTTTACACCATCAGCACCACTTTCTACTAAATACAAAGCAGCTTCTGCTGTTGCAATATTTCCAACAATGACATCAAGATTTGGAAATTTAGCTTTAACTAATTTCAAAACATCAACAACACCTTTTGTGTGTCCGTGAGCCGTATCAATAATTACAGCATCAACTCCTGCGTTTACTAATGCAGTTGCTCTTTCTACAGCATCGGCAGTAACTCCTAATGCTGCTGCAACACGAAGACGTCCAAATTTGTCTTTATTTGCAACTGGTTTTTGAGCCAATTTAGTTATATCTCTAAACGTAATTAATCCAACTAATTTGTTATTGGTATCAACTACTGGTAGTTTTTCAATTTTATTTTGTTGTAAAATTCCTTCTGCTTCTTGTAAAGTTGTTCCTTCAGCAGCGGTAACAAGATGTTCCGAAGTCATTACTTCTAAAATAGAACGTGAATTAATTTTCTCAAAACGCAAATCTCTATTAGTAACAATTCCTTTTAAAGTTCCGTTTTCATCAACTACTGGAATTCCTCCAATACCGTGTTCTTTCATTAACATTTTAGCATCGCCAACCGTTGAATTTAAAGGCAAAGTCACTGGGTCGATAATCATTCCAGCTTCTGCACGTTTTACTTTTCTAACTTTAGCTGCTTGTTGTTCAATTGTCATGTTTTTGTGTAAAACACCAATTCCACCTTCTTGAGCCATTGCAATTGCCATAGAACTTTCGGTAACGGTATCCATAGCTGCAGAAACAACAGGAACATTCAACGTAATATTTCTAGATATTTTCGATTGAATATTAACTTCTCGCGGTAAAACTTCAGAATAATTTGGAATTAGCAGTACATCGTCATAGGTTAAACCTTCTCCAACGATTTTAGTTGTGTGTGCTTTCATGTTGCAATTTGTAGTTGTAGTTAAATTGCGTGCAAATATAGTGAAAAAGTAAATAGTAATTCGTGAATAGTGATTAGTTTTATCATTTAGTAAATTAAAATGATTGAAAATCCAATAAAAATGATTAACTTTAATGTAACTTCTTAATTCGGTTTTATGATAGATTCTAAAGATAAAATTTCAGGGCTTTCAAATGAAGAAGTTACTTCCTCAAGAACTAAAAATGGCACCAATTCTTTAGAACATCAAGAAAAAAATCATTTTTTGATGTCATTGTTAGAAATGGTTAAAGAACCTATGTTTTTGCTATTAGTTGCTGCCGCTAGTATTTACTACATTTCTGGCGATTATGGTGATGGAATTTTTATGACGGTTGCTATATTTTTAGTGGCTGCAATTTCTTTATTCCAAGAAGCTCGGAGTAGAAATGCAATTGATGCTTTAAAAAAATTATCGCAACCCAAAAGTAAAGTCATCCGAAATAGTGAAGTTATAGAAATTCCAAGTGAAGAAATTGTGCTTGGCGATTTTATTCAAATTGAAGAAGGAACTTTTATTCCTGCCGATGCCACTATCATTCAATCAAATGATTTTTCGGTTAATGAAGCAATTTTAACTGGTGAATCATTATCAGTTTTTAAAAATGAAGCTTCAGAAATTAAACAAGTTTTTCAAGGAACAATCGTTGCAACAGGTATGGCGATTTGCGAAGTAACTGCTATAGGAAATCAAACAAATTTGGGGAAAATTGGAAAAAGTTTAGAAGAAATTCAAGAGGAAAAAACACCATTACAAATTCAGATTACCAATTTCGTAAAGAAAATGTCAATCATTGGATTACTTATTTTTGGTATTGTTTGGGCTCTAAATTATTATCATTCTAATAGTGTTTTAGATAGCTTACTCAAAGCATTGACAATTGCGATGAGTGTTATTCCCGAAGAAATTCCAGTTGCATTTGCATCATTTATGGCACTCGGAGCTTGGCGATTGATGAAAATGGGAATCATAACCAAACAAACAAAAACCGTTGAAACTTTAGGAAGTGCTACAGTAATATGTACCGATAAAACAGGAACAATTACCGAGAATAAAATGAGTTTGGCTCAGTTGTACCTTTTCAAATCAGATGCAATTATTAACACGGAAGAGAAGTTAAATCCTGAAGCAGAAGAAGTTTTAAGTTACACGATGTGGGCAAGCGAACCAATTCCATTTGATGCAATGGAAATTGCCATTCATGAAGCGTACACTAAATTAGAATCTGTTGATGAAAGACCAAATTTTAAATTAGTTCACGAATATCCATTAGGCGGAAAACCACCTATGATGACGCATGTTTTTGAAGATTCCAATGGTAAAAAAGTCATAGCAGCAAAAGGTGCTCCAGAAGCAATTATCGCAGTCAGTCAATTATCTGAAAGTGAAAAAAAACAAATTTTAGTTGCTATTGAAAAAATGGCTAACGAAGGTTATCGCGTTCTTGGTGTTGGTGTTGCTGAGTTTTCTGGAACTAATTACCCAAAAACGCAACAAGAATTTAAATTTAATTTTAAAGGATTGGTAGCATTTTATGATCCACCAAAAGCTAATATTCAAGAAGTTTTTGAGACGTTTTACAAAGCCGGAATTCAATTAAAAATAGTTACTGGTGATAATGCTCAAACTACGTCAACTATAGCTAAACAAGTTGGTTTTAAAGATTCCGATAAAATATTGAATGGTGACGAATTAATGGCTATGGATGAAGCTACTTTGAAAGTAAAAGTTATGGAAACCGCCATTTTTACACGAATGTTTCCTGAAGCAAAATTGAAAATTATTCAAGCCCTAAAAGACAACAATCAAATTGTAGCAATGACTGGCGATGGTGTAAACGATGGTCCGGCTTTAAAATCAGCACATATTGGAATTGCTATGGGTAAAAAAGGAACTGAAATTGCTAAACAAGCAGCCAATTTGATTTTGATTGACGACGATTTTGCAAAAATGACTGATGCTATTGCGATGGGAAGAAAGATTTATTTGAATTTAAAAAAAGCTATTCAATATATAATTTCTATTCATATTCCAATAATTTTGGTTGTGTTTATACCATTAGCATTAGGTTGGATATACCCGAATATTTTCACACCAGTTCATATCATTTTCTTGGAAATAATTATGGGACCAACTTGTTCTATAATTTATGAAAATGAACCTATGGAACGCAATTTAATGTTAGAAAAACCAAGACCTTTAACAACAACTTTTTTTAACTTGAAAGAGATTACTATTAGTATTATTCAAGGATTGGTTATTACTTTGGGGTTATTATTTATGTATCAATATTGCATCCAAGAAGGGTTTTCAGAAACCTATACGCGAACTTCAATTTTTCTAACCTTAATTGCTTCAAATATTTTTCTGACTTTGGAAAATCGTTCGTTTTATTATTCCATTTTTACTACGATTCGATATAAAAATAATTTGGTTTTGATGATTATTGGGATAACAATTGCTGTAACTTCACTCCTGCTTTTTGTTCCTATTTTTTCAAAATTCTTTTTGTTTGAAATGGTTGATTATGAACAAATAGGATTGAGTATTTTAATTGCTTTTGTGTCTGTGATGTGGATGGAAATTTATAAGATTTTTAAAAGACGTTGATTTTTAGACACGAATTGCACAAATTTCCACGAATTAATTTGCCTTGAAATTACACAAATTACTAGAAACTGACAACTGAAAACCGACAACTAAAAAATTTTAATGAAACTCTCCAAATAAACGTGAAGCCACATTATAAGCGCTTTCAAAACTCATTGGACTAGTATTGGTATCCGCTTTTTGTTGGGTGAAATAGGATAACATTTTTTCGGTTGGCATATTACCTGTTAAATCGTCTTTTGCCATTGGACAACCTCCAAAACCTTGAATGGCGCCATCATAACGACGACAACCTGCTTTGTATGCTGCATCAATTTTTTCGTGCCATTTGTCTGGAGTTGTATGAAGATGAGCACCGAATTCGATATGTGGATATTTAGGAATTAAATTAGAAAATAAATAGTCAATAACCTCTGGAGTTGAACTTCCAATAGTATCTGAAAGTGATAGAATTTTTACACCCATATTGGCCAATTTTTCTGTCCATTCGCCTACTACATCAACATTCCATGGATCTCCATAGGGATTTCCGAAACCCATTGATATATAGGTAACTACTTCTTTATTAGATTTATCGGCAATGTTTAAAATTTCTTGTAAAGTGATTAAACTTTCGGCAATAGTTTTGTGAGTATTTCGCATTTGGAAATTCTCTGAAATCGAAAATGGGAAACCTAAATACTGTATTTCTTTATGAACAGAAGCCAATTCTGCACCTTGTGTATTAGCAATAATTGCAAGTAATTTACTTTGGGTTTGAGACAAATCTAATTGTGCTAAAACCTCAGCAGTATCAACCATTTGTGGAATGGCTTTTGGCGAAACAAAACTTCCAAAATCAATAGTATCAAAGCCTACACGAAGTAGCGCTTGAATATAATCTACTTTTCGTTCGGTAGGAATGAAAGGTTTTATGCCTTGCATGGCATCACGAGGACATTCTATGATTTTAATTTTCTCCATTTGTTGTCAAAGATACTAAAGAAATCGTTTTTACGAAATCGTTTTTTAAAAGAAGTAAAATTTAATTATTACACTTTTTGGTAATAACTTAAAATATTACGTATTTTGGTAATAATTACAAATATTACGTAAATCGGTAATAAATTGAATTATTACGTATTTTGGTAATAATTGTTGTTTTATTAAAAATATTTAGTACTTTTGACTTATGATTGTGATACTTACAGGCGATATTATCAACTCAAGAAAGGTTCCTTCCAAGAAATGGATGGATGACTTAAAAACACTATTTCAAACGATTGGGAAATCTCCAAACGATTGGGAAATCTATCGTGGCGATGAATTTCAACTGGAAATCAAGACTATAGAAGACGCTTTGACTATTGCTTTTCAAATTAAAGCTTTTTTTAAATCTATAGATTTAGATGTTAGAATGAGTTTAGGATTTGGAGATAAAACACATAAAGCAAGAAAAATCACAGAAAGTAATGGCAGTGCGTTTATCCGTTCTGGTGAAACATTTGAAACTTTAAAAAAGCAAAAAATAAATTTAGCCATCAATTCTGGAACTGCTGAATTTGACGAAGAATTGAATTTAATGCTGAATTTAAGTCTATCCTTTATGGATAATTGGCTACAACAATCGGCTGAATTTGTGTTAGTTGCTATTCAAAATCCAACACTTTCTCAAGAAGAAATTGGAGTAAAATTAGGAATCAATCAAGCAGCAGTGAGTCGAAGACAAAAGCGTTCTAATTATGAATTGATGATGCAAGTTGATCGTTATTTTAGAAAAAAAATAAAATCTCTTGAACTATGATAGTGTTTGTAAAATTACTTTTGGCTCACTTATTAGGCGATTTTTTACTACAACCAACTTCGTGGGTAAAAGATAAAGAGCAGAAAAAACACAAGAGCATCTACTTGTATTTACACACCTTACTTCACTTTGCTTTGGCTTGGATTTTAGTTGGAACTACTGATTTTGGTTGGTATGCCTTCGCTTTAGCAGCATTACACGGTTTTATAGATTTTTTGAAGTTACATTATCAAAAATCAAAAACGAAACGCATTTGGTTTTCTGTAGACCAAATTTTGCATTTACTTGTTATTATTGCAGTTACATTAATTTACAACAATACTACAATAGATTTTACAAGTTTTGGAAATCAATTTTGGATTACAATAACAGGTTTTATTTTATTAACAAAACCAACTTCACTCATCATCAAAAACATCATTTCTATTTGGACACCTGAAAATAAAACCAATGACGATTCGCTACAAAATGCCGGAAATTATATTGGAATTTTGGAGCGTCTTTTTGTATTCTGCTTTATTCTAACAGGTCATTTTGAAGCCATTGGATTTTTAATAGCCGCAAAATCAATCTTCCGATTTGGAGATTTGAAAGAAGCGAAAGACAGAAAACTTACAGAATATGTCCTAATTGGAACGTTATTAAGTTTCGGAATTGCTTTGCTAATTGGACTTTTAGTACAAATAAGTTTAGGATTTTCTCTCTAAAATTGCCTTATTTATTTCCTTAACTAATTGTGGACCTTCATAAATAAAACCGGTGTAAAGTTGAATTAAACTTGCTCCTGCATTTAATTTATCGATAGCATCTTGAGCCGAATGGATTCCGCCAACACCAATAATTGGAAATGATTTATTACTTTTCTCTGATAAAAATCGAATCACTTCTGTAGAACGATTAGTCAAAGGTTTCCCTGATAAACCACCCATTTCTGACTTATTTTCAGACTGCAAACCTTCTCTTGAAAGCGTTGTATTAGTTGCAATTACACCAGCAATTTTGGTTTCGTTTACAATATCAATAATATCTAAAAGTTGAGAATCAGTTAAATCTGGTGCGATTTTTAGAAGAATTGGCTTTTGTTTTGGCTTAGCTATATTTTTATTTTGAAGTGTTTGCAATAATTCTGTCAACGGTTTTTTATCTTGTAATTCACGTAGATTTGGTGTGTTTGGCGAACTCACATTTACCACAAAATAATCTACATAATCGAAAAGTGCTTCGAAGCAAATTTCGTAATCTTGCGTGGCATTTTCATTTGGCGTAAGCTTATTTTTACCAATGTTTCCACCAATTAAAACGCTTTTGTTCTTCTTTAATCTTTCAACAGCTTCTTGAACTCCACCATTATTAAACCCCATTCTGTTGATAATTGCAGAATCTTCTTTTAGCCTAAACAATCGTTTTTTGGGATTTCCTTCTTGACCAACTGGCGTTAACGTTCCAATTTCTATAAATCCGAATCCAAAATTGGAAAGTTCTTTGTATAGAACAGCATTTTTATCAAAACCTGCAGCCAATCCTACTGGATTTGGAAATTTTAATCCGAAAACTTCGGTTTCCAATCGTTTGTCGTTTACTAAATATAACGATTTGAAAAGAGAAGAAAATCCTGGTATTTTAGATAAAAATCGGATTAAAGAAAAGGTAAAATAGTGTACTTTTTCAGGATCAAATTGAAAAAGAATTGGACGAATTAGTAGTTTGTACATTTTGTTGTAGTTGTGTTTTGCAAAAATAGAAAATTGTTTGGAGTTGAATGTTGGAAGTTGGAAGAAAATAAAAATCTATTTGTAAATTTGCGACTTATAATAATTCAACAATGAATATTCGTCTTCTAGCCATTGGCAAAACCGATAACAAATCACTTCAAACTTTGATTGATGATTATACAAAAAGATTGTCTTTTTATGTGAAATTTGATTTGGAAGTGATTCCTGATATAAAAAATGTAAAAAACTTATCGGAAGCGCAACAAAAAGAGAAAGAAGGCGAGCTAATTTTATCTAAACTTTCCGCAACAGACCAGCTAATTTTATTAGATGAAAACGGAACTACTTTCTCAAGTGTAGGATTTTCTGATTATTTACAAAAGAAAATGAACGCCGGAATAAAAACCTTAGTATTTGTAATTGGCGGACCTTATGGTTTTAGTGAAGAGATTTACAAAAAAGCACAAGGAAAAGTATCACTTTCAGAAATGACTTTTTCTCATCAAATGGTTCGTTTATTTGTAATTGAGCAAATTTATCGTGGGTTTACTATTTTGAGAAACGAACCTTATCACCACCAATAGAAAGTACGAAGTTTGAAGTACGAAGTTTATCGATAGATTTAGAAAATATAGATTTCACTAATAATCATTTCTATTTCTAATGTGTTGATAAAAACTGCATTTTTAATAAAAGTATCGTAGCTGGCTTCTTTGTCAAAACAAAAATTATATTTCAAAGGTTTATCACTTTCTAAACTATCTAAATAATTTATCAAGTTAGATTTTTCAACAATGGTTTTATTAACTAAAACTTTATCGTCTTTGGAGAAATAAATCTCAACTCCAGATTTTGGCTTTTCAAGTTTAAATTTTAGACTTGCAAAAGGTAAGAATGCTAATGTTTTTTTCTTGTCATTAGCATATGAAAAAAAATTCTCGGCAGCTTCATTTTTATGAATGCTTTTATCTTTTTTAGCTTGCAATTTTATTAGTTCTGGCATCACTAATTTTAAAGGTAAACGTTTGTCAATATTAAAAATCCAATTGGTTGAAACTATGGCATTTTTTCTGTTTACATCAGCAATAGTATCTTTTCCTTCAACTTTAAAAAATATATAAATTGGTGAATGTTCTTTCACATCACCAATGATCGTTCTATCTGCTTTTGGCAATTGAATTTCTTTCTTTCCTTCGCAAGATACTATTCCAAAAGCTATTAATAATACTAAGTATTTTTTCATTTTAATGATTTAATTGATTGAATAATTTGACACATTCCACAGCTTCCTTTACATCATGAACGCGTAATATTTTCGCTCCTTTCATTAAAGAAATCGTATTTAAAGACGTAGTTCCATTTAAAGCAAATTCAGCTGTTATATCTAACATTTTATATATCATAGATTTTCTTGAAACTCCTACAAGTAATGGCAATTCTAACATTTGAAACAATTCTAATTTATTTAAAACTTCAAAATTTTGTTCCAATGTTTTTGCAAATCCAAATCCAGGATCGATAATCAAATCATTGATTCCTAAACTTCTTGCTTTGGCCACTCTTTCAGAAAAATAAAATATCATTTCTTTGATTATATTTTCATAATGAGTCATTTTTTGCATCGTTTGAGGTGTTCCTCTCATGTGCATCATAATGTAAGGCACTTGAAGATTTGCAATAGTTTGAAGCATTTCTTCATCCAAATTTCCAGCAGAAATATCATTTATCATCGCTGCGCCACTTTCTAAAGTCTCTTTTGCAACTTTGCTTCTGAAAGTATCGATTGAAATAATGGTTTCAGGAAATTCATTAAGTACCTTTTGAACTATAGGAAGTATTCTTTGCAATTCCTCTTCTTCTGTCACAAACTCAGCATTTGGTTTACTTGAATATCCGCCAATATCAATAAAAGTTGCACCTTCCAAAAGCATTTTCTCTACTTGCAGCAAAATTGATTTTTCATCTACATGTTTTCCACCATCATAAAAAGAATTGGGTGTAACATTGAGAATTCCCATCACTTTGGGAGTAGATAAATCGATAAGTTTTCCTTTACAGTTAATCGTCATTGTACTTTGTACTTCAATTTGAATTCTTTACTTTTGACCCGAGACCACTTTGGTTCGAATCGTAAGTAGTAAAATTATTATACAAAGATACCATTAATGAAGAATACTTCACAAGAATACGACAAAGTAATTGGCATTTGCCGAGATTTATTTAGTAAAAAAATGACTGATTATGGAAGTGCGTGGCGCATTTTACGTTTGCCATCATTAACCGATCAAATTTTTATAAAAGCACAACGCATAAGAAGTCTTCAAGAAAACGAAGTTAGAAAAGTAGACGAAGATGAAACTGGTGAATTCATTGGCATCATCAATTATTGCATTATGGCTTTGATTCAATTAGAATTAGGTGTTGTAGACCAGCCTGATTTGAATACGGAACAAGCTGTAAAATTATACAACGAAAAGATTGCTTTAACCAAACAATTGATGGAAGACAAAAACCACGATTACGGTGAAGCTTGGAGAGAAATGCGAGTAAGTTCATTAACTGATTTAATTTTACAAAAATTACTACGTGTAAAACAAATTGAAGACAACAAAGGAAAAACTTTAGTTTCTGAAGGTATTGACGCCAATTATCAAGACATGATTAATTATTCTGTATTTGCACTGATTTTAATGAAAAAATTTTAAATACCAGATTACAAATACCAAAAAACAATTAAATTCCAAAAATTTTAAAATTTAAAATTCGAAACTATGGAACCAAAGAAATATGATTTAGAAGAAAGAACTTTACAATTTGCGATTGACTGCAGATTGTTTTTGAAAAAGCTTCCTAAAACTATTTCTAACATTGAAGATGGTAAGCAATTAGTTAAATCCTCGGGTTCGGTTGGTGCCAATTATATTGAAGCAAATGAAGCTTTGAGTAAAAAAGATTTTAATTACAGAATAAAGATTAGCAGAAAAGAATCTAAAGAAAGTGTATTTTGGCTCAAAATAATTAAAGCAACTAATTCAACAGAATTTGAAAAATTAAATGCTGTTTTAATTCAAGAAGCAGATGAACTAAAAAAAATATTTTCTGCCATATTAGAAAAATCAAAATAGTCCTCTTAAGTTTTAGAATTTGAAAAATTGGAATTTATTTGAATTTTATAAATTGTTTTTTGTTATTTTAACACAATAACATATCGTTAACAACTTACAATTAAAAGCCTTTTTACCTTTGTAAAAACATATTTTATGGAAACAAAAAAATCATATATAGCTTGGTCAATTAGAATTATAGTTTCGTTACTATTTATTGTTTCAGCTGTTGCCAAAATGTACCCTTCACCTTATTTTGCCATATCAACTTTTGAAGTTAAACAGCTTTATACATTAGGTTTTTCTGAGCATGTTGCACCTTATTTTTCAAGAACTCTTATTGGAATCGAATTGGCAATGGGATTTTTATTGTTGCAAAACCATTGGTTGAAACGTTTTATTGTGCCAATGACTATTTTACTTTTAGCCGTTTTTGTTGGACATTTAACTTACGTAACTTTTTTGAGCGGTGGTGATTCTGGTAATTGTGGTTGTTTTGGTGAGTTAATTCCGATGACACCAATTGAAGCAATTATCAAAAATATAGTTGCTATTGGATTACTTGGATACTTGTATTATATTCTTCCGAAAGAAACTTCAAATCATAACTTTTGGATTTTAACAACAGTTCTTTTTGCTACTATTTTAGGAATATATATGGTAGCTCCTATTCAACCTATTGCAACTGCTCTTCCTGTTTCTGAAACTGAAGAACCTACTGAAGGTTTTGATAATTCAATGCCTACAATAGATTCAACAACTATGACGCTTCAAAATCCTTTGGAAAATGAAAAATTAACTAATGAAGTTAAAAAAGATACCGCTAAAAAAGTAGAAGTTCAAAACTTGAATGAACCTAAAAAGTTAAAATCAGGAAATGCTGCTCTTTTTCCGAGTATTGACAAAGGCAAAAAATTACTTTGCTATTTTGTTCCTGGTTGTGACCATTGTAGAGATGCGGCTAAAGAACTGACAGAAATGAGAAAGAAAGATGCAAGTTTACCGCCACTTTCTATTATTTTTATGAATGAAGAAGCCGATTTAATTCCTGCTTTTTTCAAAGAAGCTGGTGCAACTTATCCTTATAAAATTATTGAAATCATTCCGTTTTGGAATACTCTTGGAAGTGGTAAAGATACTCCAGGTGTTAAATATCTTTGGAATGGAAACGAAATAAAATACTATTGGGGAATAACTGACGATAAATTTGTTGGTGAGGATTTGAAAAAATATTTGAACCAATCGTATGAAGAACTTAAGAAAACGCATCCAAAATTATAAACTTATAATTAATTGAAAATGAAAAAAATAATAGTAATAGTAGCAATAATAATGACTTCAATATCATGTGGTAATGCACAAAAAAAAGAATTTTCTAAAGATGCTCTTAAAGGTAAATTAACAGACACCGAATCTAAAGAAGTTACTTTCAAAGAAATTTTAAAGAAACATAAAGGCAAAACTGTTGTCATTGAATTTTGGGCTTCTTGGTGCAGTGATTGTGTAAAAGCAATGCCAAAAGTTAAAGAGATGCAAGCTAATAATCCAAACGTAGTTTACATTTTCATTTCTTTGGATAAAGCATTCGACAAATGGAAAGCTGGAATAGAAAAACACGAATTAGCAGGAGAACACTATTGGGTTAATGACGAAAAAGGTATGAAAGGTACTTTTGGAAAATCAGTTGATTTAGATTGGATTCCGAGATACATGATTATCAATAAAAAAGGTCAAATTGAATTGTATCGTGCTATTGAAACTGACTTTGAAAAAATTAACGCTACTTTAAAAACACTAGAATAATGAGAAAGAAAATCGTTGCTGGCAATTGGAAAATGAACAAAAATGCCGAAGAAACTGAAGATTTATTAAATGAACTTATTGATAAATTACCAAACGATATTGAAGCACAAATTATTGTTGCTCCAACATTTGTAAACTTGGCATCTGCTTCTGATCATTTAGAATTTACAAATATTGTGGTAGCTGCACAAAATATGCATCAAGCAGAAAATGGAGCATATACTGGAGAAATTTCTGCAGATATGCTACAGAGCATCGGAGTAAATACTGTTATTCTAGGTCATTCTGAAAGAAGAGCTTACTTCAATGAAACCGATTCTCAATTGGCATACAAAGTTGATACAGCATTAAAACACAACATGACAGTAATTTTTTGCTTTGGCGAAGAATTAAAAGACCGTCAAGACAACCAACATTTTAATATTGTTGAGAATCAATTACGTGATGGTTTATTTCATATTAGTAATGAATCTTGGGAGAATATTATTTTAGCATATGAACCAGTTTGGGCAATTGGAACTGGTGAAACTGCTTCACCTGACCAAGCTCAAGAAATGCACGAATTCATCAGAGAAACAATCCGCAAACGTTTTGGAAGCGATCTCGCTGAAGACGTTTCAATCCTTTATGGAGGAAGTGTAAAACCAGATAATGCAAAAGAAATTTTTGGTAAACCAGATGTTGATGGAGGATTAATTGGTGGCGCAGCACTAAAAGCAGACGATTTCGTTGGAATTGTAAATGGGTTAAGATAATAATTCATCAAAATGATATAAATCCTCAACTGTAATTCAATCAGTTGAGGATTTTTTTTATTACTTAGTAACAAATTCTTACATTCATCGTCTTACTCTTAAACCAAACAACAAATTATTGTGGAAACGATTCTAAGCATTAAAAATCTTCACAAACGTTATGGCAAACTACAAGCTGTTAAAAACGTTTCACTAGAAATTCAAAAAGGAAATGTCTATGGCATTCTAGGTCCAAACGGAAGTGGAAAATCTACCACTCTTGGTATAGTATTGAATGTTGTCAATAAAACCTCAGGAGAGTATTCTTGGTTTGGAGGCACAATGCAAACACACGAAGCTTTGAAAAAAGTTGGTGCCATCATTGAACGTCCAAATTTTTACCCATACATGACGGCTAAAGAAAACCTAGAATTGGTTTGCAAAATAAAAGGAATCAGTTACAACAAAGTACAAGAAAAACTTGAAGTTGTAGGTTTGTATGATAGAAAAGACAGTAAGTTCAATACTTTCTCACTTGGAATGAAACAACGTTTGGCTATTGCTTCAGCTTTACTAAACGATCCAGAAATTCTTATTTTAGACGAGCCAACTAATGGTTTAGATCCACAAGGAATTCATCAAATTAGAGATATTATAAGATTAATTGCTTCACAAGGAACTACCATTTTATTAGCTTCTCACCTATTGGATGAAGTTGAAAAAGTATGTTCACATGTATTGGTTTTAAGAAAAGGCGAAATTCTTTACTCTGGAACTGTAGAAGGAATGTCTACTAATAATGGTTTTATCGAACTTCAAGCCAATGACAATAAAGTATTGATTGCAGCACTTCAAAATCATCCTAATATTACCAAAATAGTGGAAGAAGAAGGTAAAGTTTTGATTTATTCTAATACCAATATTGATCCTTCAGAATTAAATAAATTTTTGGTTGAGAAATCAATTTACTTAAACCACTTGGCTAAACGTAAAAACAGTTTAGAAGCACAATTTTTACAATTAACAGGCAAATAATCTACACAAAAATGAAACGATTACTCTCAATAGAATTACAAAAAATCTGGAAAAATAAAGCAAGTAAAATTTTAACTTTAAGTTATTTTATTTTGCTAACTTTTATAGCTTTAATTGCCTCTATAAAAATAAATATTGGTAATTTTCAACTTCATATTGCCGAACAAGGAATCTTCAATTTTCCATATATTTGGCACTTTAACACCTACATTGCAGCTATTTTAAAATTCTTCCTTGCTGTTGTCATTGTATCGATGATGGCAAACGAATATAGTTATGGTACTTTAAAACAAAACTTAATTGATGGAATGAGTAAAAAAGAATTTGTTACATCAAAATTCTTAACTGTTGTAGTATTTGCTGGAGTATCAACATTATTCATTTTTATACTTTCTCTTATTCTAGGATTGTCATTTTCTTCCTATAATGAAGTTGGAATAATCTTTTCGGAAATGGAATATCTCTTAGCCTATTTTGTAAAACTAACAGGATTTTTCTCATTCTGTTTATTTATTGGAATTTTAATAAAACGCTCTGCATTTGCTCTAGGATTCTTATTCGTATGGAATATAATTGAAGGAATAATTATTGGAATTTTGAATTTCAAAATTTTCCCAGATAGTGATTTTGATAAAAACATTACTCAATTTTTACCTTTAGAATCAATGAGTAATCTTATAGTTGAACCATTTACAAAACTATCAGTTATCAAAAATATTGAGACAACTATTGGTGGTGCAGCAAACTTAAAAGATTATGATGTACATTGGTATTCCATTCTTATAGTATTAGCTTGGACTGCTATTTTCATTTCTTCATCCTTTTACCTTTTAAAAAGAAGAGATTTATAGCCTATCGACGAATGTTAAAATATATAAGTTCTTTAGAATAACTCTAATTTATTTGCTATTTTTATCAAATGAAAAAGAGAGTTTTACTATACCTACTAACTATTTTACTATCAGCTAATTGTTTTTCGCAGTTTAGCAAAACGCATTACATTCCACCATTGTCTCACACAGATTCTGTAGAGCCTTTGGAACAATTTCTATATATATCAAGTCCAAGTTTAAATCCAATTAGCTTTCAAATTCAAGAAATTGGTGGTACAACAATAAATGGAACTGTAAGTAGAAACACTCCTTATATATATTCAATTGGATTTGGAACAGATACTCAACTTCTAACAAATGAAATTGATGTAAGTGTTGTTAAAAACAATAAAGGTTTTATCGTTCAGGCACAAGATCTAATCTATGTGACTGTAAGGTTGACAGCGCAAAATAATCTTCATGCTGGTGGATTGGTAGCTAAAGGTAGTGCAGCATTGGGAACTAATTTTAGAATTGGAGCTTTTATAAATACTGGAGCGCCAACTTCAACCGAAAACTACTTCACTTTTGCTTCTATATTGGCAACAGAAAACAATACAACAATTACATTTGACGACATAAAAACTGGTGTAACATTATTAAATAATGCTGCTGCAGGAAATACACCTGCAAATGTTACTCTTAATGCCGGTGATAGTTATGTAATTGCCGTAAAAGGTCCTTCTAATCCAAATAGAGATGGCTTGATTGGTATGTTGGTTAATTCTAATAAACCTATTGCGGTAAATTGTGGTTCTTTTGCAGGAAGTAATGGTTCTACAAGTAATTTAGATTTAGGTTTTGACCAAATTGTTTCTGCCGAAAGAACAGGTCAAGAGTATATTTTCATAAAAGGTTCTGGAGTTGATGTAACCGAAAGACCTTTAATTGTAGCTCATGAAGACAACACCCAAGTATTTACAAACGGTATAAATTTACCAATTGCTACCCTAAATGCTGGAGAATATTTGGCTCTAGATGGTTCTCAGTTTTCTGTTAATGGAAATTTATATGTCAATACTTCAAAGAATGTTTTTGCCTATCAAGGAATAGGTGGTTCTTCAAGTCAAGCCAATCAAAACATGCACTTTTTACCTCCATTAAGTTGTCAAACACCAAAAAAAATAGACAACATTCCTTTCATTAACGAAGTTGGAAACCAATCTAATTTTGATGGAACGGTATGTATAGTTACAAAATCTGGAGCTTCATTAGATTTTTTTATTAATGGAACTAGCTATACTTTAGCAACTTTACCGGGAGGTATCAATGTTAATGGTCCATTTGCAGTATTGGGAAATTCAAGTTATGTAACTTACACTCTTGAAGGATGTTCTGGAAATATATCAGTATTCTCTACAGAGCAAGTATATCTGTCTTATTATGGATCAAGTGGTGCTGCAACCTATGGCGGTTTTTACTCTGGTTTTACCTTTAAACCCGAAGTAGTTTTTCAACCAGTAGCAGGAAGTAGTTCCAATTGTATTCCAAACGTTAATCTAGAAATTAGTTCATTGAGTGGTTTTGATGTATTTCAATGGTATTTTAACGGTAATCCAATACCTGGTGCAACAAGTAGCTCATACATACCAACACTTAGTCCATTAGGTCCAGGATATTATAAAGTAAAAGCAACTTTAACCGAATGTAATATCGATTTATTTTCAGATGAAATTCCTGTAAGCATTTGTTCAACAAATTCTGATAACGATAATGCTAATGATGATATCGACCAAGATTATGATGGAGATGGAATTACAAACTGTAACGAATCATTTGGAAATCAAAATGTTTCCTTAGCAAATCCACTAGCAGGAACAGTAGCTGTAGGAACTTATTCAAATTCATTTACTGGAGCAATTTCAACTTCAATAACGGCAAGTGCAACACCTTTAATTGGAAATGCAGATGGTAGTTTTGTAACAGAAATTCCACCAGGAAAAACAAATACAGTTAAATATCAACTAACCTTTCCTCAACCTATATCATTAGCAATCGAATATGTTCCAACAGCAAATGCAACTGATTTATTAGATGCTAATGCTGAATTTATTATCAATTCACCAATAAACAAAACAATAACCGTTTTAAATCCAACAAATCAATTATTAATCGATACCAATTATGATGGTATTTTTGAAAGCGGTGTTACCGAATATTCTTCTTTCGAAATCCGATTTAGATTAAATAGTACAACACCATTAGCTGCAGGAACTGGAACATTCAAATTTATGGCCAGTCAAGTAACTTCAATAAGTTTTTCTCATAGAAATTTATCTGATGCTTTACCTAACAAATCAACATTCAAAATTATAGCAACTTGTGTACCAAAAGACTATGATGGTGATGGCGTATTTGACCAATTTGATTATGATAGTGATAATGATGGAATTCCTGATTATATTGAAATACAAGGCGCAACTTTTGTAGCTGTATCAAATATTGATGCTAATAATGATGGAATTGATGATGCCTACAACACTGGTTTAACACCTGTTGATTCTGATAATGATGGAATAGCAGATTATATTGATTTAGATTCTGACAATGATGGAATTTACGATTTAAATGAATCTGGATATACTTTAACCGATGCCAATTCTAATGGAATAATTGATGGTGCAAATTTTGGTATCAACGGTTGGTTAAACTCTCTAGAAACCACTCCAGATAGTGGAATTATTGCAAATAGTATCGCTAATACTGACAGTGATTCTTTAAATAATTATTTAGATTTAGATAGTGATGGTGATGGTTGTGATGATGTAATTGAAGCAGGCTACGCTGATGGAAACAACGATGGAATTTTAGGAAATACAACTCCTCCAACAGTAAATCCAAACAATGGTGTTGTAACAAGTGGAACCGGTTATATTAACCCAAATTCTAATTATTTCACACCAGCTCCAATTGTAATTACTACACAACCAGCGAATCAATTTTCTTGCGAATTACAAGGCACAACATTTACGTTAACAACATCAACACCAATAACCTCTTATCGATGGCAGGTATCATCAGATAATGGTTTGACTTGGACAAATATTGTAAATAACACCAATTATGCCGGTGCAACAACTGATGTTTTAGCTGTAAATAACATTACAATGTCAATGGCTGGCCATAAATATAGAGTCATACTAAACAGATTAGGAAACTCTTGCGGACTAATTTCTGGTGACGCTTCGTTATCAATTTATGCTTTACCTGTGGTGGTTTCTCCATTATCATTAATTCAATGTGATGATAATACTGATGGTATTTCTACCTTTAATTTAACCGAAAAAAATACGTTTATTTCTACTAATTCAGCAATTGAAACTTTTACTTTTTTCACAAATCAAACTGCTGCTCAAACCAATGATACTGCATTTTTAATTTCAAGCCCTATAGCATTTACAACAGGTAATACATCCGTTTGGGTTAGAGTTCAAAATGCAAATAACTGTCCCAGTGTTTCAAGATTAGATTTGATAGTTTCTACACCACAGTTGCCAGCTAGTTTTATAATACCTAATCAAGTAAAATGTGATGATTATATTAATGCAACCAATAACGAATATGATGGAATTGCAACATTTGACTTAACGCAAATTTATAACAACACTTTAGCCCAATTACCTACTCCAACCTCTGATTTTACAATAAAATTTTATAAAAATCAAGCCGATTTTAATGCTGAAAATGACAGTAATGGTAATTCATTAGCAATTACAAATATTTCAACTTATAGAAATATTGGATATCCAAATCAGCAAACTATTTGGGTTCGTGTTGACAGCAATATCAATAACGGATGTTATGGATTCAAAACTTTTAATCTTATCGTTGAACCAACTCCTGTTTTCAATACTGTTGGCGTAAATAATGTTATTCGTCATTGTGATGATGACCATGATGGAATTTACGGATTCGATACTTCTACACTTGAGAACGATATTCTTCAAGGGCAAACAAATATTGATGTAACTTATTATAATGCAACTGGAGTTCAATTTGCTATGACAAATCCTTTTTATGTAAATACAACTCGAACTATCACTGTAAGATTAACAAATAATCCTTCATTGGCAACAGATGGCCCATGTTATTACGAAAAAACAATTCAGTTTATAGTCGATGATTTGCCACAAATATTTCCTTTGCCTCCAAATCAATTAACTATTTGTGATGATGAAACCAATCCAGCTGACCAAGATGGGTTATTAGATTTTGATACAACTAATATACTTCCAACAATTTTGCAAGGACAAACTGGGTTTGATATATCTTTTACACTTCAAGATGGTACAGTAATTCTGAATAATTTACCACCAACTTTTACAACTGGAACTCAAAATGTAACCTTAACATTAACAAATCCATTAAATCCTAGTTGTCCTGTTTCAACAATTTTAAATTTTATTGTAAATCCAACTCCTAGTATTGATTTAAATCAAAATGGATGGGCAAATCAACTTGTGTGTACAAATCTTCCAACTTTCACAGTAACATTAGATGCTGGTATTACAGATGCAACACCTTCAAGTGCCTACACATACCAATGGTATTTAGAAGGAAATCTGTTGAGTGGAGAAACAAATTATTCAATAACAGTCAATACCGGAGGAACCTATACTGTAGTAGTTACAAACTCCTTTGGATGTCCAAAAACGAGAACAATTGAAGTTACCAGTTCAGTAATTGCAACAATTGATGATATTAATATTATTGATTTATCTGAAAATAATTCTGTAGAGGTAATTGTTTCTGGAAATGGTGATTATGTTTATAGTATTCAAGAACCTTATGGTCCATATCAAGATTCGAATATTTTTACCAATGTACCAATGGGTTTTCATACAATATATGTAAAAGACTTAAATGGGTGTGGAATAACAGAACAATTAATTTCTGTACTTGGAGTTCCTCAATATTTTACTCCAAATGGTGATGGGTTTAATGACACCTGGAATATTAAAGGCGCGAATGAGCAATTCTATGCTAACTCAGTTATACATATATATGATAGATATGGTAAATTAGTAAAACAAATATCAGCTGTTGGTCAAGGTTGGGATGGAACTTATAATGGTAATTTAGCTCCTTCAGATGATTACTGGTATAATATTACTTTTGATGATGGTAGAAATGTTAAAGGGCATTTTTCTCTTAAACGATAGTACATGAATTTTTACAAAAAAATAATTTACCTTTTTGTATCCTTTTTTGCGCAATTTAGTTTTTCACAAAATGATTGTGTTGATGCACTTGTAGCCTGCGGAAATAGTAACTATAACAACATATCAATTGTTGGTCCAGGCATTAGCGAAATTGATTTTACGAACTCATGTACTGGTCAAGAAAACAATTCGTTGTGGATTAAAGTTACTATTCAAAATCCGGGAACTTTAGGTTTCACTTTAATTCCAAATAATGCTTCTTTGAATATCGACTTTGATTTTTGGGTATTTGGTCCAACGGCAAGCTGTTCAAATCTTGGGCAAACAATAAGATGTTCCACGACAAATCCGCAGTTATCTAATGCATCCAATAATCAAACTGGAATGAATGCTACAGAAACAGATACCTTTGAAGGTCCAGCCGCACAAGGTAATAATTTTGTAAGTGCTTTAAATGTTCTGGCAAACGAGACTTATTATTTAGTAATTGACAGATTTAGTGGTGACAGTAACTTCAGTCTTCAATGGACAGGAACCGCAACTTTTAGTGATGCACCTATAATTAATAATACAACGGCTGGCTCAACATTAAACATCAGTAAATGTGATTCTGACGCGGTTCAAGATAACAGCACCTCATTTGATTTAACTCAAAACCAATCCTTAGCAATAGGTTTGCAAACCAATATTCTTGCCACATTTCACATTTCAGAAAATGATGCCATTGTTGGTTCTAATAAAATTATAAACACAACAAATTTTACTAATACATCAAATCCTCAAATCATCTATATTAGACTTGAAAATGCATTGACTGGTTGCTTTACTACATCCAATTTTAGTTTGACGGTAACACCATTTCAAACACAAAATCCTATAAATATTGAATCTTGTGATTTTGATAACAACGGATTTGCAACTTTTAATTTATTAGAAAATACTTTTATTTTAACTAATGGCGATCCTAATTTAGTGGTAACTTATCATCCGACAAACAATGATACCACTACTTTACCAAACAATTACACCAATCAAGTTGCTTTTACAAATGAAACTCTTTGGGCAAAAATTAGTGATAGTAGTACTAGTTGTTATGCCTACAAACCATTTGATATCATCATAAATCCAGCACCAGTTGCTGTTGCATCACAACTTACTCAATGCGATTTTGAAGTTTTTCCTAACGGATTAACCACTTTTAATTTGAACGAAGCCAACAATATAATTACAAATAATAATGCTAATTATGTTACGTCATTTTATTTAAATAATGCCGATGCTGTTGCAAATATTAATGCGTTATCGTCTAATTATACCAATATTTCAAATCCTCAAATAATTTCTGTTAGAGTTACAAATTCTGTAACCGGATGTTTTTCAATAACACAATTAACACTTAATGTAACTGTAAATCCTACGCAAGTTGTCACGATAGAGAAATGCGATGATGATGGTACAGAAGATGGAATAACAACATTCAATTTAGCCGATGCCGGATTTGAACAATCAGGAAATACTGTAACCTATTTTTCTACTCCAAATGATGCACTGCTGGAGCTAAATCAAATAACAACGACCACTTTTACAACTCAAACTGTTTATGCACGAATCGAAAATGGTAATGATTGTATTGGTGTTAACGTGATTAATTTAATTATAAAACCGTTACCCAATTTTACAATTACTCAATTCGGTTTGTTATGTTTAAACGATGTTTCGAAGTCGACGCAATTAACTGCTCAAATGGTAAATCCATTAAGTCATAGTTTTTTATGGACGCCAACCAATGAAACAACTCAAAGTATAGACGTTACTCAAAACGGAACTTACACAGTAACAGTAACAAATAATACAACTTCTTGCACTAAAACACTAGATATTATTGTAACTAGTTCAGAAATCGCTACAATTCAAGATATCGAAATTGTAGAATTATCAGATAATAATTCTGTAGAAGTACTTGTTAATGGAAATGGAGATTATGTTTATAGTATTCAAGAACCTTATGGCCCATATCAAGATTCGAATATTTTTACCAATGTACCAATGGGATTCCATACGATTTATGTAAAAGATTTGAATGGGTGTGGTATTTCAGAACAATTAATATCTGTATTAGGGGTTCCACAATATTTTACTCCAAATGGAGATGGTTTTAACGACACCTGGAATATTAAAGGCGTAAATGAGCAATTCTATGCAAACTCTATAATACACATTTATGATCGATATGGTAAATTAGTAAAACAAATATCGGCAATTGGTCAAGGTTGGGATGGAACTTATAATGGTAATTTAGCTCCTTCAGATGATTACTGGTATAATATTACTTTTGATGATGGTAGAAATGCAAAAGGACACTTCGCTCTCAAAAGATAATCATAAAATTAACTACATAAAAAAACCATCAGTTTTCACTGATGGTTTTTTTTATATTCAAATTTGACGAATTAGATTTTAAATCTTTTTCTATCATTTTCAGTTAAATAAATTTTTCTCAAACGAATAGTTTTTGGAGTAACCTCAACATATTCATCTTTTTGAATGTATTCTAAAGCTTCCTCTAATGAGAAAATAATTGGTGGAATAATTCTAGCTTTTTCATCATTTCCAGATGAACGTACGTTTGATTGTTTCTTAGCTTTGGTTACGTTAATACACATATCATCACTACGAGAATTTTCTCCAATAACTTGACCTTCGTAAATTTCATCATTTGGATTAACGAAGAATTTACCACGATCTTGTAATTTATCGATAGAATAAGGAATTGCTTTTCCGTTTTCCATAGAGATTAACGAACCATTGTTTCTTCCTGGAATCTCTCCTTTGAATGGTTCATAACCTATGTAACGGTGCGACATGATTGCCTCACCAGCAGTAGCAGTAAGTAATTGATTTCTCAAACCAATAATTCCACGTGATGGAATATTAAATTTAACAATCATACGCTCACCTTTACCTTCCATAGATAACATTTCACCTTTACGGATAGAAACAAATTCAACAGCTCTACCTGAAAGATTTTCTGGTAAATCAATTGTCAATTCTTCAATTGGCTCACATTTTTTACCATCAATTTCTTTGATAATAACTTGTGGTTGACCAATTTGCAACTCATATCCTTCTCTTCTCATTGTTTCAATAAGAACCGATAAGTGAAGTACTCCACGACCAAAAACCATAAATTTATCAGCAGAATCAGTTTCACCCATTCGCATTGCAAGGTTTTTCTCTAATTCTTTTGTCAATCTATCTCTAATGTGTCTTGAAGTAACAAACTTCCCTTCTTTACCAAAGAAAGGCGAATCGTTAATGGTAAACAACATACTCATTGTTGGCTCATCAATGGCAATAGTTTGTAAAGCCTCTGGATTTTCAAAATCTGCAATAGTATCACCAATTTCAAAACCTTCAACACCAACAATTGCACAAATATCACCAGCTATAACTTCTTGTACTTTTTTACGACCTAAACCTTCAAAAGTATGTAGTTCTTTAATTCTCGATTTCATTACAGAACCATCTCTTTTTACTAAAGAAATTGGCATACCTTCTTTCAACACACCTCTTTCTAATCTACCAATCGCAATACGACCTGTAAATGAAGAGAAATCTAAAGAAGTAATTAACATTTGTGGTGTACCTTCAGAAACCTTTGGCGCAGGAACATGTTCTACAACCATATCTAATAAAGGCTCAATATTATCTGTCATATTTTCCCAATGATCAGACATCCAATTATTTTTAGCAGAACCATAAACCGTAGGAAAATCCAACTGCCATTCTTCTGCACCCAATTCAAACATTAAATCAAAAACTTTTTCATGCACCTCTTCAGGTGTACAATTTTCTTTATCAACTTTATTGATAACCACACATGGTTTTAATCCTAAGTCAATAGCTTTTTGCAACACGAAACGAGTTTGAGGCATAGGACCTTCAAATGCGTCTACTAAAAGACAAACTCCGTCAGCCATATTCAATACACGTTCTACTTCACCACCAAAATCGGCGTGACCTGGAGTATCAATAATGTTGATTTTTGTTCCTTTATACGAAACAGAAACGTTTTTAGAAGTAATAGTGATACCTCTTTCACGCTCTAAATCGTTGTTATCAAGAATTAAGTCACCTGTGTTTTCATTTTCGCGAAAAAGTTGACAATGATACATAATTTTGTCAACCAAAGTAGTCTTACCGTGGTCAACGTGGGCAATAATTGCAATGTTTCTGATAGATTCCATCTGATTTTTTTAGAATGTGCAAAGGTACACTTTATTTTGATATAAAAAACCTTGCTTACAAGAGTTTACATTTTAATAACTATTATTACTTGAATCATTAAAAAAATGATTATTTTTTTAATAAAAAAGATGGTTTCATTATTTTTTTTTTATTTTTGAGTAATGAAAAGTTTTTTTTACAAAAGTATAGTAATTTATTTCCTAATCATCCTCATCATGGCTTTAATAAGCCACTACTATATTGTAAACTTCATTTCTGTTAATGATCAATTATTTTACAGTCTTTATATTTTTATATTTATTATTATTTGCTCACCAATAGCTTTGATAATAATTTTTAAGACAAATGATAAAAAAATTAATGATTCTATTACCAACTTAAAAAGAATCAACAAAGACCTTTATGAATCAAATGAAAGATATGATATAGTTGCAAAAGCAACTAGTGATACTATTTGGGATTGGGATATTAAAACGGGTGGATTTATTTGGAACAAAGGAATACAAGGCGTTTTTGGATACAAAAAAGAAGACGTAGGAGAAAACCTTCAATGGTGGTTTGAGAAAATTCATCCCGAAGATAGCTTAAAAATGTCGGTAAAGCTTTATTCATTCATTGAACAGAAAACTGAAAAATGGCAAGATTATTATAGATTCATGTGTGCCGATGGAACTTATAAATACGTTTTCGATAGAGGCTTTTTAGTAATGGATGATGACAGAAATGTTATTCGTATGATAGGTGCTATTCAAGATATCACCAAGCAAAAAGAAGAGGAACAAAGATTAAAACTATTAGAAACTGTTATTACTCAAACAAAAGACACCGTAATTATTACTGAAACGAGCAATACAGAAAAAGAACTACCAAAAATTGTTTTTGTCAATCCTGCATTTTCAAAAATGACAGGATATAAATCAAAAGAAGTAATTGGAAAAAATGCTACTATTTTGATGAATAAATTTAGTGTTAGGAATGATATAAAAAAATTAGCCGAAGTCATCAAAAAGAAAGAAGAATTTACTTTTGAAGCATTAAATAAAAGAAAAAACGGCGAGCAATATTGGGTTAATCTTACAATGATTCCTATTACTAACAAAGATAATCAACATTCTCATTGGATTTCAATACAAAGAGATATTTCAGTCGAAAAAGAACGTGAAAAAGAACGTGAACATCTTATTAGCGAACTTACACAAAACAATAAAGATCTAAAGCAGTTTTCATATATAACCTCGCATAATCTTAGAGCTCCGCTATCTAATCTAACTGGACTATTAAATCTAGTTGAGGATATTCCTATAGAAAATCAAGAATTAAATGAAATCATTAGTGGTTTTTCTAAATCTACACACCAACTTAATGAAACTATAAATGATTTAGTAAATGTGATTATCATCAAAGATAGTCCATCAATTCAAAAAGAAGGTATTGTCATTAAGGATGTATTTGAAAATGTTTTTAATCAATTAAGTTTTTTAATTGGAGTAAAAAAACCAATTATCAAAATGGATTTAAATAAGGATCAAATAGTTTACTTAAACAAATCTTACATTGAAAGTATTTTATTAAATTTGATGTCAAATTCGCTACGTTATTGCAATCCAATTAGACAATTAAAAATTTCAATAGCTTCAAAAAAAGTAGGAAATGAAACAATTATCACATTCAAAGATAACGGAATTGGAATTGATTTAGAAAGAAATAAAGATAAAGTATTTGGATTATACCAAAGATTTCATGACTATCCAGATAGCAAAGGATTAGGCTTGTACTTAGTAAAATCTCAAGTAGAATCAATGGGAGGCACTATTAGTATTGATAGCACAGTTGGAGTTGGAACTACTTTCACAATAATTTTTAAAAACAATAAAGATGTATAATAAAATATTATGTGTTGATGACGATCCCATAACACTTATGCTGTGTAAAAAAGTAATTGAAAAATCTGATTTTTCTAAACAAATAGATACAGCACACAATGGTGAAGATGCACTTAGATATTTTGACAACTTAAAAAACAATTTAGAAAAAGATAACAACATTATCTTACCTCAACTAATGTTTTTAGATTTAAATATGCCTATTATGGGAGGATGGGAATTTCTTGATATATTCTCCGAAAACAAGTATCATGACTTTTTCCCTGAACTAAAAGTAATTGTATTATCCTCTACTATTGACCCTAGAGATATAGAAAAATCAAAATCTTACTCAATGGTCATCGATTTTCTATCCAAACCTATTACCAAAGAAATGCTATACTATTTTAGTAACAATAAACAATAAAAAAAAGCTTCCAAATTGGAAGCTTTTTTATTTTATCGTAATTAAAACATTACAGTTTTGCAACATGTTTAGTTAACTTAGATTTTAAGTTTGACGCTTTGTTGTCATGAATAATGTTTTTCTTAGCTAGTCTATCAATCATAGAGATTACACTAGATAATTTTGAAGATGCGTCAGATTTATCAGTAGCTAATCTTAATGCTTTTATTGCATTACGAGTAGTTTTGTGCTGATATCTATTTAACACTCTTTTCTTTTCGTTACTTCTAATTCTTTTTAAAGCTGACTTATGATTTGCCATTTTTTCCTTTTTTTAATTGTAATAATTGTTATAAACTACTAGTTAAAAAAGAAAAACCTCCCACAACTTAATTTAAAGTCACTTTGGTTTTAACTAATAAAATAATAACAGAGACACCAATTATTATTTTACAAAACTTATTTACAACTAATTTTGTAGCCCGTAGGGGAATCGAACCCCTCTTACATGGATGAAAACCATGCGTCCTAACCGATAGACGAACGGGCCAATATCATCCTTCGTTAATCTTTATTTTCAGTAAACTGAACTTGTAGCCCGTAGGGGAATCGAACCCCTCTTACATGGATGAAAACCATGCGTCCTAACCGATAGACGAACGGGCCATTACATTATTTTGTAATGCGAGTGCAAAAATACAACTATTTTTAATTCACGCAATAGTAGCAAGCACTTTTTTTAATTATTTTTTAATATGCTTTTGCAAACAACACTCTACCAGTAGATTTAGCTCCAGAAAAAATACATTTTCCATCCTCTTCTACTCTATCTAATGGGATACATCTGATGGTAGCTTTAGTTAAATCTTTAATTTTTTCTTCTGTTTCAGGTGTTCCATCCCAATGAGCTGATATAAAACCTCCTTTATTTTCTAATACTTCTTTAAACTCTTCGAAAGAATTCACCTCTGTTATATGAGCAGTTCTGTAATCTATAGCTTTTTGGAATAAATCTTTTTGAATTGTATCTAACAAATCACTTACATAAGCAACAATTTCTTCTTTAGAAACTACTTCTTTAGTTAGTGTATCTCTTCTTGCCACCTCAAAAGTTCCGTTTTCTAAATCTTTTGGACCAACTGCAATTCTAACTGGAACTCCTTTTAATTCCCATTCTGCAAATTTGAATCCTGGTTTTTGAGTAGTTCTATTATCATATTTGATAGAAATATTCAATTTTTTGAATTGAGCCATCAAACCATTTACAACTTCAGATATTTTTTCAAACTCTTCATCAGTTTTAAAGATTGGAACAATAACAACTTGTATAGGAGCTAAATTTGGAGGTAAAACCAATCCGTTATCATCCGAATGAGTCATAACTAATGCTCCCATTAAACGTGTTGATACACCCCAAGATGTTCCCCAAACATATTCTTGCTTTCCTTCTTGATTAGCATATTTAACATCAAAAGCTTTTGCGAAATTTTGCCCTAAGAAATGTGAAGTTCCAGCTTGAAGTGCCTTACCATCTTGCATAAGTGCTTCAATACAATAAGTCTCTTCAGCACCGGCAAAACGTTCTGTTTCAGTTTTTAACCCTTTTATTACTGGAATAGCCATAAAATTTTGAGCAAAATCTGCATAAACATTCATCATTTTTTCAGACTCTTCAATAGCTTCTGCCTTGGTAGCATGTGCTGTATGACCTTCTTGCCACAAAAACTCAGCAGTTCTTAAAAACAAACGCGTTCTCATCTCCCAACGAACCACATTTGCCCATTGATTAATCAGTAAAGGTAAATCTCTATAGGATTGAACCCATCCTTTATAAGTAGACCAAATGATAGCTTCACTTGTAGGACGAACAATTAATTCTTCTTCCAATTTAGCATTTGGATCTACCATTAATTTACCTGGACGTGTCTCATCATTTTTTAAACGATAATGCGTCACAATGGCACATTCTTTAGCAAAACCTTCAGCATTTTTTTCTTCAGCTTCAAACATACTCTTGGGAACAAATAAAGGAAAATAGGCATTACTATGTCCTGTTTCTTTAAACATTCTATCTAATTCTGCTTGCATTTTTTCCCATATTGCATAACCGTATGGCTTAATTACCATACAACCCCTTACACCTGAGTTCTCCGCTAAATCTGCTTTAACTACAAGTTCGTTATACCATTTGGAATAATCCTCTTCTCTTTTTGTTAAGTTCTTACTCATAATGAATAGTTTGGCATAAAAATTGTTTAACTTATTTTAACTAAATAGTTCGGCAAAACTAACTATTTTTGTATTGTCCAACAATAAAAAAGCTATAGATATGAAAACAAATTCTTTTTTTACCAAAAAAATCTCCATTTATTCTGTATTTGGACTTTTTGCATTGATTGCAACTTCTTGTGGTTCATACCAAAACACATCATATTATGATAATGATGGAATTTATGGTTCTACCGACAATAAACCTAAACAAACTGAAGAATCGAAAGCTAATAGTGCTTATTATAAAGAATACTTTAGTTCTTTAAAGCAAGAAAGTGAGGAAGTTTTTACAGATGTTGAAACTTACTCGTCTTATAATGATACCATTTCAAGAAATCAATCTCAAACTGAAGTAAACTATGCTGGCTGGGGATCTAACAATTCTGAAAATATTATCGTTAATGTTTATGACAATGGTTGGGGTTGGAACAACTGGGGTTGGAACAACGGTTGGGGTATGAATAATTGGGGCTGGAATAACTGGGGTTGGAACAACGGTTGGGGCTGGAATAATTGGTACGGTCCAGGATGGGGCTGGAACAACTGGGGTTGGAACAACGGTTGGGGCTGGAATAATTGGTACGGACCAGGATGGGGTTGGAATAATGGTTGGTATGGAAATGGTTGGTATGGAAATGGTTGGGGTTGGAATAACGGATGGAATGGTAATAATTATGCTTTTTCTAACGGAAGAAGAAACACCAATTACAATAACAATATAAATAATGGTTTGGGAAATAGAAGAGCCTCTAATATAGGAAATACCAGAAATACAAATACTATAAGAAGTAGTTATCAAACTGATGGAGTTAGACGTACTAATACTACTGTTAGAAATCCAAATACGACTAGAAATGATTCTCAAACTGGCGGCGTAAGAACTACTAGTCCTACTAGAAATGATAACAATACTGTTAGACCAACTACAAGTCCTGTTAGAACTAGCACAAACACTAGAAGTTATGATAGTCCAAGATCTTACTCTCCAAGTCCAAGTAGCGGTGGAGGTGGTAGCTTCGGCGGTGGAGGCGGTGGAGGTAGATCGTCTGGCGGAGGTAGAAGATAATTATCAATCTAAAGTAAAAATTTATGAAAAAGATATTTGCAATTGCGATAGCAACATTAGCTGTCTCAACAATACAAGCACAAGATATTAATGATGCCTTGCGTTATGGACAAACAGATTTGAACGGAACCGCTCGATTTAGAGCAATGGGTGGTGCTTTTGGAGCGTTAGGTGGTGATTTTTCCTCACTAAATGTAAACCCAGCAGGTTCTGTGATATTTGCTAACAATCAAGTGGGATTAACTCTAAGCAATTTTAATATTAAAAACAATTCAAATTATTTCGGAAATAAAACTTCTGAAAATGACAATAGTTTTGATCTAAATCAGGCTGGTGCTGTTTTTATATTTGAAAATGGAAGTGCTAAAAGCGATTGGAAGAAATTTTCCATAGCTATAAATTATGAAAATGCAAGAAACTTAGACAACTCAATATTTTCATCTGGAGTAAATAGACAAAATTCAATAGATAATTACTTTTTAAGTTATGCAAATGGTGTGCCCTTTGGAAACTTAAATAGTTTTAATTATGAAGATTTATTTTTTAACGAACAGCAAGCTTATCTAGGGTATAATTCATATATAATTGATCCTTTAAACACTACAAACAACAATATAGAATATTACACTAATATAGCTGATGGCGGAAATTATTATCAAGAAAATTCGATAGAAAGTGTTGGTTATAATGGAAAACTTACTTTTAACGCAGCTACAGAATACAAAGACAAATTCGCTTTTGGTATTAATTTAAATTCACACTTTATAGATTATAGACAATCTTCGAGCTTTTTTGAAGCAAATGATAATCCAAAATACGCTGTTGGGTCTACGGTAGATAGAGTTCGTTTTAACAACCAACTTTATACATACGGAACTGGTTTCTCTTTCAATATTGGAACTATTTTTAAACCAACTAAAGAAGTAAGATTAGGTTTAGCTTACGAATCTCCTACGTGGTACCGACTTAACGATGAATTATCTCAACAAGTTATAACTTCGGGTTATGGATTGGATCCAGCTCAAGATAATACTTTGTATTCTACGCAAATTACAGATCCTAACGTAATAATGATTTTTCAACCTTATAAACTACAAACTCCAGGAAAATGGACTGGTAGTTTTGCTTACATCTTCGGAAAAAAAGGATTGATAAGTCTTGATTATTCTATGAAAGATTACAGCAATATGGAATACAGACCTCAAAACGACTTTCCTAATGAAAACAGAACAATGAGAAACTTGTTAACAACCTCAAGTGAAGTTAGAGTTGGTACAGAATATAAAATCAAAAAACTAAGTTTAAGAGGTGGTTACCGTTGGGAACAAAGTCCTTACAAAGATGGTAATGCTATTGGTGATTTAACAGGTTACTCTGGTGGATTAGGATACAATTTTGGTTCAACAAAAGTTGACTTGGCTTATGCTCATGCTAAAAGAAATTACAATTTACAATTCTTCTCGCAAGGTCTTGTTGACCCAGCAAGAATTGAAAATATAACAGATAATGTAACTCTTACTGTAATATTTGAATTATAATCTTATAAAAAAACATTTGAATAAACCATTCGATTTTCGGATGGTTTTTTTTATGGATTTATCTTCAAATGAAATTCATAGTTTCTGAAACAACTTCAAATTAATTATTGTAATTTTGCACTCCAATTAAATTAAGGTATGAGAACCAAATCGTTAAAGAAAAACAAAATCAATGTCATCACACTAGGATGTTCTAAAAACACTTACGATAGTGAGGTTTTAATGGGACAATTGAAAGCTAGTGGCAAAGATGTCGTTCATGAACAAGAAGGAAATATTGTAGTAATAAACACCTGTGGTTTTATTGATAATGCTAAGGCAGAATCTGTAAATACTATTTTGGAATATGCCGATAAAAAAGAACGTGGAATTGTAGATAAAGTATTCGTTACCGGATGCTTATCCGAACGCTATCGTCCTGATTTAGAAAAGGAAATTCCCAATGTTGATCAATATTTTGGTACTACAGAATTACCTCTTTTATTGAAAGCTCTTGGTGCTGATTACAAGCACGAATTACTTGGTGAGCGTCTTACAACAACACCAAAAAACTATGCCTATTTAAAAATTGCTGAAGGTTGTGATAGACCATGTAGTTTTTGTGCTATTCCAATTATGCGAGGCAAACACGTTTCCCAATCTATTGAAAAATTGGTTAAAGAAGCCGAAGGTTTAGCAAAAAATGGTGTGAAAGAATTAATTCTAATTGCACAAGATTTAACCTATTATGGTTTGGATTTATACAAAAAACGTAATCTTGCCGAATTACTTGAAAACCTTGTGAAAGTAGAAGGAATTGAATGGATTCGTCTGCATTATGCCTTCCCTACTGGTTTTCCGATGGATGTTTTGGAATTGATTAAACGCGAACCAAAAATCTGTAATTATATTGATATTCCGTTGCAGCATATTTCTGATAAGATTTTGAAATCTATGAAACGTGGTACAACAAAAGAAAAAACAACCAAATTATTAAAGGATTTTCGTGAAGCTGTTCCTGGAATGACGATTAGAACTACATTAATTGTTGGTTATCCTGGAGAAACTCAAGAGGATTTTGAAATCATGAGAGATTGGGTTCAAGAAATGAAGTTTGAACGTTTGGGTTGCTTTACGTACTCTCACGAAGAAAATACTGGTGCCTTTGTTCTCGAAGATGATGTTCCTGAAGATGTTAAAAAAGCTCGTGCACAAGAGATAATGGATTTACAATCACAAATTTCATGGGATTTGAATCAAGAAAAAGTGGGTCAAACATTTAAATGCATAATCGACCGAAAAGAAGGTGAACATTTTGTTGGAAGAACCGAATTTGATAGTCCAGATGTAGATAATGAAGTTCTTATTGATGCTGCAAAATTCTATGTAAAAACAGGTGAATTTGTAAATGTAAAAATCATTGATGCATCAGAATACGATTTATATGGCGAACCTGTGTAATTTGAAATATTTTTTATAAATTTGATTTTCTAAACAATTTGATAATGAAAACATTAAAATTAGTTTTTACAACAAGTTTACTATTAGGCTCTATAACATTTGCATCAGCTCAATTTGGTGGGAATGGGATGAATAACGGTATGGGAATGGGTGCAAGAAACCAGCAAAGAATGCAAAATCCTAACAATTTTGGACGCAATGAAAAAAGTGCTGAAGAAATAGAAAAAGAAAGAGCAGAAAACATTGACAAAACTGTTGAATTTTTAAAAACAGAATTAAAATTAGATGAACTACAAATTATTGTCATCCGTAAAGAAATAGAAACTAGTTCAAAAAAGATTTATGCAGTTGTAAAAAATGATGAAATATCTGAAGAAGACAAAACTAAAGAAATTGAAGCAATCTCTGAAAAAACCGACACAACAATAAATACTTTTTTAAATGCTGAGCAAAAAGAAAAGTATAAAAAGTTTATTGAAAATAAAAAAGAAAATTTAAACAAACTGAAAGAAAAACGATCGAGATAAAAACTCAAATCACAAAATAAAAAACTCCTAAACAATCAAGTTTAGGAGTTTTTCGCGTTATTAACCAACCTTATAATCAATTATGATTTTGCTACTACATTGCCTTTAAAAGTTAAAACTTTCGGATTAACATCAGCACTTGTTGTAACGGTAACAGTTTTTGTAAATGAACCAGCAGCTGCAGCATTATAGGTAGCTTTTACATATCCTGTTTTTCCTGGCGCAATAGATTCTTTAGTATAATCGGCAGCTGTACAACCACAAGCTGGTTTTACATTTGTAATAATAACTGCTTTAGTACTTGTATTTTTAAATTGAAATTCAATCAATTTTGGAGTTCCTTGTGGAATTTGTCCTACGTCGATAGTTTCGCTTTTCCAAGCAATAGAACCTGCTTCCGTAGTTTTTACTGTTGGAGTTTCTTCTTTAGAAATTACTGTAAATGACATTAATCCTAAAGTCAAAGCTAGCATTGAAATTTTTAAAATTTTCATATTTTTATTTGTTTAAATTTGTTTTGTTTTAAAGTCCACTATAAATGAACAATACAAAGATAAGTCAACAACTATTTTACTTCTGTTAATCGATTTCAAATGTTTGTTAATGACTTGTTAACTGAAAAAAGTTGGTGCTTTTTTTTAGTAATATTACCTTTTGAAACACATCAATATTGAAAACTAAAAACCTCAACATAATAATCGTCCTCGGACTTGTAGCAACAATAGGAATCTTGATTGCTCAATTGTTATGGACTAAAGAAGCCTTTAATTTAGAAGAAAAAAAATTCTCCCAACGCACTCATATCGCTCTTTTAGAAGTAGTTAAAAAACTTTACCAAGGAACAAATAGCGAACTTCCTATACAAAATCCGATTAAGAAAATTGCTAATGATTATTATATTGTTAATGTAGAAAACGATTTTCAACCCGATATTTTAGAACATTATCTAAAATCGGAATTTACTAAATTCAATATCAACACCGATTTTGAATATGCCATGTACAATTGTCAAAGTGATGAAATGGTTTATGGCAATTACGTTTCTTTTGGAGATAAAAAAGCGATTCAAAAATCGGTTTATTTTCCAAAGCACGAAAACTTGGTCTATTATTTTGCCATTCGTTTTCCTGACGAAACTAGTTATTTGTTGAGCTCTTTGCGTTTTTGGTTTGTGCTTTCCATAGCATTAATTATCATTTTATTGGTTTACGTATATTCCATTTACACCATTATCCAACAAAAGAAATACTCTGAATTGCAACGCGATTTTATCAACAATATGACGCACGAGTTTAAGACTCCACTATCCTCCATCCTACTCGCTTCAACCTATTTGAACAAACAAGATGTCATTCAAAAAGATACTAAACTTGAAAAATACACCGAGATTATTATCAATCAAAGTAAAAAGCTAAACAGTCATATTGAGCAAATTTTAAACATTGCCAAGTCGGATAATGCTCCTATGACGATGAATAAAAAAGAAATTCTAGTGGTACCGATAATAAAAGATGTAATTGAAAACATGCAATTAAAACATCCTAATTTATCCGTAAAAATTAATGCTGATGAAACTACAAAAATCAATGCAGACGAATTTCATTTTACCAACATCGTTTACAATCTTTTAGATAATTCTATAAAATATTGCGAAGAAAACCCAACGATTTCAATTGATATTTTAGAAGATAAAAACAAAATCAAATTGGATTTTTCAGATAATGGCATTGGCGTTTCTAATAAAAATTTAAATTTTATCTTTGATAAATTTTACAGAATTCCGAGTACAAAAAGCAACGAAGTCAATGGTTTCGGACTTGGTTTGTACTACGTTAAGAAAATCTGTACCCAACATAATTGGAAAATTTTCGCCAGTAATAATGACGATAAAGGAATCACAATTTCAATTGAAATACCTAAATAACTAAGTAAATAATTCAGCATAATATGGCAAAATATAAAATTCTTTACGCCGAAGACGACGAAACGCTTGCCTTTCTAACCAAAGACAATTTAGAAATGCACTACGATGTAACCCATTGCACTGATGGCGAAATGTGTCTTAAAGCTTTTAAAAGTGAAGCTTTTGATATTTGTATTTTTGATATTATGATGCCCAAAATGGATGGTTTTGAACTAGCTGAAAAAATTCGTCAGTTGAATGCTGATGTGCCTATCATCTTTTTGTCGGCAAAAACCTTGAAAGAAGACCGAATTAAAGGATTACGTCTTGGAGCAGATGACTATATAGTAAAACCCTTTAGCATCGAAGAATTGTTGCTTAAAATCGAAATTTTCTTAAAGCGTTCTCAGAAAAATACCACGGTAGAAAACGTGATTTATACTGTTGGAAAATACCAATTCGATCACAAAAACTATTTGGTGTTTACCGATTCAGAAAAAATTAGTTTGACGCAACGTGAAGCCGAATTATTGAAACTATTTCTAGACAACAAAAATGTGGTGATGAAACGAGAAGAAATACTAAAATCACTTTGGGGCAACGACGATTATTTTATGGGAAGAAGTTTGGATGTTTTCATCTCTAGATTGCGTAAAATTCTAGCCAATGAAAAAGGAATTACCATTGAAAATTTGCACGGAATTGGTTTCAAATTTAATGTTGAATAATTATTCCTTCAACACTCTATTGATTTGAACAAAACTTCTTGAATAGTAGCCTTCTTTGGTGGATGAAATCATTACTCCAGCGCTTGTTGACGAGTGAATGAACTTAATTTCGTCTTCCAAAACTTCAGTAATCATTCCAACGTGACTAATTCTTGAGCCCCCAAAAGTGGCAAAGAAGATCAAATCGCCTTTTTGGGCTTGCGATTTATTTATTCGCTCACCAACACCTGCCATTTCATGAGACGAACGTGGCAAAGTCATATCGATGCTTTTAAAAGTATGAAACATTAAACCTGAACAATCAAATCCTGCACTGGTGGTTCCTCCTCTTCTATAACGAGTTCCCATGTGTTCTGATGCTTTTTCTATTAAAAACTCTGCTTTAGTTAAGTTAGCTGCCGATAAAGGTTTAGCGGTTTCAATTTCCTTTTGCACCTCAACCACTTCCGATTTATTTACCGCTGATTCTCCAGTTCCTTTTCTTATAATCAAAAATTGGTCAACTTTTAAGCCATTGGCTACACTTGGATTTAGTTTTGTCAAATCTTCTATAGAAACGCCTGTTTGTTTAGAAATTCCGTATAAGGTTTCTTTGGGCAATACTTTGTGCACCACATCCACATTAGAAACCAGATGCTCTACTTTAGTTTCTGTAACGGTCTCATTTATTGGATTTTGTTCTTGAACCACTTTTTCAGGAAGCGTTGCTTCTTCCATATTAGGTAATTGCAATTTCATTCCGGTTTTTAGATTACTGGTTTTTAAAACCGGATTTAATTCACACAACGTTTCCATAGAAACACCATATTTTTTAGAAATGCTGTACAAAGTTTCTTTTGATTTTACACTATGCGTAGCTTTCGAAGCACCTTGAACTTCTTTAATCTGAACTTGTTTCAGATTCTCTTCACTTTCTATAGCTTCTTTTTTAGCAACAATCGTTTCTTTCTTAGTTGCTTTTTCCTTCTCTTTAAACTTCTTGTTCGGAATTTTAACCTCAGCATTCAAACCCAAGACAGCGCCTTTCAATTTGGGATTCAAATCAAAGATTTCCGATTGAGTTACGTCGTATTTTTTGGCGATAGAATAAATTGATTCACCTGATTTAACTTTGTGTTTAATTACTTTTTGAGCAAAAGTTTGGGCAGATAAAAACAGAAAGAACAATATAAATAGTTTGAAAAATTTCATGAGTTAAGTATAATTCTCAGCACTAAAATGTGCCATTAAAAAGTTTTGCAATTTACAAATAAATGTGCATTTGGTCGATGTTTTTTAACTTAAATTTAAAAAACAACCTATTTATCGACCAAAAATTAAATACTTTTCAATAATTGAAACTTAGTAAACTCATAAGTAAATTTTTATTATTTTTACATTATTAAATTATATGCCATGAATTGGAGTGCCAAAATTATAAGCCATAACGGCGAAAAACGAATTGCCGTTTATTTTGAAAAAAATAAAGATCTAATTGAACGAATAAAGAAACTTGAAGGTTCGCGCTGGAGTCAAAGTTTGAAGGTTTGGCATTTGCCAGATACTGAAAAATATAGAAATCAATTTCAAATTATATTTCCTGAAACTAAACTTATTAATGAAGAAGGAATTGAAGCAATTACTAAGTTTACGCTTTGGTTACGTTCCAAACGTTATAGCGAAAAAACTATAATAACCTATTGTGACGGATTGAAATCCTTTTTAGTTTTCTACAATAAAAAACCTATACAATCTATTACAAATGAAGATGTTATAATTTTTAATAATGAATATATAATTAAAAATAAATTATCAGAATCATATCAAAATCAAATTGTTAATGCAATAAAGTTATATTTTAAAATAATTAGAGAGACCAAAATTGATATTGAAAAAATACATCGACCAAAGAGAGCAAAAACACTTCCAAATGTTTTAAGTAAAGAAGAAGTCAAAGCCATTCTTGAAGCGCCAACCAATATAAAACACAAGATGATGTTGAGTTTAATTTATAGCTGTGGTTTACGTAGTGGAGAATTACTGGCACTTGAACCTAAACATATTGACTCCAAACGAAACATTGTTTTACTTAAAAATTCAAAAGGAAAGAAAGATCGAATCGCACCATTAAGTCCAAAAATATTAGAATTATTGAGATCCTACTATCTTATCTATAAACCTGTTAAATATTTATTTGAAGGAAATATTATTGGTGAACCCTATTCAGAAAAAAGTTTACAAAGCATAATAAAACAATCAATAAAAAAAGCTTCTATAAAAAAACCAGTTACACTACATTGGTTGCGTCATAGTTATGCAACTCATTTACTAGAAAGCGGAACCGATTTAAGATATATTCAAGAATTATTAGGCCACAGTAGTAGTAAAACAACAGAAATATACACACATGTTAGCACAAAAAACATTCAGCAAATAAAAAGTCCATTTGATGATTTATAATATTTTTTTCATATTTTTACAATATGATTAGTCTATACTTTGTCAGACTAATACAACCATTTTTGGGTGTATTAGGATGATAACGTCAGACTTATATACTAGTTAGCAGTAATGGTAGGACGACCCAACCGACAACAATAAACGATGAAAAAAACGACATTTAAAATATCAAAAATGGACTGCCCATCCGAAGAACAAATGATACGGATGAAACTTGCCGACTTGACAAATATCAACTCGTTGGACTTTGATATTGCAAACAGACAACTGACCGTTTTTCATACCGACAATCACGACCAAATTTTTCAGCGACTTGACAACTTAAAATTTGATACTTCACTTATTGAAAGCGTTTCGACAGACAATTACTCAACAACTGACAACACTGACCAAGAAAGAAAATTGCTTTGGCAAGTTTTAGCCATTAACTTTTTCTTTTTTGCACTTGAGCTTACGACAGGTTTTATTTCAAACTCAATGGGACTTGTTGCCGACAGTTTGGATATGCTTGCCGACAGCATTGTTTACGGACTTGCACTTTTTGCAGTTGGTGGGACAATGACACGAAAGAAGAACATTGCAAAATCAGCGGGTTATTTTCAGTTGACACTTGCAGTTTTCGGTTTTATTGAAGTTATCAGACGATTTATAGGAACAGGAACAATTCCAGCGTTTCAGACAATGATAATTATTTCAATTCTTGCACTTATTGGAAACGGACTTTGTTTGTATTTACTGCAAAAAAGTAAAAGTAAAGAAGCACATATGCAAGCAAGTATGATTTTCACATCAAATGACGTAATAGTAAATCTTGGAGTAATTGTAGCAGGTGGACTTGTTTATTTGACGAACTCAAAATATCCCGACCTTATCGTTGGGACAATTGTGTTTTTTATCGTTGGACAGGGAGCATTTAAAATATTAAAACTATCAAAATAATATGGCCGACTTTATTAAAATCATTCTACCAATTTACTTCATTATTTACTTTGGAATTGCATTTGTCCTCAAATCCTTAATCGTTGCAAAAAGAATAGGAAAGAACCCACTTGTTTTACCAAAAGACGACAGTGCATATGGACTTATCGGGCTTTACTTCAAACTTACATTAATAGCAATGTTCGTTTATGTTTTGGCTTTTGCCTTCTTCCCTGCTTGGCATACCTATTTTTTACAAATCATACAGCTTGACAATTCAACTATAAAATACATTGGACTGACTTTGCTTTTAATAGCATTGCTATGGACAGTTATCGCACAAGGGCATATGAAAAACTCTTGGCGAATTGGCATTGACACTGAAACAAAGACTGAACTTGTTACAACAGGACTTTTTGGACTTTCCAGAAACCCAATTTTTTTCGGAATGATTTTAAGTTTGGTTGGTCTGTTTCTTGTAACACCAAACGCATTAACAGCATTATTCTTGATTTTAGGTTACGTTCTCATTCAAATTCAAATTCGACTTGAAGAAGAGTTTTTGGGTAAAGAACACGGACAAGAATATATTAATTACAAGCAAAAAGTAAGACGACTAATATGACGACAGACAGAACCACTACTGCTAACAGCGGTAACCGTTGCACAACCACCATTTTTTAAAAATAAAATCGTAAATTATAAAAAAACAACCTCTTTTAAAGCGATTTAATAGAGGTTTGTTTTTTAGCTAAAGTTCAAAAT
>NZ_JBIISA010000059.1:0-5412 GCF_044341265.1 Flavobacterium sp.
TTGCAAAACCTCTTAAGGTGGTTATTGCGTCGGGGCTCACCTCTTCCCATTCCGAACAGAGAAGTTAAGCCCGATTGCGCAGATGGTACTGCATAACTGTGGGAGAGTATGTCGCCGCCTTCTTTTTAGAAAACCCTATCCATAAAGGATAGGGTTTTTTGTTTTATATCATTTTAAAAAAATTGAATAAAAACTATTTGAAATGATGTATTACTACTCAAGTCTACTATTTATCGCGTAAATAATAGTGCACTACAATAATGAAATGTCGTTATCTTTTTGAAAACCCTACCCAAAGTGGATCGTTTATAAGTTTATTTATTGAAAATGGTGTTTTTATAAGTGGTTGCGTGAGTGATAGTAGCGGCATCCTTTTCTTTTTTTCTTAAAAAAGAAAAGATATAGCGAATAGCACGACCCTTGGGGCACGCCATAAAAAATTACACTATGTATTGGTTTCTAAGTCTTTTATATAATCTTCGTATTCAAAAAAGAATATTTCGAATTGTGTCATTGTTTCACTAAAAAAGTCAAATATTTCATTCCAAGTGTTCTTGTTATTTAGACTGACATTTAGTTTTTCAATCCATATTCTACTTATTATTTTACCATTTTCTAAATAATGGTTTCGTTCAAGAATTGCATCTGGTAAATATTCTTCTAGTAAAATAGTTTTGAGAGATTCAATTTTTTCAAAATATATTTTCCTTTTTTCTTCTTCTTTTGGTTCGATATCTAGTAAAACTTGTGCTTTTTTATTATCAACATAAAATTTGAAAGTTACATCTTTTATCTTTGTATCATATAAAAGCCATTTTCTGGGATATGTTTCTGCAAATTGTACCCAAAATTCTTTTTTAATTTTTAAACTTTCTTCTTTACTATACATCTAGAATTTTATTTTTTGGGTTTGTTGTGTTTTTTTTGGTAAATTTATAAATAATTAGAACTAATAACTATGAATTTCGACTTGTTTTTTAATGCTGTCACAAATGTTTTGAATGTAGAATTACCTTCTATTTCTTCACATGTTAAAATGGCGCCATTGGAAAGAGTTAAAATGATGGAAGAAAATAGTTATGATCCTAGCTCGGTAAGAAAAGCTGCTGTAATGATGTTGTTTTATCCTAAAAATGAAGTTACGCATCTAGTATTAATTGTAAGAAATTCATATCCAGGAGTCCATTCTTCGCAGATTGCTTTTCCGGGTGGTAAGGTTGAAGAGATTGATTTTGACTTAAAACAAACTGCTTTACGAGAAACTCATGAGGAAATAGGTATTCATCCAAATGATATTGATGTTATTAGAGATTTCTCCTCTATTTATATTCCGCCAAGTAACTTTTTGGTGTTTCCTTTTTTAGGAGTATCTCAAACAGAATTAACATTTAAACTTCAAGAAGAGGAAGTTGCAGGAATTATCGAATTACCTTTATCTGCACTTTTAGATGATACCATTATGAGTATTAAAAATTTAGAAACTTCCTATTCTAAATTGATTGAAGTTCCAGTTTTTCAAATTGAGGAGCATACCGTTTGGGGAGCAACTGCAATGATGTTGAGTGAGTTAAAAGATGTATTGAAAATGGTTCTATAAATTTTAATTTTTGTATGTTTGTCTTTCAATTTTCTACAAAATATTATGGGATTATTTAAACGAAATCCTTTTGGACATATACTTTTTATTAAGAAATGGCTTATCCGAATTTTCGGCGTGATAACTCATAGACGTTATCGTGGATTTAACGAATTACAAATAGAAGGATCTGAAATTATTAGAAGTTTACCAGATAAAAACGTGCTTTTTATATCCAATCATCAGACGTATTTTGCCGATGTTGTTGCTATGTTTCATGTGTTTAATGCAAGCCTTTCTGGAAGAGAAGATAATATCAAAAATGTGGGATATTTGTGGCAACCAAAAATGAATGTTTATTATGTTGCAGCGAGCGAAACTATGAAATCAGGATTACTTCCTAGAATTATGGCTTACGTAGGAGCAATAACCGTCGAAAGAACCTGGAGAGCTGGAGGAAAAGACGTTACTGAGAAACGTGAAGTAAACCCTAACGACACGGAAAATATTAAAATTGCTCTTGCCGATGGTTGGGTGATTACCTTTCCGCAAGGAACTACAAAGTCTTTCAAACCTGTTAGAAAAGGTACAGCGCATATAATCAAGCAACACAAACCAATTGTCGTTCCAATAGTTATCGACGGTTTTCGACGTTCTTTTGATAAGAAAGGATTACGACTTAAAAAGAAAAATATCCTTCAATCATTTACTATAAAAGAACCGCTCGAGATTGACTACGAAAATGAAACCATCGAGCAAATTGTTGAAAAAGTTGAGTATGCAATTGAACAACATGCATCTTTTCTTAAAGTAATTCCTTTAGAAGAAATTGAAGAACAAGAAAAACTAAATCGCCTACGTCAGTGGGAATATTAATAAAAAAGTCTCGCTATTAACGAGACTTTTTTTTATAAATCAATTTTCTTTAATTCGTTATAGTTTCTAAATAATCTTTTTAACAATATTCCATACAATACTTTGTAGAACAACCAGAATAGGAATGTAAATACAGAAGTGATTATAATTATTATCAATAAACTTATTGCAACTACTTTAAAAGAAATTTCTGGATGTTCAATGCCTTTTTTCAGCATGGTATCAATGTAAATATGATAGAATCCTACGCTAAAAATGGTTACAAAAATTACGGCAAATGAAGTTAAATTAAAAATCACATAATGTTTTACAACTTTTCTTGTATTCAATATAGTTGTCAATAAGTGTTTGGTGTTATCAATCACACATATTTTTTTATAATTTAGATAAAACTTATAAATAAAATACAAAACCACTGCATATAAGAGAACTGTGATTACAATATAAAATTCATAAACACCCCATTTTTTATACAAATCAATACTCTGAGTATCATATTTAGTAAACGATAAAACTATATTTATTACAATTCCAAGTAATAATTCTATCAAACTAATATAAAAAATCCATTTCACAATTGAAGACGACTTCTTATGTAACATTTTATAAATATCCACTTCCGATACCTGTTCAAAAGAATTTTCGTTCTTTTTCCAGTCTTTTTTTAATAAATCCAACTCTTCCATCATAACCTTACGGATTTAATATTTTTTTCAATTTCCCTTTAATTCTATTCATTTTAACTCTTGCATTAACCTCACTAATACCCAATGTTTCGGCAATTTCTGTGTAATCTTTATCTTCCAGATACATGAAAACCAACGCCTTCTCAATATCATTCAATTGATGCACAGCTTGATACATCAACTTTATCTGCTCTTCTTCCTCGCTATTATATTCGTCTTGACTAATAAAAAAACTATGCTTTTCATACTCCACTGTAGAAACACTTCGCGTACTCTTTCGATACAAAGTAATGGCAGTATTTAGAGCGACTCGATACGCCCAAGTCGAAAATTTGGCATCACCACGAAACTTCGGAAAAGCCTTCCATAATTGTATCGTAATCTCCTGAAACAAATCCTTATGCGCATCACCATCAGACGTATACAACCTACAAATCTTGTGGATTATATTCTGATTTTCACGCAATTGCTGCACAAACGTTTGTTCCAAATTCTCGCTCATATATACGTTAGTAAACCTTTACTAGATTTTGTTACAAGATACAAAAAATATAATTCAACTTTGTCATCCTGAGCTTGTCGAAGGGTAAGGAGCGAATCGCTTGCGCATTTCTATAAACCCTATTCCTGCTTTCCATTCCAATCTTTTTCAACTCCGACAGAGTTCGAAACTCTGTCGGAGTTAAAAAAGGATTTCCATTGCAATCAGGGCTAATTAGTAATCGTCTTACCTAAAATCAGATTTACAAAACACTATTTTCAAAAAATCAAAATTCGTGTAATTTCCAAACAAAATAATTTGTGTAAATTCGTGAAATTCGTGTAAAAAGCACCAAATTTGTATATTAGAAAAATTCACTTTACAATGAACATTCCACATTCAGATAAAAAACGTGTAGTCATCATCGGTGGCGGATTTGCAGGTCTATCAATAGCTAAAAAACTAAGAAACAAAAACCTACAAGTGGTTTTACTCGACAAACATAATTACCATACTTTTCAACCACTTTTATATCAAGTAGCAACCGGCGGATTAGAAGCAGGTTCTATAGCTTATCCAATTCGAAAAGTAATTCAGGAATACAAAGATTTCTATTTTAGACTAACTTCTGTAAAAGAAATCGATACTCAAAATCAAAAAGTGATTTCAGAAATAGGTGATCTGAATTATGATTATTTAGTTATTGCAACCGGTTCCAAAACCAATTATTTTGGTAATAAAGAAATCGAACGCAATTCGATGTCAATGAAAACCATTCCGCAATCATTGAACATCCGTAGTTTGATTCTAGAAAATTTTGAGCAAGCTGTTCTTACAACAAATGAAGCCGATAAAAATGCCCTAATAAATTTCGTTTTAGTAGGCGCAGGACCAACAGGCGTAGAGCTTGCAGGCGCACTTGCGGAAATGAAAAGAGCTATTCTACAAAAAGATTATCCCGATTTAGATATTTCTAAAATGGAAATCAACCTTATTCAAAGTGGAGACCGAGTTTTAAACACGATGTCTGAAAAATCATCTGCTGCAGCCGAAAAATTCTTGGTTGATTTAGGAGTAATTGTGCACAAAAATGTTCGTGTAACCAATTACGACGGAAGAACCATCACAACCAACTCCGCATTAACTTTTGAAACAGCAACCGTTATTTGGACGGCAGGTGTTCAAGGTGCTGCCATTCACGGATTGGATTCAAAATCTCTTGTAGAACGTGTGGAACGCATTCGAGTAAACCAATTCAATCAAGTAGTAGGTTACAATAATATTTTTGCCATTGGTGACATCGCCTCAATGGAAAGCGAAAAATATCCGCAAGGTCATCCAATGATGGCACAACCAGCATTACAACAAGGCGATTTATTAGGAGAAAATTTAGTGAAATTATTAGCTAATAAACCAATGAAACCATTCGAATACAACGATAAAGGTTCAATGGCAACTATAGGAAGAAATCTTGCTGTTGTTGATTTACCAAAATACCATTTCAACGGACTTTTTGCATGGTTCGTTTGGATGTTTGTACATTTATTTTCACTAATCGGATTCAAAAATAAAGCCGTAGTTTTCTTAAATTGGGTTTACAACTACGTTCGTTTTGATAGAGAAGGAAGACTAATCGTTAGACCTTTTAAAAAGAGAAGTTTTGTGACTTTTACGAGTGATGAAGTTTAGACTTCATATAATTTTTAAGGTTATTTTTTATTAAAAAAAGTTGAATTATCACAATTATTAAATCTACTACAATATAACGCAAATCAAGTTCAAAATTGTTATTA
>NZ_JBIISA010000060.1:0-5369 GCF_044341265.1 Flavobacterium sp.
ATAAAAAACAGTTGCAAAAAGTAAAACGCTTATAACGGATGTATAAAATCCTACTATAAGCGTTTTTTTATTCTCTAAAAAACGGTGCTAATCAAAATAAACGATGTTTTTCAGTGCCCTCGTTGTTTGCCTCTCTTTTTCTGTTTTTAAAAATATAAACAAGTGCTGTAAAATAATAAAAGTACAATAAAAAATCCCTGTTATCCACGTGGCCATCTTGTATAAAAAAAATGAATTAAAATCTATTTAAAATAATTACTCAAATCAAATAATTATGAAAAAAATTTATTTTGCATTAGTAGTTAGCCAACTTGCATTTTCACAAGTAGGAATATTAAATAACAGTCCTAAAGCGGTTTTAGATATTTCAGCATCCAATGCTGCAAATCCAAGTTTTAAAGATGGAGTATTAATTCCAAGAATTGAAAAATTCCCAACGCAAAACCCTACTGCAGATCAAGATGGTATGTTAGTTTTTTTAACACATGGAGATGCTTATAAACCTAGAGGTGTTTATTATTGGAATAATCAAACTGAACAATGGTATTTAGTAAACACAAATTCTAATTCTAATAATCTTTCATCAATTACATCAATTCCTTTTTCATCCAATGAAGGTTATCCGGTGTATAGAATTCCTTCACTAATAAAAGCTGGAAATGGCGATTTATTGCTGTTTTGTGAAGGAAGAGCAACTGTAGATGATCACTCTAACAAAGATGCGGTTTTGAAAACATCAAAAGACGCGGGTAAAACTTGGGGACAGATAAAAATATTAGATAATAATGGTACAGACAGATCGTCAAATCCTGTACCTGTTTTAGATACATTAAACAATAGAATTGTACTTTTTTTTACAAGATATGGAGGTACAGAAGCTAACCCAACCTATTGTGACATATATAGTATTCAAAGTGATGACCATGGAGCAACTTGGTCTGCTCCTATTAATAGAAATTCTATAAAGCCTACTGGAATCAATTTAACAAACTTAGACTTAGCTGGTCCTGGGGCTGGTATTCAACTTAAACATGGGACTCATGCTGGGAGATTGATTGTACCGTTTTGGGGCTATAGATTAAATGACTCATTTGTAGTTTATTTAGTTTATTCTGATGATTCTGGAGTGACTTGGCAAAGAGGAGCAACTACAATAACAAGTGTAACTTTTGGCACGAATGAAACTGTGCTTCAAGAAAAAGATAATGGAGAAATTATGATTATTTCAAGAAACGCTTATGGTGATTCAGATAAAGTACGTTCAGTAGTCTACAGCACTGATGGTGGTGTAACATTTTCATCAAACAATCTTGAATCAATTATGTATTCTGGTCCTGTTATAATGGGTGATATTTTAAAAATGAATGAAAATACTTTTGTATACTCTTCACCCTTAAATCCTTCTGCAAGACAAATATTAGGAATAAGAGTTAGTTGTAATAAAGGAGATAGCTGGGATATGGCACATATTTTAGACAATAGAACGGGTACAAATACTATAGCTTACTCAGCATTAGAAAAACTTGACAATCAAAATTTTGCTATTGCTTATGAAACGGATAATTATTCAAATATTGAGTTTAAGGTATTCAATATTAATACAGATTACCCATACAAAGCAACTTACTTAACTGATGAAACAAACACCATTAAAGCCCATGTTTCTAGAAAAGGAGAGGCATTATATTCAACAGGAAAATTTGGAAATGGGTTAGACTTTGATGGAAAGACTTTACTGGTTTTGCCAAATCATCAAAACCTAGCTTTAGACAATAGTAATTATACAATAAATTTCTGGTTTAAATCGACTTATGATAATGGTGAGAACGAAGTTTTATTGTGGGCTTTTAATACAAATTCTGGTTTGCCTGCGCTATGGACACGACTTATGTCGGATACTGGTTATAGAACATTATATGCAACAGGAAGTATTGAAAATTTTTACACAAGAACACTATCTTCCTTAAAATCTGATGGAGTTTGGCACATGGCAACAATTGTTAGAAATGGTTCAGATTACCAAACCTTTATAGATGGTGTTCGTTACAATTCTGTTAATACAAACTTTGGCACGGCATCGCTCAATTCTAGTTTGTATGATTATGGAATATTATTTGGGGCAAAACCTATTAACTCTGCTCTTGGTTATACAGAGTTTTATTACGGAAGTCTTGATGAAGTTAAAATATATAAAAGAGCTTTAAGCCAAGCCGAAATTAATCAACTTTTAGTTAATGGTACCGTAAGCAACACAAATTTAGTTTACCATGAAAATTTTGATTAATTCTTTTAAATCATAAAAAATAGCAACAAAGAGACACAAAGAACAAAGAGATAAAAACTCTGCGTTACTGTGCAGTAGCCTGTCCTTAGCAATGCCGAAGGGTGGTAAATAAATAATAAATTTATGAAACAACTATTAACATTACTATTAATTTCTCAGATTGCTTACTCGCAAGTAGGTATCAACACCACTACGCCAATGGCAGATTTAGAAGTAAAAACCGTAACCTCTTCTGCATCAGATAAAGGACTAACCGTTATCAACAGCAGTGGCACAACACTTTTTACCATCTACAACAATGGCAATGTGGTAGTAAACAGCCTCTCTGGAGGTGGCAATGTAACTGCTGATGCCACAGGAAAATTAATTATAGGTGATCAAGCAACTATAGGTGATGTAAAATATGGCTTTCAAACCAGTGACCATAACGGATGGATAAAACTAGATGGTAGAGCTATAAATACATTAACAACATCACAACAAGCTAACGTGTTATCGTTAGGATTCATTGGCAACTTACCCGATGCTACGAACAGTTATTTATCGCAAAATGGAACAACTATAGGGACTGTTAGTGGTTCTAATTCGATAACTTTAAGTCAAAATCAATTACCTAATATCACATTAACAGGAACAACTTCTAGTGAAACAGCTGGAACACCTACAGGAAGTATTGTTGTAAATAACACTACAGCAACAATGCAAAATGCAGGAAATCACAACCATACTTACAATGACGGAGGCTCAACAAGCACTGGAGCTAATTTTTCACTTTTCAATAATATTGCTGATGATGTCGCACAAACCAAAACTACTTCAACCTCTGGAAATCATACCCATGTAATAAATCCTCATTCACATACTGCTACTTTTACAGGAAATGTGATGAGTGTACACAATCATGGTTTAACTACGAGTTCACTAAATGGAGGAGTTTCTCAAATACCTTTAACTATAAATCCACAAACTTTGAGTGTGAATGTTTTTGTGTATCTAGGAAACTAGAATAGTACCATTATCATATTAATCAATTTAAATAATGTCCAATTCTAAAAAGTAATCACTAATTGTATAAATAAAAACTATAGATTATGAAAAATTTTAAAATAACATTGATTATATTTTTTCTTACTCAATTCTCACAAAGTCAACAACAAGTTTCCTTTTCAATACAAGCACATCAGGATGACTGGCAGTTATTTATGTCCTCAAACATTATAAACGATTTATCAAATAATACAAAAGTTGTTTTTATTACTTTGACTGCTGGTGATGCCGGTATAATAGGCAATGAACCTACACCATTCTATAAAGCGAGAGAGAATGGTTCTGTTTACTCTTCAAAATTTGCTCAAGATTTATTTGCAGAACCAAATCCTGTCCCTATTCCATATTCTTTAACTCAAATAAGTTACACAAACAATACAAACTTAGTTATATCGCATAATATAGCAAGATATGAATATAAAAACTGTGTGAATTATTTTTTTCGTCTACCAGATGGTAATATAACTGGAAACGGTTTTAGTTTAACAGGAAATAGAAGCCTTCAAAAGTTAAAACTAAATCAAATTAGTTTTTTGTCAGCAATCGATGGTTCAACAACCTTTTTTAGTTGGGATGATTTGACATCAACTATAAAACAAATCATTTTAAATGAAAGTGGAAACGACAATCAAGTATGGATTAATACTTCAAGTATCAATCTAGCTCCTGTTGCATCAAACTATAATCCTAATGATCATTCTGACCATCGTTACACTTCTATTGCAGCAAGAGATGCTGTTTCTAATTTAAGTTGGGTTGGTATTGCAGGATGGGTAAACTATCATAGTGCAAATAGACCCTCGAATTTAACGAATTTTAGACATCAAGAGTCAACAGCAATTTTTGCCGTGGCTAATTGGGGAATTATAGAAAGTGGATATGATAATTCTTTTAATACAGGACATCAACAATGGCTTCCAATGGACTACTATGCAATTGATCGTTTTCCAGTAGGCAACAAAAAATTAAATTCAAAAATAGCAGAGACGACAACAAGAGTTCCTTTAGTATTAAATTATAAGAATCCTATAGCACTTGATGAAGAGATAAGCATTAATGTAAATATTTTTGAAACTGGAAATTTAAAAATTGAGGTTTTTAACCTGCTTGGACAATTGATTAATGAAGAAGTTTTTTTAATAGAAGATGTTGGAGTTAACAACATTGTATTACAAAAGTTAAATTTAACAAATAAAGATGAAATTTGTTTAGTAAAAATAACTTTGAATGATAAATATCTTGATACATTTAAATTACTATTTAAATAATACTCTTTTAAAGATTTTTTTTATAAAATCATATTATTAGATTTATGACAAATCAATATTTTGGTTATTTGAGATTTTTTATAAAAGATTCTACTGGTTTTAATAAACTACATTATATCAATTTGCCGTTTTCGCAATCAATTATTCACATGTTCACTTATGAATAAATATCTATTTTTGATTCAAAAAATTATTAATCTAATGGAGTTAAAAAAAATTTATAACGAAAATATAATTTATTTAGAAAAATCTAAAGATAAAATAATTTTCAAAAACACATTTGGAACTATTTATGAAAATAAAATAAAAATAAATAACAAAAAAAATAAAATAGAATTACTAATTACAGACATTGCAAATTATAGATTAATTACTTACAAAGACACAAGAATTAATATTATGTTTTTTTTATTAACCACTATTATTGCTGGATTTGCTTTTATTTTAAACATTCATGAAACTTATTCATTGATTTGTTACGCTACTAGTTTCATATTTTTAATATTTACAATGTTTTACACAAAATCAATTTATTCAGTACAAATAGTTCTTTGTATAGCACAACAAATTATTATTAAATTAAATAAAAAAGAAAAAAAAGCAGCTCATATTTTCTTGAAAAAATTAGGATCTTACAAAGAATCAAATCCGAGTTTAATGATTTTAAATGATTAAATTATGATTAAAGTTATTTTACTTTTTACACTCCACATACTTAATAACCATTTTACTTGATAGCTTACTTTAGTATATAGAATATCATTTATGGT
>NZ_JBIISA010000046.1:0-18628 GCF_044341265.1 Flavobacterium sp.
ATTGGTGCTATAATTATCATTATTCTGTTGCTAATTTTATTACTATAAGTTAGATGAAATTAAAACTATTTATTTTTAGTTTACTACTTATAGCAACTAGTACTATTCAAGGTCAAACCGAAGTAAAAATTACTTTTGGAACTCCTCCTGAGTGGGCACCAGCAAATAGAGTTGAAACTCAATATTATTATTTGCCTGATATTGATGCATATTACGATGTACCATCTGCTCGGTTTATTTACATAAAAAATGGGAAATGGATACGTGCTACTTCATTACCCTACAGATATAGAAATTATAATTTGAGAGGTGGAAATATTATTTATTTAACAGATTACAGAGGAACTTCGCCATATAAGTTTCATAAAAATCATAAAATAAAATATCCCAAAAAAGCACATTCAACCAAAGTTTATGTTGTGAAAAAGGAAAAAAAGGAAAAAGGAAAAAAGAACCCTAAAAAGGAAAAAAACAAAAAAGATTAGAAATCAAATCAAAAGCAATGTTTCATTATGTTGCTTTTTTTTTTTGTTAAAGAAATTCCAAATTTTTAAAAAATAAAACTTCACTTTATATTTATTGCTACATTTGATGCTATTGCAAAATAATAGTATCCAATGCAGAAATATTACTCTTTTCTATTCCTTCTTTCATCTTTTATTGTTTTTGGACAACGTCCTCAAAAACCAAATGCTGTAGAGATTTATCATCAAATTGAAAAACTAAACTTTTTAGGTTCTGTACTCTATGTAGCAGCGCATCCTGATGATGAAAATACGCGTTTAATTTCCTATTTATCAAACGAAAAAAATGCTCGTACAGGATATCTTTCTTTAACTCGTGGAGATGGCGGACAAAACTTAATTGGTCCTGAACTACGCGAATTACTTGGTGTCATTAGAACGCAAGAGCTTATTGAAGCAAGAAAAATAGATGGTGGCGAACAATTATTCTCACGTGCCAACGATTTTGGTTATTCTAAAACTCCTGATGAAACTTTACAAATTTGGGATAAAGAACAAGTATTAAGTGACGTAATTTGGGCAATTAGAAAATTCCAACCCGATGTAATTATCAATCGATTTGATCATCGTTCACCAGGAACGACTCATGGTCATCATACAGCTTCTGCAATGTTGAGTTTGGAAGCATTTGATAAAACTAATGATGCCTCTGTTTTTCCAAATCAATTGCAATACGTTGCTACTTGGCAACCAAAACGTGTGTTTTTCAATACTTCATGGTGGTTTTATGGAAGTAAAGAAAAATTTGAAAAAGCAGACAAAACCAATTTAAGTAAATTGCAAATTGGTGTTTATTATGAACAATTTGGTAAATCCAATCAAGAAATTGCAGCTTTAAGTAGAAGTTGTCATCAATCACAAGGTTTCGGAAATACCGGAACTCGTGGCGAAGAAGACGAATATTTAGAATTTCTAAAAGGTGAATCATTGAATGATAAAACCAATTTATTTGAAGGAATTGACACCACTTGGAATCGTTTAAAAGGTGGAAATGCTATTGGAACTATTTTAGAAAACGTACAAAAGAATTTTGATTTTAAAAATCCTGAAGCAAGTATTGCTGAATTGGTAAAAGCCTATGATTTAATTCAAAAATTAGAAGACAATCATTGGAAAACTATAAAATCGGAAGAAATTAAAAAGATAATTGCTGCTTGTGCAGGTTTATATTTGGAAGCAGTTGCAGATGTTCAAGAAGTTGCTTTAGGAAGTAAAACTAAAGTAAAACAAGAAGTTATCAATAGAAGTTCTGTAAAAATGAATTGGATTTCTAGTATCGATAGTTCTAAAAAAATTGAGCTTCCATTTAATAAAGTAGTTAATAACAATATTGAAGTTGAAATGGAAAACAACGATCCATACACAAATCCATATTATTTAAACGAAAAAGGAACTGAAGGAATGTATGTTGTTAATGACCAAAGAAATATTGGTAAACCTGATGTTATTTCTAGAATTTCTGAAACTTTTTTAATTGAAATCAATGGAGTTACAATTCCATTTGAAAAAAATATAGTTTACAAATACAATGATGATGTAAAAGGTGAAGTCTATCAACCACTTGATATTGTTCCAGTTGCCACATCCTCTATTCAAGAAAAAGTTTATATTTTTCCGAACAATAAAGAAAAAGCAGTTGTTGTAAAAATAAAAGCTGGTAAAGAAAACATATCGGGTTCGGTAAAATTAGATGTTCCACAAAATTGGATAGTTTCGCCATCTTCAATCCCATTTACATTAACTAAAAAAGGCGAAGAACAATTAGCAGTTTTCAATGTAACTCCTTCTAAAGAAGCATCAGATGTAACTTTAAAAAGCATCATCACTATTGATGGACAAACTTATGATAAAGAAAAAATAGACATCAATTATCCGCACATTTACAAACAAATGGTTTTAAAACCTGCTGAAGCAAAAGCTATAAAACTAAACATCAAAACTAAAGGTGAAAAAATCGCTTACATTATGGGTGCAGGCGATGAAGTTCCTAAAAGTTTGATGCAAATGGGTTATGAAGTTGTTGTACTAAAACCCGAAGAAATTTCAACAGAAAAACTTCAGAATTTTGATGTGGTTATGACTGGAATTAGAGCTTACAATGTAGTTAATTCTCTTGGTTTCAAACAAAACATCCTTTTTGATTTTGTTAAAAATGGTAAAACGATGATTGTGCAATATAATACTCTTGACGATTTGGTTACCAAAGAAATAGCTCCATTTTCTATAAAAATTTCAAGAGATAGAGTTACTGAAGAAAATGCAGAAGTACGATTTTTGAACCCAAATCATCCTATTTTGAATACACCAAATAAGATTACAACAGAGGATTTTAAAGATTGGAAACAAGAACAAGGTTTGTATTATCCAAGTGAATGGGACGTTAATTTTACGCCAATAATTTCATCCAATGATAAAGGCGAAAAAGCTAAAGATGGTGCTATTTTAGTAGCAAAATATGGCAAAGGAAATTACATTTACACAGGAATCAGTTTCTTTAGAGAATTGCCAGAAGGCGTTCCTGGTGCGTTTAGATTATTAGCTAACATGATTGCAATCGGAAAATAACTATGGAACCAAAAAAACATAATAAATGGAGTAATAATTATACTTGGCTTTTAGTAATGAATGCCATTTATATCATTATTTTTTTCATGCTAATGCAAATCTTCTCGTAATATGCAAAAGATAGATTGGATAATTCTTTCGGCTACACTCTTATTTATTGTAATATATGGAGTATACAAAACCAAAGGAAGTAAAAACGTAGAAGATTATATTTTAGGAAATAAACAAACCAATTGGTGGACCGTTGGTCTTTCTGTTATGGCAACTCAAGCTAGTGCCATTACATTTTTATCAACACCAGGTCAAGCCTATCATGACGGAATGGGTTTTGTGCAATTCTACTTCGGTTTGCCTATTGCTATGGTAGTTATATGTTTCACATTTATACCAATTTACCATCGATTAAAAGTATTTACTGCTTAAATATTTATAACAACGATTCGATTTAAAAACACGTTCCTTGGCTTCTATATTATTTCTTATTCAACGTGGTTTAGGAACTGGTTTGACCATTTATGCTCCAGCAATTATTCTATCAACATTATTGGGTTGGAACCTAACATTACTAAATATTATCATTGGAATTTTAGTAATCATCTACACTTTTTCTGGAGGAACTAAAGCGGTAAACGTTACTCAAAAACAACAAATGTTTGTCATCATGAGCGGAATGTTTATCACATTCTATCTTATTTTACATATGTTACCAAATGAAATGACTTTTAGTAATGCAATGCATATTGCTGGAGCTAATGACAAAATGAATATTGTAGATTTCTCATTTGACCCAGAAACTCGTTATACTTTTTGGAGTGGAATTACAGGAGGTTTCTTTCTAATGTTATCCTATTTTGGAACCGACCAATCACAAGTTGGACGCTATTTATCTGGAAAATCAGATAGAGAAAGTCAGAAAGGTTTAATTATGAACGGATTTCTAAAAGTACCAATGCAATTCTTTATTTTACTTACTGGAGTTATGGTTTTTGTATTTTTCCAATTCAATGATGTGCCACTTAACTTTAATCCAGTTAATAAAATAGCAATTGAAAAATCAGAATATGCTAATCAATATCATGGTTTAGAAACCCAACTAAAAGCACTTACAGAAGAGAAAAAGGAATACAATCTTCTTTATATGGATCACTTGAATCAAAATTATGACAACCCAATTTTGAGAAGCAAATTAGTAGCAATTTCTGGAAAAGAGAAAGATCTACGCGACCAAGCCAAAGACTTAATTGCAAAAGCCGACCCAAAAGCAGAAACTAATGATAAAGATTATGTGTTTCTCTATTTCATTCTAAATTATTTACCAAAAGGACTTATTGGATTATTACTTGCTGTAATTTTATCTGCAGCTATGTCTTCTTCTGCTTCTGGTCTAACTGCATTGGCTTCAACCACTGCTATCGATTTGTACAAACGTAATGTAAAAGGAGAAAAATCTGAAAAGCACTATGTAAATGCCACTAAATATTTTACACTACTTTGGGGTGTTGTTGCAATACTTTTTGCTTGTATTGGAACATTATTTGAAAACTTAATCCAATTAGTGAACATAGTAGGTTCTATTTTTTATGGTACCGTATTAGGAATATTTTTAGTTGGATTTTACATCAAATTTGTCAAAGCAAGAGCTATTTTTTGGAGTGCTGTTGTCAGCCAATTAACAATTTTCTACATATACTATTTAGATGTTGTAAGTTTCTTATGGCTAAACTTTATTGGTGCTTTGCTTACAATTCTACTGTCTATGCTTTCACAAGTTATTCTCAAAGAAAAGAGTACTAGTACAGAATTAACTACATAAAAAAACGTCCCAATTTCTAGACTGCTCTATTGATTTAAATTTTTGCGTGTAAAACATTTCAGATTTAAGTATTCCAAAGAAGTTTTCAACAATTGCATTATCTAAACAATTTCCTTTTCTTGACATACTTTGTACAATTCCTTTTTCTTTTAATAGCATCTGATATTGTTTCATTTGATATTGCCAACCTTGATCTGAATGAAGAGTTAGATTTGTATTATTTGGTATTTTTTTAAATGCCTTTTTCAGCATCATAATTACTTGATTAAACACTGGTCGTTCTGCTAGTTCATAGCTGATTATTTCTTGATTAAATAAGTCCATAATTGGCGATAAATACAATTTGTTTCCTGCGACATTAAACTCAGTTATATTTGTTGCCCATTTCTGATTAGGAGCTTCAGCTTTAAAATTTCTTTCTAAAACATTCGGAGCTATTTTACCTTGTTTGCCTTTGTATGATTTGTATTTTTTTATTCTAATAATACTTTTTAATCCTAATAATTTCATTAATCTAAAAACTGTTTTGTGGTTGATAATTATTCCTTTGTTTTGCAGTTCATCTGTTATTCGTCTATATCCATAGCGACCTTTATGTTTATAATAAATAGATTTAATCAGCTCTTTAATCACTTTATATTTGTCTGGTAACTCACTTTGTTTTTGATGATAATAAAAGCTACTTCGTGCCATATTTGTATGATTTAAAAGAAGTTTTAAATCATAATTCTGCCTTAACTCCATTATGGCTTGCGCTTTTTGGTGCTCTCTTCTGCTTGAATTAAGGCATGTAACTTTTTTAGAATATCAAGTTGACAACGTAACGATTCGTTTTCTAAAAGAAGTTCTTCTTCTCTAGTTAAGGGTTTGTCAGATTTGCGTTTTTTGCGTTTATTATTACTCATAGATTTTGGTCTTCCTCTTTGTTTTGGTCTTAATCCGTCAACACCAAAAATAGCAAAATCTCTTTTCCATTTTACAATAAGGGCTTGATCAGGAATATTAAATCTTAAAATAGTAGCTCTTAAAGAGAGTGATTCCTTTTCTATGGTTTTGATTACTTTTAACTTAAATTCAATTGAATAACTCTGATTTTTTCTTGATAGAAGTCCAACTTTACCAAATGTTTTATAAAAATCAATCCACTTAATAATATTTGACTTACTTATTCCTTTGACCTTAGAAACATGTTCGCTTGAATAATGTTTCTTTAAAACTAGTTCTACACATTCTAATTTAAATGCGTAATCATACTTAACTTTTCTTTCCATAAAAAATGCCCCAAATAGTGTCTAACTTTTTGGGGCATGTTCATTCTTGGGACGTTTTTTTAAATATTAAAAGTAAATTATTTTTTACTCCATTCTTTTATACTGTCGTTATTCATTTTAACGTAATCACCATTTCCGTCTTTTTCAGCACCAGCTAATGATAATTTTGCTGTTTCAATAGCACCTTTTTTATCACCAAGTTTTCCTTGAATTAATGATTTCAAACGTAAGTGCCAATATGGAGCATCATCACCTGGTTTTACCATAGATACAGCTTTGTTTACATATTCTAAAGCTTTATTCAAATCACCATTAGATTGGTAGTAGTATTGAGCTGATGAAAAGTAATCTCCAGCCGTTGGTCCTGCCAAAACTTTAGCAATACTTGCCATTGCCGCTTTTTGAGTTGGTACTTCAAATTTCATTGAAACCATAGTTTTTTCCCATGAAATGTCTAAAGTTGCGCTATCATTGGTTAAATTATTAATTCCAATTGTAAAAGTTTCAACATTATTGTTCAATACAACTGGGTCAACATTTAAACTTACTGCCACTTTATTTACATCATAATTTTCAGGTAAACCCCAATTATCTGTAGTTGTATAAAGGATGATTTCCCACATATCAGCTTTTGGTAAAGTGAAAATAGCATACTTCCCTTTTTTTACGGTTGTTCCATTTATAACTACATCTTCACTAAAAGAAACTGTTGAATTAGCATTCGCACCTGTTCTCCATAATTTTCCAAAAGGAACTAAATCACCAAATACTACTCTTCCTTTTGCACTTGGACGAGAATATTCTACAGTTACATCTGTAAGACCAACTACTTGATTTAAAACAGATTTAGGACTTGGTTGTGGTGTTTTCACCTGAGCTTCTACAGCAAAATTAGCAATCGCAATTGCCAATAAAAGAAATATTTTTTTCATGTTATTTGTTTTAGAGTTCCAAAATTACAAATTGTATCGGCTTCAAATGTTAATTTAAACTTAAATGATGTTATTTTTTGTTTAACAAATATTTTAAATAGTTAAACATTTATTACCTTTACAACGAATTAAAAAGTACAATTTAGATGAAAATTTACAGATTACATACCAAACAAAATCTTCCTATTTCAATTGATGAAGCTTGGGCACTTTTATCAGATCCAAAAAATTTACAGAAAATAACTCCTGAATATATGGGTTTTAAAATCCTTTCTGGTGCTGACAGACCAATGTTTCCAGGGCAAATTATTCAATATATTGTAACACCTGTTTTAGGAATTCCTGCAAAATGGGTAACCGAAATTACTCATGTCGTAGACAAACAGTATTTTGTAGATGAACAACGTTTTGGTCCTTATGCATTATGGCATCACAAACATTTTATAAAAGAAATTCCTGGTGGTGTTGAAATGGAAGATATTGTTGATTATAAAGTTCCAATGGGAATTTTGGGTCAACTTGTTCATCCCTTTTTGGTTAAACCAAAGCTTGATGAAATATTTGAATACAGAAGAAAAAAATTAATTGAAATGTTCGGAGAATTTGACAGTGTAAATTCCAAATAATAAATTCCAAATTCCAAAATTATAATTATGAAAAATATTCTACTAATTGGCGGTTCCTATGGAATTGGATTAGCCATAGCAAAAGAATTACAATATGAAAATAAGGTTTTTGTAGCTTCAAGAACCAATGCAGAAATAGCAGAAATGCATGTGACGCACATTCCATTTGATGCTACAACTGATACTTTAGACACCTCTAAACTACCAGAAGTAATTGATGGTTTAGTATATTGTCCTGGAAGCATTAATTTACGTCCGTTTCGTGGTTTAAAACCTGAAGCATTTGAACAAGATTTACAAATAAATTTTATAAGTTTGGTGAAAGTTATTCAAACTGTTTTACCAAATTTAACTGCTTCCAATCAATCTAGTATTGTGCTTTTTAGTTCAGTTGCTGCAAGTATGGGAATGCCTTTTCACACTAGTGTAGCTGCGGCAAAAGGTGCCATAGAAGGATTTGCAAAAGCATTAGCAGCAGAATATGCTCCAAAAATTAGAGTCAACGTAATTGCTCCATCATTAACGGATACTCCATTGGCAGAAAAGTTTTTGAGTAACGATGATAAAAAAGAAAAATCAGCACAACGTCATCCTTTAAAAAGAGTTGGAACCTCTGAAGATATGGCTCAAATGGCAAGTTTTTTATTAAGTGAAAAAAGCAGTTGGATTTCCGGACAAATCTTCCATGTAGATGGTGGAATGTCAACTTTATTAGTAAATGGTTAATAGTTTAAAAGTTTAATTTTGTTTGAGAGTTTAAACAAATTAAACAACTTTTAAACAATATTAAACCACTTTAAACAAAATTAAATGAACATATTCTGGTTTAGAAGAGATTTACGATTAGACGATAACGTTGGACTTTTTCATGCTTTAAATAGTGGTGAAGAAGTACTTCCTATTTTCATATTTGATGAAGCCATACTTTCACAACTTCCAAAAGACGATGCTCGTGTAACTTTTATTCATCAGCAGTTAGAAAAAATCCAAAGCCAACTGAAAGAAATCGGCAAATCGTTAGCAGTTTTTCATGGAACTCCATTGGAAGTATATCAAAAGTTGATTTCTGAAAACACAATAAAATCAGTTTATACCAATCATGATTACGAACCTTATGCTCGCAAACGTGACTTAGATTTGTATCATCTTTTTAAAGAACATAATATCGACTTCAAAACTAGCAAAGACCAAGTTATTTTTGAAAAAAGCGAAGTTGTAAAAGATGACGGAACTCCTTATGTAGTTTACACGCCATATTCGAATAAGTGGAAAGAAAACTTCAAAAAAATCCAATTAATCAATTACAATTCAGAAGATTTTTTAGGTAAAATTACACTTCACTCCTATCCTTTTTGGAGTTTAGCTGACATTGGTTTTGAAGCTTCATCTATAAAAGTTTCTTCTTTCGATATTTCAAATAACTTAATCGATAATTACGAAGCAACACGCAATTTTCCTGCATTAAATAAAACCTCATATTTAGGAATTTATCTCCGATTTGGAGCAGTTTCTATAAGAAAAATGGTTACTAAAGCTTTGCTAAGTAAAAACGAAACCTTTCTAAAAGAATTGATTTGGAGAGAATTTTTCATGCAAATTCTATGGCATTTTCCACACACTAATAAATCAAGTTTTCGACCAAAATATGATGCTATTAAATGGGATAATAACGAAGATTTATTTAAAAAATGGTGCGATGGAAAAACTGGTTATCCTTTTGTAGATGCAGGAATGCGCGAGTTAAACGCAACAGGTCACATGCACAATCGTGTGAGAATGATTGTGGCTAGTTTTCTATGCAAACATTTATTAATCGATTGGCGTTGGGGCGAAACCTATTTTGCAACAAAACTTTTAGATTACGAACAAGCAAGTAATGTTGGTAATTGGCAATGGGCAGCTGGAAGTGGTGTTGATGCTGCACCGTATTTTAGAATTTTCAATCCAACAGAGCAAATCAAAAAATTTGATAAAGACTTAAAGTACATCAAAAAATGGATTCCTGAATTAGAAACTCAGTATTATCCGAGTCCAATTGTAGATCATAAAGAAGCTAGAGAAAGATGTCTGAGAGTTTATAAAGATGCTGTAGGTTAGCATTTTATCTAATAATGAATTCTAAATTGAAATCATTTTAATCCTCTCAAAACTCAACTCACTAAAATGACTAATCACTTCATCGGCTTTAGAATAATCTTGCATTTTTGAGTTGACACTATCGTAACCAATACAATAAATTCCAGCAGCTTTTGAAGCTAAAATTCCGTTGGTACTGTCTTCAATCACAATACAATTTTCTCTTGGAGTTTCTGATAAAAAAGCAGCATGTTCAAATATGGCAGGATGTGGTTTGGACTTTGGAAAATCTTCTCCAGATACAATATGAGTAAAGTATTGATGTAAACCAAATCGATTAAAAATCCTATTTATAGTAACTTTAGCCGATGAAGAAGCTAAAACCAATTGCATACCATTTTGATGCAATTCTTTTATTAAATCCTCCACTCCATCTAATAAATATAAATCTTCCTTTTTATCGAAAGCATCATTGAATAAATTGCGTTTGGTTTCTACAAGTGTTTGAACATCTTGCTCCAAATTAAAATGTGCTTTCAACTTTTCAAAAATATTCTTAGTAGAATTCCCTGTAAAGGATGCATAGATTTCAGGTGTGATTTCTATATTTAATTTCTTAAAGTGTTCGTTATAAGCATAATGATGCACAGGTTCTGTGTCTACAATTACGCCATCCATATCGAAAATTACTGTTTTTATCATTTTGTATTTGCCACAAAGGCGCTAAGACGCTAAGTCTTTTTAAAACTAATTACTAATCACTTATCACTAATTACTCTTTTTTTATTAAATACTTCACAACTGTTTCGGCAGCATGAAGTCCAAAAAGACATGGCATCCAACTGTTTGTTCCATAAAAGGATTTTTTAAAATTAGTTCCATCTGTCATCTTCAAACTACTTTCATCTGGACATTCATAAGAATAAACTACTTTTATACCTTTCGAAATTCCTTCTTTTTTTAGTCGCTTACGAACTACTTTTGCTAATGGACAATAATTTGTTTTACTAATATCAGTGACTCTTACTTTTGAAGCTTCATATTTTCCACCAGCACCCATATTACTAATTACTTTTACACCTTTTCGTTTTGCAGAAACAATCATATTCAATTTTGGAGTAATACTGTCGATACAATCGAGAACATAATCAAAGTCAGGAGTTACTATTTCTGTTGCTCTTTCTGGAGATAAGAACTCTTTTATAGACGTTAATTGCAATTCAGGATTAATATCCAATAATCTTGATTCCATTAATTCTACTTTAGGCAAACCAACAGTTGAATGTAAGGCTGGTAATTGTCTATTAATATTAGTTATATCAACAACATCGCCATCAACGATTGTCATTTTTCCAACGCCTGCACGAGCCAAAAACTCGGCTGCAAACGAACCAACTCCGCCAAGTCCCACAACTAGAACATTAGCGTTTTTTAAATTATTTATACCTTCTGGTTTGAATAGTAATTCTGCTCTTTCTTGCCACTTTGCCATTTTAATATTAGATTTTTGATATTAGATTTTAGATTTGAAAACAGTACTAAAATTTGTATTTACTAGTTCAATCAAATCTTCAATTTTTATGTTTTTGTATTTTGCTGCTAAAATATAAACTTCTTCTAGAGTTTCTTCAATAGTATCTGTTTCAAGGAAAAATCTATCATTTGGAACGGATTTAAAAACGGTTTCCAATTCAGGATTACGAAGTAAATATTTCCCAAAAGAAAGATAAAATCCGTTGTCTATCAATTGCTTTGCAACTTGTTCATTCTTAGAAAATCCGTGAATTATGATTGGAACTTTTATTTTCAATCGCTTTTTAATTTCAATCAATTCATCAAAAGCTGCAACTAAGTGCAAAACTAATGGTTTTTGATATTTTTCCGCTAAGGCAATTTGCTTTTCAAAAACCTCAATTTGTAATGCTAACGGAATTTCAATTCGCTTGTCTAATCCGCATTCACCAAGAGCTAAACATTCGCTCAATTGAAGTTTTTCTTCAATAACTTTTAAATCATTATCTAACCTATTTGCATCAATATACCAAGGATGAATTCCGATAGAATAGTTTGGAATGGTGGCGTCAAATTCCCAAGGATATTGATTGACCAATTCTAAAATATCAGATGAATTTGTGAATTTGTGCGTATGTAAATTGAAATACTTCATTAGTCATGAAACTTCTTAACTCCTGCCAAAATCTCGACATTCAAATCATTTTCCAAAGGAACAATCGGACATGAATATTTATGATTATAAGCACAATAAGGATTGTAAGCTTTATTGAAATCAATCGTCCAAAGTTTGCCTTTTTGAATTCTTAAATCTACATAACGACCACCAATGTAGCTCTCTTTTCCCGAAGTCAAATCGGAAAATGGTAGAAATAAATAATCATCAAAACCTGGTTTTTTAATCAACTCTATATTTTGATACACATTCAATTTGCAAGCAACACCATCAATAGTAAAACTCAACTCTCCATATTTTACATATTCCGGAAGTCTATCGGTAGATGTTTTCATCTTAAAAACTTTCTCTTTCTTAGTTCTAAGAAAAGTTGCCTCAACTATATATTTATCGCTAATTGGAAAAAAATCTAAAGACTTGAAACTTTTCAAATCTTCTTTTGTTAAAGGACTTTTCTCTTTATCGGCATAGTCCAAATTAAGATTTTCTTGAAATTCTTTAGAAGTTTCAGCTGTTTTATCTTGTGCGCTTGATACTAAAAAACAAGAAATAAGAAGGAAAGTGAATAACTTTTGCATCAGAATAATTTTTACAAAAATAGTTCAAAAGATGTTATACCACAAAGGCGCAAAGCCACAAAGTTTTATACCTTTGTAAAATAACGAATGATTCATGTTTAAAAACGCTTTCCGCAAATATATCGACAACTTTAGAGGTTTTTCAAGAGAGGTTTGGATACTTACTTTGATTACTTTTATCAATCGTGCAGGTACAATGGTGTTGCCATTTTTGTCAAAATATTTGAAAGAGGATTTAGGTTTTTCTTATTTACAAATTGGAAATATTTTGTTTTGGTTTGGCGTGGGTTCGATGGCAGGTTCGTGGCTAGGCGGAAAATTATCTGACAAAATTGGTTTCTACAAAATAATGATATTTAGCTTACTAGTTAGCGGAATGATGTTCTTCGGATTGCAATATATTACTGATTACACTGCATTGTGTATAGCCATTTTCTTGATTATGGTGGTTGCCGATATGTTTCGTCCTGCCATGTTTGTTTCACTAGGAGCTTATGCCAAACCCGAAAACAGAACTCGTGCCTTGACGTTAGTTAGATTAGCGATAAATCTTGGCTTTGCAGCCGGACCTGCTTTAGGTGGATTAATTATAATGTCTATTGGATACAAAGGATTATTTTGGGCTGATGGCGCAACATGTATCATTGCTATTTTAATTTTTTGGATTTTAGTAAAGGAAAAGAAAAAACCTGCCGAATCGAAAGAAACTAAAGCACTTTTAGAAGCCAATAGAGAATCCGTTTTTAAAGACAAACCGTTTTGGGTTTTCTTGTTTATGTGTGTGATAACCGGAGTTTTATTCTTTCAATTGTTTACCACAATTCCGCTTTACCACAAAGAACAATTCAATCTAACCGAACTTCAAACAGGTTTGTTGCTAACCTTGAATGGTGTTCTAGTTTTCTTTATGGAAATGCCTATAGTAAGCTACATTGAACGAAATAAATTAGATAAAGTTAAAATCGTATCTATTGGTTGCTTTTTTATGGCGATAAGCTTGTTTCTGATGCTAATAAACTTTTGGGCAGGAATTTTAATTGTAATGATGTTATTCATGACTTTTGCCGAAATGTTTTCGTTTCCATTTTCTAATTCGTTTGCTTTAAGTCGTGCTCCAAAAGGTCATGAAGGTCGTTATATGGCAATTTTCACCATGAGTTTCAGTGCGGCTCACATTTTGAGTGCCAAAATCGGAATGGGAATCATTGATAATTATGGTTACCAAATGAATTGGCTGTTCATGGGAATTCTAGGATTAATCGGAACAGCTGCTGGATATTGGGTGATGCGATTGGTTGCTGAAGAGAAGTTAACCATTAAGAATTAGTAATTAAAAAATGGAACTATTTATAGAACTACTTTCTTTTATAGATGACCATTTTATTGATGGAATTTTCGTTAGTGTTCTTTTGATAATTATTGTTAGAAAGTTTTTAAAGTCAATTAAAACAGGAACTGCTCTTGAAATAGTAAGCTATTTGATGGTTTTTTATTGCTTTTTATCAATTATTTACCTTTTTCTAATTTCAGTAGTTAAAGTAGATTCTGAACTGTATGCTTCTTTTATAAATCGAGCTACAGGAATTTACAAATTGACCTATATTTTAATGCTTCTTGCACATTCATTTCTTCCATTGCTTCTATTATTTAAGAAATTTAGAAGTAAGTTATACCTTGTCTTTTTCATTGCTTTATTTATGAATTTGGGTTGGCTATTTGAATCCTTTGTAATTCATTTAACCTCTATTCACCGAGATTATGAAGGTGATCGAAATGCCTTTTTACCTTTTGATGGAGAATTAATTATTTTTGGAAAAGGATTTTTATTAGGAATTGCAGCTTTATTTATTGGGAATATTATAGAAAAATTAAAAATTAAGAATTAAAATAATTACAAAAACTTTCTTCTTATTTCTTGAAAAGTTTGATTTGTTGTAATCATTTCCTCAATTATTCCTTTTCTCAAAATGTCAATATTATCTTCGTTTAAATATTTTGCCCAAGCGGTTTCTTCAAATAAAGTGCGGATTTGCTTAATTAATTTTGTTGTTTCTGAAGATGATCTTAAAACTTTGTTTGAAGAATAATTTGAACTTTGTTTATGATAAAAGTTGACCGTTTTATACTCATAATCGGCTTCAAGAAAGTAAATCTTATCTAGATCATTATCGGAATAAAAATCAGACCAATTAGCGTAACCGAGTTTGGTTCTATTGGAATTTGGAATTTGAACATTGGATTTTTTAATCAATCTCCATTTGCAATTGGCTACTCTACTCCAATGATTGGATAAACGATAGACTCCACTTTCTACAAAATAATAACAACTACCCGATTTGCTTTTGTAATTTAATTTCAAATCTTTAATTGCATCAACATCGACTTCTTTGAAAATACAAAAAGTGTATTTGTGAAAATTGGTTTTATTATACGTTTTAATTGGCATGAATTAAATTCTTGTTTGCGCAAAAGTACTATATTTTTTTTGCCACTGATTCAACGGATTATTACTGATTATTTAATCATTTTTTTTATTTTCTAAATCTGTGTTGCAAACAGCAAACGTTAAATTTAGTTAATTAACTAAAAAAATAGTTGTGTAACTAAAAATATAGTTATATGTTTGTCTTGTAAAAATAAACATCATGCAAAAGTTAACTAATAAAGAAGAAGAAATCATGCACATTTTATGGAAGCTAAAAAAAGCTTTTGTAAAAGAAGTTATGGCGGAAATAACTGACGAACAACCTCATTACAACACACTTTCTACCATCATCAGAAATTTGGAAGACAAAGGATATGTAAGTCACAATGCTTATGGAAACACACACCAATATTTCCCAATTATTGCTTTAGAAGACTATCGTAAAGAATTTATGAATACGGCAATTGAAAACTATTTTAATAATTCCTATAAAAATATGGTTTCATTTTTTGCTGAAGAAGAAAAAATTTCGGCTGACGAATTACGTGAGATTTTGGAGATTATAGAGAAAAGAAAATAGTTCAAAGTACGAAGTACAAAATACGAAGTACGAAATTAAAAAAGTAAAACCATGGAAGAAATTGTAACTTACTTATTAAAATCAAGCGGATTGTTGGCTACCTTCTTTCTTGCTTATCATTTTTTGTTGCGAAAAGAAACGTTCTTTACTAGCAATCGTTGGTTTTTACTTTCAGGTTTGGCTACTTCCATCCTATTGCCTTTATTTTTCATTAAGAAAATTGTTTACGTTGAAAGTCCGAAAATTACTTTGCCAATTTCTCCTGAAAACAATGATTTACCTATAATTATTGACAAAGCAACACCAATTACTACGGAAAGTATTGATTGGCTTCAAATCTTGTTTATTGTCTACGGCATTGTTGCAGCAATCTTAATTATTAAAGTTATTATTGATTTGTTTTCTCTTGCCAAACTGTTGAGAAAGCAAACGATTCAGAAGCAAGAAGACTTATCTTATGTCAATATAAATCAAGATATAGCGCCTTTCTCATTCTTTAATTATATCGTGTTTAATTCAAGTCTTTACTCGCAAGAAGAATTAGAAAGTATCTTATTGCATGAGAAAATTCACAGCCAAGAAAAACATTCCATTGATGTTTTGGTGGCAAAATTATTCACCATTGTCTTTTGGTTCAATCCATTAATATGGTTCTATCAAAAAGCCATCATTCAGAATTTAGAATACATTGCCGATAGCAAAGCAATACAAAATATAGAAGACAAAAAGTGTTATCAAATGGCACTTTTAAAGGTAGTTTCTCATCAAAACTGCTTACCCATCACCAATCATTTTTATCAATCATTAATCAAAAAACGAATCGTTATGTTAAACAAAAATCAATCCAACAAAAAAAGTATTTGGAAGTACACATTAATTCTTCCTGTAATTATTGCTTTCGTATTTTTATTTCAAATTAAAACAGTAGCTCAAACAAAAGAAAACAAAACTAAAGAAGTTCCTGAGTATAAGTATGCTGTTTCTTCAAAGTATTCTTCCATACTAACAAAAAACACTACTGACCAAGAAATTAAAGCTTTTGAAAAAATGTTTTCAGATGAAAAGCAAAAACTTACAATTTCAAACGTAAAACGAAATGGTAATGATGAAATTATAGCAATTAAATTAGAATTTGATTTTGGTAAAACGTACAATCGTGTAATGGAGCGTAAATCGGATAAAGGAATCAATAATATTAAAATTTACATCAATAGTGATGAAGATGATGATTTGGCATATGGGTTTGAAGATATTGAATCCAAAACTGTAGAAGCCATTCTAATCGAGGAAAATGAACCAAAAGAGAACTTTTGGTGGATGGATGATATGAAGAAAAATGGAAAAGATGTCGTTTTAATCATTAATGGAAAAATCAATGGTAAAACTGAAAAAGTCAAATTACCTATGGATGAAGAGATTGGAGAAATGAAAGAAATAACACCATCTGAGTTTGAAAAAAAATACAATCAAAAAGCAAATCTTAAGAAATATTATTATGAAGTAACAACAACTAAAAGCCCGACTGTTGGAATTTTATTTGATGAAGAAACAAAAGTTGAAGAAGAAAACAAAACTAGTAAAACCTCAGATAATGAAAAAATAATTGCTCTTGATGTTCAATTAGACTCCAATGATCCTGATAAAGGTTGGTATTCAATGTTAGATCAATTCAAAGAGCAAAACATTACTACCGAAGTTTCAAATATTAAAAGAAACAAAAACAACAAAATAATTGCAATAAATATTATAATGAAATCCAAAGATGGAAGAGTTCAAAAACTAAATATTGATAGAACAAATCCAATAAAATCAATAATAATGTTTGTTGATAATACAAATAATCCAAATTGGGATTTCGGAATTAAAGAAGGTGATGACGTAATCATTTACAAAAAATAAATTTCCCAAATCTTACTTAAAAAAGTTAAAAAATTGTAAATCTATATCCGTTGAAGTAGACAACTTTATAAATTTGTTTTAGAATTTTATCAATCAATAAATCAATAACAAACTTATGAGAACACAATTTAGAAACTTTGCTTTTGTACTTCCTGCTGTAGTTGCGTTTCTTTTTAATCAGAATGTGGCTTTGGCACAACAAAATCCGTTTACTTGGAACAATCAAGCCAATAGTGATGACATTGTAATGACTTGGAACAAGAATACGCCTGAAAGCGAAATGAAAGACGACATTAAAGCTCTGGCTGAAAATGGTATTACTATTAAATATTCAGGTGTAAAACGAAACAGTAAGGAAGAAATTACTGCTATTAAAGTAGAATATTCTGATAGAAAAGGAAATAAAGGCAAAATGGAATTGGACAACGCCAACCCAATTGCAACCATCAAATTCTTTAAACAAGGAGATACTGTTGGATTTGGTGAACCTTCAAACGGAAATGACTTCTTTGCCGGAAACCCTATGATGGGAGGTTTTGCAGGTGCAGATGACATTATGAAACGTTTCAACTTTGGAGGAGACAAAAGTTCACAATCTTATAGTTTTAGTTTTCCTGAAAATCCGAATTTTGGAGATAGTGAGACTAGAATTATGATTCAGAAGGATGGTAAAAAGCCTCTAGTATTTAGAAATGGTGAAGTTGTTGAAGGTGGTGATGATTATACTCCAGAAGAAATTGAAGAAATTAGAAAAAATTCAAAAATAGAATTCTCAGGAACTCCAGGAACCAACTTGGGTGAAAAGCAATTTGATTTCAGAAATGCAGAAGGATTAGAAAACTTCAAAAAACAAATGGAGGAAATGAAATCTTCGTTTGGTGGTTCCTCAAAAGATTTAGACAATACCAAAGAAGAAATGCTAAAAGCCAAAGAGGAAATGATCAAAGCCAAAGATGAACTAGAAAAAGCCAGAAAAGAATTAGAGAAATCTAAAACGGCAACTAAGACAAAGAAAGCATAAATAAAAAAAGACCATTCGTAATTGGAGGGCACTGAAAAAGTCCTTTAAGTAATAAGTATAATAATTTAAGGAGTAGAAAACTTAGTTTTTCTGCTCTTTTTTTTGTATATTTAGCTGTAATTATAGAGTT
>NZ_JBIISA010000021.1:0-62613 GCF_044341265.1 Flavobacterium sp.
ACCCATTTGCAGAAAACTTCAAGTTGGATGTAAAAACTAATAGCGAAGCAAGTATTCAAGTTAGAGTTTATGACATGATAGGAAAACTAGTAGAAGACAAAATGATAAACGCTTCTGATATTCAAAATTTTGAATTAGGAAACCAATATCCATCTGGAGTTTACAATGTGATTGTATCCCAAGAGTCTAACACTAAAACACTACGTGTTATTAAAAGATAGTTTTTAAAAAGAACTAAATAATTTAAAACCTCCTCAAGAAATTGAGGAGGTTTTTTTATTCAAAAAATACGTAAAATGTCGTATGGTATAGAAAGTAGCAGTAAATTATTTTTGAGGTAAATTAGTTGTTTGTCTACTTGCCCTAAATTTGAGATTGATAATTAATGATATTTCAAACCTCTAAATTATTTTATTTATGAAACACATTTTACAAAATTTCAAAGGAATGATTGTTTTGATATTACTGATATTTTCTTCAGTGTTATCGTATGGGCAAGCTGGTTTTAATACTACTTATATAGTATTAGACAACAACAATTCAGGTAATGTCTATTATGACTTACAAGCAAGTACAGCTAATCTCGATTTTGATAATTCAAATTTAGGAGTGCACTGTGAAGGTTCAGCTACACTTATCTTTAAAGGAGCTGAACATAATAATTATAAATGTGGTGGATGTGATATTACTTCTACCTCTTTAATGTATCGAATCTATCCAACGGGATCACCTTCAGGAGGATTTGTTGCTAATTCAATTGGATACTCATCAGGATTTTCAAACGGCTGTGGAGGAGAAGATCAACAATGGAGTAATTTAACATATAATACGAACCTTTTAAGCGGATTATCAGCTGGAAATTATACTATTGAAGTGTATTCGGAACAATCTACAACTTGTTTAGGAACTGTATATGCTAGTAATGGCGGTAACAATTTTAAAGCAACTTTTGGTGTTAATGCAAACGTAACCTATTATCTTGATGCAGATAATGACGGTTTTGGAACAAACTCAGTGTCCCAAGTGAGTTGCACTGGAGCACCAATCGGATATGTTACTAATAATTTAGACTGTAACGATAACCAATTACAGTATTTAGATGCAGATGGCGATAGTTTTGGGTCATTAACATTAGTTGGATGCGGAGTTGCCAATAATTCTGATTGCAATGATAATCAAATCCAATATTTAGATGCTGATGGTGATGGATTTGGTGCCAATATAGCTGTAGCTTGCGGAGTATTTAATAACGGTGATTGCAACGATAATCAATTACAGTATTACGATGCTGATGGTGATGGTTTTGGGTCGTCAACCTTAGTTGGATGTGGAGTTGCAAATAATTCTGATTGCAATGATAATCAAATCCAATATTTAGATGCTGATGGTGATGGATTTGGTGCCAATATAGCCGTAGCTTGCGGAGTATTTAATAACGGCGATTGCAACGATAATCAATTACAATATTATGATGCAGACGGTGATAGTTTTGGGTCATTAACCTTAGTTGGATGTGGAGTTGCAAATAATTCTGATTGTAACGATAATCAAATACAATATTTAGATGCTGATGGTGATGGATTTGGGTCCAACATAGCAGTAGCCTGTGGAGTAACAAATAATGGCGATTGCAATGATAATCAATTACAATATTATGATGCTGATGGTGATGGATTTGGCTCTAATACAGTAACAAATTGTGGTGTTACTAATAATTCTGATTGTAACGACAATCAAATACAATATTTTGATGGTGATGGAGATGGATTTGGGTCCAACATAGCAGTAGCCTGTGGAGTAACAAATAATGGCGATTGTAATGATAATCAATTACAATATTATGATGCTGATGGTGATGGATTTGGCTCTAATACAGTAACAAATTGTGGTGTTGCTAATAATTCGGATTGCAATGATAATCAGATACAATATTTAGATGCTGATGGCGATGGATTTGGAGCCAATATAGCAGTAGCTTGTGGAGTGACAAATAATGGTGATTGCAATGATAATCAATTACAGTATTATGATGCTGATGGTGATGGGTTTGGTTCTATGACTTTAGTTGGATGTGGAGTCGCAAATAATACAGATTGTAACGATAATCAGTTACAGTATTTAGATGCAGATGGCGACGGATTTGGTTCCAATAATTTAGTTGATTGTGGAGTTGCAAATAATTCTGATTGTTATCCAGGTACATTGACTTATGTTGATGCAGATGGTGATGGTTATGGAAGTACAGTTTTTGCACCTTGTGGTCCTGCAAACAATACAGATTGTAACGACAATCAATTGCAATATTTAGATGCTGATGGCGACGGTTTTGGTTCCAATAATTTAGTTGATTGTGGAGTTACAAATAATTCTGATTGTTATCCGGGTACTTTAACTTACGTTGATGCCGATGGAGATGGATTCGGAAGTACTGTTTTTGCTCCATGTGGTCCTGCAAATAATACCGATTGTAACGACAATCAATGGCAATATTTAGATGCTGATGGTGACGGATTTGGTTCTAATAATTTAGTGGCTTGTGGTGTAACTAATAATTCTGATTGTTATCCAAATACCCTAACTTACGTTGATGCCGATGGTGATGGATTCGGAAGTACAGTTTTTGCACCATGTGGTCCTGCAAATGATACCGATTGTAACGACAATCAATGGCAATATTTAGATGCTGATGGCGACGGATTTGGTTCTAATAATTTAGTGGCTTGTGGTGTAACTAATAATTCTGATTGTTATCCAGGTACGTTAACTTACGTAGATGCTGATGGTGATGGATTCGGAAGTACTGTTTTTGCACCATGTGGTCCTGCAAATAATACCGATTGTAATGATAACCAATACCAATATTTAGATGCTGATGGTGACGGATTTGGTTCTAATAATTTAGTGGCTTGTGGTGTAACTAATAATTCTGATTGTTATCCTGGTACAGTTTTATATGTAGATGCTGATGGTGATGGCTTAGGTTCAACTATTTTTTCTGCTTGTAGTGGAGTGACAAACAATTTGGATTGTAACGACAATGATTTCTTGAATTTAACAGGTATAACGTATTATCAAGATTCCGATGGCGATGGATACGGAAATCCTTCTGTAACAACTTCAGCTTGCGTTGCACCAGTAGGTTATGTTTTAAATAATTCAGATTGTAATGATGCTAATGCTGCTATCAATCCAGGTGCAGTTGATGTATGTTACGATGGAATTGACAACGATTGTAATGGTATTATCGACAATGCTTGTACACCAATTGTAGGGTCACTACCAGCAGGAACATGTGGTACAACTCTTGCAGGTTGGTACTCAACAGTAACGGCAAACTGGACAAATTTTGCTCAAGGATATAGATTCAAAATCACTAAAGTAGATATGAATACTAATTTACCAATTGCTGCGCCAGTAATCATTGACAGACCAGTAAATAATATTTCTTTGGCAAACGTTCCAGGAACTACTTACAACTCAAGATATATGTTTGAGATTGCAGTACGATACAACAACGTATGGCAACCATTCTTTGGAGCTCCATGTTATTTGAACACACCAAATCCAGTTTCAACAATTGGAGCACAGTGTGGAAGTACATTAACAGCTATGAACCAATGGATAAATGCAGGAGCAGTTTCTAGTGTTACTGCTTATAGATTTAGAGTTACAAGAGTAATTGCAGGTGTTCCAACAGGAGCTTCTCAAGAAACTACTCAAGGTATCAATAGATTTAATATGACACAATTGTCAGGTATCTTGTATGCTAGTACTTATAGAGTAGAAGTTTCATTAAGAAATACTGATGGTACGTTCTTACCTTACGGTACACCATGTGATATCAATACGCCAGCTTATCCAACTACACAAGTGAGATCGGTTCAATGTAATAACTATCAAGTTACAAGTAACTCTGAGTTAATTATTGCAGATGGAGTTAATGGAGCAACCATGTACCGATTTAGAGTTTACAACGGAGTTGATTATGATACATTCTATGACAACCAATACAACAGATTTACATTAAACAACTTCCCTGGATTAATTCCAAACGGAGAGCTTTATTCTGTACAAGTAGCGGTTAAGTTACCAAATGAGCCAAATTTTGGTCCATACAGTAAAGCATGTACTATCAAAACTCCAATGCAAGCAAGAGCTATTGCATCAGATGTTCAATTAGAAGTAGTAAATGTATTTGAAGCATTAGCTTATCCAAATCCATTTGCAGAGAACTTCAAGTTGGATGTAAAAACTAATAGCGAAGCTAACATTCAAGTTAGAGTTTACGACATGATAGGAAAACTAGTAGAAGACAAGATGATAAACGCTTCTGACATTCAAAACTTTGAATTAGGAAACCAATATCCATCAGGAGTTTACAATGTAATTGTATCTCAAGAGTCTAACACTAAAACACTACGTGTTATTAAAAGATAGTTTCTAAAAAAAAAACTAAATAGTTTAAAACCTCCTCAAGAAATTGAGGAGGTTTTTTATGTTAAGTATTTATTGATTTAATAGAATATTTTACAAATTTAACTAATGAATTAAGTTTATTTATTTCTTATAATTTTTGCATTCAAAATATTAAATATGTTAATTATTGATAATTGTAACAAAAAATATCATACTTGATTCAATTAATTTGATTTTTAATTAATGCAAAGATGTGTTTTAACGATTTTTTTAAACATTTTATCGTTTTTGTGAATTAATCATTAGTAAGTAATTAACTTTTTTATAAATTAACCCATTAATTAACCCAATTTTTTAATATTATGATGAATAACTACAATTTTTTGAGTTTTCGAAAAACATCGAAACTCAGCTCGCAAGAGTCCGGAGTAGTTGGGAATGCTCCCAATTCGGAGGGTAAAATGCGAACTACGTGGCTTATGAGTATGATGCTGTTTTTTCTACTCGCAGTAGGAAATCTGTCATATAGTCAGGTGCAGTATTCTATTGTTCCCACAGGAGGGACTGCGGGAAATACAAATGGAACAGGTGCGGATCCTGTGTGTAGGTATTATGGTTCCATTAGATACCAAGTGGTATATACTGCAGCTGAATTAACTGCATCAGGTATGCCTTCTGGAACAGCTATTAATAAATTAGCGTGGAACGTTACTCAATCTTCTGTTTCATTAACTAATTATACTATTAGAATGGGGCATACCACTGCAACAAATTCATCTGCTCACAATGCAGACGCGACTACTGTTGTAAAAAATGCCTTCACTTATGGTATTGCAACTGGTTTTAATGACATTACTTTCGATACTAATTTCGTTTGGAATGGAACTAGTAATATTGTTGTAGATATTTGTACAGGACCAGGTAATCCTTTTAGTACTCCATATGGTGGGGTACAAGCAAAAACTGGAGTTACTAATGGTTCAAGAAGTGTAAGGTCTGATTCAGGCGCTCAGTGTAGTGCTAGTACTGTTGACGTAAATACAACAAAACCTTACATAAGATTTACATCAGCTCCACCATTGTGTTCAGGAACTCCTAACGCTGGTACGGCTGCTATTTCGTTAGCTTCAGGATGTTCTGGAGGTTCAGTCAATTTATCTGCAACAGGTATTACTGTTGGTACTGGTATTACATATCAATGGCAATCATCACCAGATAATTCTAATTGGACAAATATTTCAGGAGCAACTTCTGCAACTTATACAGCAACAACAACAGCTGGAACAACATATTATAAACTTGTTACAACATGTTCTGCAGGGCCAACTTCTAATAGCTCTAACTCTGTTTCTTTTGTAGGAACAAGTTGTGGCTCAGTGAATGTTCCTTTTTCTGGAGCAAACTCTGTTTCTTGTGGAACAAGTTCATTCCTTTATGATAATGGAGGTCCATCTGGAGATTATGCTTCAGGTAGTAATGGTTATACAGTATTAGAAAATTCTGGTACTGGAGTAATCTCTATGAGTGGTTCATATACTTATATGGAAGGATCTTGGGATTTTTTAAGAATTTATAGTGGGGTAGGTACTTCAGGTACATTATTATATACTTATTCAAGTAGTACACCGGGTACAATCACTTCTTTTAGTAGTGCACCAGGTCAACCTTTAACAATTCAATTTACTTCTGATGGTTCAGGTAATGGAGGAGGATTTAGTGTACAAGCACTTTACTCTGGTGCTTGTGCTTTGTGCTCAGGTACACCATCTGCTTTAGTCGCATCAGCTGTTACAAATAATAGTGCTACTATAGCATGGACGGCTCCTTCGCCAGCTCCAGCTAATGGTTATGATTATTATGTTTCAACTTCAGCTACTCCAGCACCAACTGCAGGTACAACACCTACAGGAAGTACATTGGCAGGTGTTACTTCTGTGGCGCTTAGTTCTTTAACGCCTAACACTACACATTACTTCTGGGTTAGAGCAAACTGCGATGGAGTTAATTTATCTGGATGGTCTGTTCAAGGATCTTTTACTACACAGTTATTAGTACCTTCTCCATATAATGAAGGTTTTGCTACAACAACCACTCCAGCAGGATGGGCTTTATCTTCCTTTGCTTTAGGAACCTCTGGAGGAGGGAATCCTGGTAATGCTAACTTTATCAATTTATATTCAAGTACTCCATCAGGAAATTTCAGTACAGTTAATGTTGGTCCAATTCTAGCAAATCAACTTTTAACTTTTGATTACAGAAACGTTGATTTTTCTAATTCAGCTGTTTCTACTGGTGTAGGAAGTTATGTAGTACAAGTTTCAACAGATTTTGGAGCTACTTATACTACATTAGAAACGGTATCTATTGATTCAAATGTTGCGTGGAGAACTAAATCTTATTCTTTAGCTTCGTATGTTGGTCAAAACATAAAGGTTAGAGTTAATGCTACTTGGACTTCAGGAGATTTCTATTTAGCCTTTGATAATTTTGCAGTGAGCGCTTTATGTACAGGTACTCCAGTTGGAGGAACAGTATCTCCTGCTTTACAAAGCGTTTGCCCTACTTTGCCAGTTTTAGCAATAACTGCAACAGGATATTCTGCAGATTCTGGAATTACATTGCAGTGGGAGCAATCTACTGATGGTGGTTCAAACTGGGGTAATGCTGTAGGAGGCTCAGGTGCTACTACAAGTATTTATACTCCACCAGTTTTTGCTGGTACTACTATTCAATATAGATTAAGGGTAACTTGTACTAATTCGAGTGAAATAGCTTATTCTGGAGTTTCTGAAATTAATTCTAATCCAAATCCACTTCCTTTAAACCAACCATTTACTGATTTAAATACATTAGGTGGGTGGACTCAAATAGGTAATTTTGGTATTGGTGCAACTAGAGGAGCTACAGGTAATCCTGGTAATAACGCTTATGTTAATATTTACAGCGGTAACGCTAATGCATCTTTTGCATCAGCTAAGTTTGGACCAGTTACTGCTGGTCAAGCTTTGTCGTTTGATTTAAAATTATCAAATTATTCTTCTCCTTATGCTCCACCAGCATCAGGTTGGGGAACAATAGATGTTCAAATTTCTACAGATTGTGGTGCTACATATACTACTTTATCAACTATAAGTGCAGCTCCAGGAGCTGGTTATGTTAATTATAGCTATTACTTAGGTGCTTATGTAGGTCAAAATGTAAATGCAAGAGTAGTTTGTTCTTGGTTGGCAGGTGATTATGATGTCTCTATTGATAATATGATTATTGATGTTCCAGCTCCTCAAATTACGGATGTTTTACCAACAACTCTTTGTAGTGCAGGTGGACAAACGGTAACTATATCTGGATATGCATTTACTGGAGCTTCTTCAGTTCAATTTAATGGGGCTGCTGCTGCTTCTTATACTGTAGATAACGATACTACAATTACTGCAGTTACACCAGTTGGTATTTCTACAGGTGTTGTTAGTGTAACTACTGTAAAAGGAACAAATAGTTCATCATCAGTTACAGTAATTAATAATCCTACAGTTGATCCAATTATCGCTGCAGGAAGTGCTACAGCATTATGTATGCCAAATACATTGTCTTTAACAAATGCTACTGCTTTAGGAGTATGGGGCGTTGTTAATGGTACAGGTACAGCAACTATTACTACTAGTGGAGAGCTTACAGGTACTTCAGCTGGAACAGTTACAGCTACTTATACAGTAACAGATGGAGGTTGTCCAACGACAGTTTCTTATGCAGTTGATGTTAGAGAGCCAGTGGCTATTTCTACTCAACCAGTTGATCAAACAGTTGTTTCATCAGGTGGATTGTTTAGTGCAACATTTAATCTAGTTGCTTCAGGTACAGGGATTTCTTACCAATGGGAAGAGTCTACAGATGGAGGAACAAATTTCAATCCAATAACAAATGGTGGAATTTATAGTGGTGCTTTAACTAATAGTTTATCTATTACTAATGGTGCTGATACTATGAATGGTAATTTATACCAATGTGTAATTACAGGAACTTCTCCATGTGATCCATTAGTTTCAAATTCTGTTTTATTAAATGTAGGAAATACAGGTATTGCAACACAACCAAGTAATAGTAATTTATGTGGTTCAGGAACTGCTACTTTTACAGTTGTAGCTTCAGGAACAGTTGTTGATGAAGATTTAGCTGCTTTACCAAGTCCGATATATTCTTACCAATGGTATGAAGATACAGGTTTAGGTGGCGTAGCTATTGTTAATGGTGGTGATTATTCAGGGGCTAACACAGCTACTTTAACAATTGCTAATAGAACAGTTGCTAATTCAGGAACAAATTATTATGTTGTAATTAACGGTCCAGCTAACGATCCAACATCGATTACTGTTACATTAAATGTAAATACAGCTCCGGCAATTGATACAAATCCATCTAACCAATCAGTTTGTTATACTGGAGGAACTGCTACATTTACAACAGCAGCTTCAGGTTCATTTACAGGTTACAAATGGCAATATTCATCTGATGGAACAAATTACAACGATGTTGTAGCAGGAACTCCAACTGGCGCTTCTTATACAGGTGCTACTACAAGTTCATTATCTGTTACAACAACAGCTGCAACTCCTGTAGCTGGTCCTCATTATTATAGATCAGTTGCATTAGGTTCATCTCCTTGTTCAGATACAAATTCAATAGGAGCTGAGTTAATCATAAATAACCCAACAATTACTGCTGCTCCAACAGCAACATCTGTTTTAGCAGGAAATTCAACTACTTTTACCGCATCTGCAACAGCAGCTTTACCAATGACTTATCAATGGCAAAGAGCAACAACTTTAGGAGGAACTTATTCTAATGTTGTTAATGGAACTCCAGCAAATGTTACTTACTCTGGTGCAACTTCTAATACTTTAACTGTAAATGTAGCTGGTACAGCTACTGCATCAACTGCTAATTTCTATAGATTAGTTGTTAATCCAGGTGGATGTTCAGTTAATTCAACAGGTGCTCAATTAACAATAACTAATTATTGTAACCCTGCACCATCAAGTGTTGATGGAACTGGTATAACTAATGTTACTCTTGGTACAATAAACAATACTACAGGTGCTGAACCTGGAAGATATGGTAATTATTCTAATTTAGTTGCTAACGTAACGCAATTGGTACCACAATCTTTTGGTATTACTTATTCAACAGGATTTACTTACGATACAACCATTTGGTTGGATATAAATAATAATGCAGTATTTGAAGCAGGTGAAATTGTTTATCAAGGTACTTCATTAGCAAATAATCCAACTACATTATCAGGTTCATTTACTATCCCACTAACTGCCGCTCCTGGTAATCATAGATTGAGAATTGGTGGTGTTGATGCAGGTCCATTAACAAATCCATGTTATACTGGATCTTGGGGTACTTTTGAAGATTATACGATTAACGTAATTGCTGCTCCTGCTTGTGCTGGAACTCCAAATGCAGGATCTATCACTTCTTCAGTTGCAAATGTTTGTTATTCAGGAACAGCTACATTAACTGCTACCGGTTATACCACAGGTGTTACAGGTATTTCTTTTCAATGGTATAATTCTGCAGGAGCAATTTCTGGAGCAAATAATGCTACATATACAACTCCAGTTCTTAGTGCGTCTGAAACTTATTACTTTAGAGTTACATGTGCAAATGGTGGTGCGTTTAGTGATTCTAATTCAATTGTTATTGGTGTTGATGCACCAGCTGTTGCGACAACAACTCCAGGTGAGCGTTGTGGTGCAGGAACAGTTGTTTTAGGTGCAACTCCATCATCTGGAGCAACATTAAATTGGTATACTTCGGCAACAGGTGGTTTATCTCTTGCTTCAGGAAATTCATATACAACTCCGAGTATTTCAACAACTACAACATACTATGTTGAAGCTAGAGTTGGTGGTGGATCAGGAAATGCTGGAGCAACTGGAAATGCAGTTTCAACAAATGGAACTAGCACAGGTAATCATGGTATTTTGTTTACAACTACAGTTCCTAACGTAGTAATTAATAGCGTAAATATACCATTTACTGGTACAGGAACATTTACAATTGCTCTTAAAAATGGAGCAAACGGAACTACTGTTACATCGGTTACTACAGGTTCATTTACAGGTTCAGGATTGACTCCTATAACTATACCTTTAGGAATTACAGTGGCAACTCCTGGTAGTTATTCACTTATTCTTACAGGGATTTCAGGTACAGTTGGTGCATTAGGATATTCTAGCACTACTTTTCCAAGTTCTGCTTTATCAGGAGGATTTAGTGTAACAAGCGGATATTGGTTTGCTGCAGATTCTACAAACAATTTGTATTTCTATAACTTAAATGTTTCAAATGGTTGTAGTTCAACTAGAACAGCTGTAACAGCTACAGTAAATACTCCACCAGCATTGTCAATTAGCGCTGCTAGTGAAACAATTTGTGAAGGTTCTTCAACTAGTAATGTATCTATAACTTCAACTGTTGGAGATTATGATAATTATGTTTGGTCTCCTTCTACAGGAGTAAGTGGAAATTCAGGTTCAGGTTATGTATTTAACCCAACTGTTACTACTGTTTATACATTAACTGCTACTAATAGCGCAGGATGTATTAATACAGCTACTTATACAGTAAATGTGAATCTTAATCCTGTTCCAGCTATTACAAATTCAGGTAATATTTCAACAGCTTGTATAGGTGAGATTAAAACTTTGTCAGCTGTTGCTATGTCTAATCCTGGTGTAGCTAATGCTTCATTTGGTTTAAATCTTGTATCTGAAGGAACTGATACTGCAATTTATCCAGTAACAATTTCTGGAATTCCAGTTGGTTCAACAATTACTTCTGCTCAATTGCAATTGACTAATGTTAATGCGGTTGGAGGTTCTTATAGAAGTGAAATTAGAGTTGCTTTGACAGGTGGTTATACTTTAGCAGCTACACAAATTTCTACTTTAGGTAGTTCAGGTTTAATATCTCCAAATCCAGTTATAAATCTTCCTGGATTTAATGTTTCTTCTGGAACTATAAATTTAGAATTATCAGAAACATTTAATGATACTGGAAATGATGCAACATTTGGTTCTGCTCAATTAGTAATCAATTATATTGCTCCAGCTCCAATAACTTGGTCTCCAGTTTTAGGATTATATACTGATTCTGAAGCTACTATACCTTATACTGGTGGAACTGCTTCAACTGTATATACTAAAATTGATGGACCTGTTTCTTATACTGCTACTTCTACAACAGCATTAGGATGCACAAGAACTGCAACTAAATCTTTTGCAATAGCAACGTCAGGATGTCCAACAACAACTTCGTTAGTACCTGCGACATGTGGAACTACATTGTCTGGTTGGTTCTCTACAGTTACTGCTACATGGTATAATTTTGCACAAGGCTATAAGTTTAGAATTACTAAAGTAGATTTAAATACGAATGCACCAATAGCTAATCCAATTGTTATTGAAAGACCTGTAAATAACATTTCTTTAGCTAACGTACCAAATACTACTTATAATTCAAGATACATGTTTGAAGTTTCTGTTAAACTTAATGGTGCTTATCAACCGTTCTATGGTGCACCATGTTATTTAAACACACCAAATCCAGTTTCAACAATTGGAGCACAATGTGGAAGCACGTTAACAGCAATGAACCAATGGATTAATGCAGCAGCAGTTTCTAGTGTTACTGCTTATAGATTTAGAGTTACCAGAGTAATTGCAGGTGTTCCAACAGGAACTTCTCAAGAAACTACTCAAGGTATGAATAGATTTAATATGACTCAATTGTCAGGTATCTTGTTTGATAGTACTTACAGAGTAGAAGTTTCATTAAGAAATACTGATGGTACCTTCTTACCTTATGGTACACCATGTGATATCAATACTCCAGCTTATCCTACTACACAAGTTAGAACGGTTCAATGTAATAACTATCAAGTTACAAGTAACTCAGAGTTAATTATTGCAGACGGAGTAAATGGAGCAACCATGTACAGATTTAGAGTTTACAACGGAGTAGATTATGATACGTTCTTTGATAACACATTAAATCGTTTTACATTAAACAACTTCCCTGGATTAATTCCAAACGGAGAAAGTTATTCTGTACAAGTTGCGGTTAAGTTGCCAAATGAGCCAAATTTTGGTCCATACAATAAAGTGTGTACCATCAGAACTCCAATGCAAGCAAGAGCTATTGCATCAGATGTTCAATTAGAAGTAGTAAATGTATTTGAGGCTTTGGCTTATCCAAACCCATTTGCAGAAAACTTCAAGTTGGATGTAAAAACTAATAGCGAAGCAAGTATTCAAGTTAGAGTTTATGACATGATAGGAAAACTAGTAGAAGACAAAATGATAAACGCTTCTGATATTCAAAACTTTGAATTAGGAAACCAATATCCATCTGGAGTTTACAATGTGATTGTATCTCAAGAGTCTAACACTAAAACACTACGTGTTATTAAAAGATAGTTTTTAAAAAGAACTAAATAGTTTAAAACCTCCTCAGGAAACTGAGGAGGTTTTTTTATGGTTAAAAGTTTATGAAGAGCAGGAAAAAAACATTTAAAATACCCATTTGTAGGGATTTATAATATTAAATATTGAATCAATTTTGTAAAGTCATTTAAACCCTTATATTATGAAAAACTTTATTCAATTGAAGTGGTTGGTCCACAATTTTAAACAGTTTACTTTTCTTGGTAGACCTATTTTGGATGTACTAGATTGTATTTTTCCATTTGCATTTGTTAGTCTATCAACAAATGTTGTGAGAACTTTACAAAGAAGTCAAATGATTGTAATTTTTCTTTTGCTGTCAAATTTTTCTTTTGCTCAAATTAATTTTACAAATTCGCAAGCAGCAAGTTTAGTTGTTGGTCAAGCAAATTTTACTGCTAATGTTGCTGGTTGTACACAAAGTGGACTTTATGCGCCATCTTATACTGCTATTAGTTCTAAAGGAGTATTAGCAGTTAGCGAGCAAACAGGTGGAAGAGTAAAATTATGGAATCCAACGCCAACATCCAATGGTGCTGCTGCAAGTATTGTTGTTGGAAAGGCAAGCTTTACTGTTTGTGGTAGTTCAGTGACTTCTCAATCAAGTGTCAGTAATTCTAACGGTGTTGCATTTTCTCCAGATGGAAATAAATTGATAGTAACCGATTTTAGTAATAATAGAGTGTTAATTTGGAATACAATTCCGACTATTAATGGTCAAAATGCTGATGTGGTATTAGGACAGTCTAATTTTACATCAAGTTTTGGTGGAGTTTCTGCTACAGCAATGAATGGGCCAACAGGTGCTTTTGTGAGTAGTGACGGCCGATTATTAATTGCGGATAGAGGGAATCACAGAATTTTAATTTGGAATAGCATACCAACTACCAATAACAAGCCTGCCGATGTTGTTGTAGGACAAACCGTTTTCAATGCTCCTGGTGGCGGTAGTTCTGCTACTAGCATGGTAAATCCTTGGGGTGTATGTGTTTCTCCTGACGGAAAACTTTTGGTTGCTGATTCAGCTAATAATAGAGTTTTAGTTTGGAATACGATTCCCACTACAAATGGCGCTGCAGCAGATTTAGTAATTGGTCAGCCTATCATGGGAACAAATGGTGCTGGAACTACTTCGACTAACTTAAATGCACCAATTGGTGTTACGGTTTCCCCATCAGGTAAAGTTGCTATTGGTGAATTCGGAAACAGTAGAGTGTTAATTTATAATTCAATTCCAACTACTAATGGCGCAGCTGCAAACGTAGTTTTAGGTCAGGCTAATTTTACTTCATCAACTGCTTTATATCCATCAGGATCACCAACTAATAATAATATGTTTAGTGTTTATAATGCTTCTTTTGACTTGTATGGAAGATTGTATGTTGCTGGTAGAGAAATGAATCGAGTTTTAGTATTTGGTGCTGCTCCTACAACTCAAGCCAATTTAGGTATTGGAGTAACCTCAAATATTGCCACCGCTTGTTTGGGAACTAGCAATACAATTACCATTACTATTTCAAATGCAACTGCAACAGCCGCTAGCGGTGTAATTGCAACTGCAAGTTTGCCTGCCGGTTTCACATATTCTTCGCATACAGCTTCTGGCGGAACATACAATCCAAGTTCTGGTTATTGGACAGTTGGAGCTGTGCCAGCAAGTGGTTCTAGAACTTTAACTATTAATGGAATAGCTAACGCTTCAGGAAATTTATCAGCTTATGCTTCAATAATTCAGTCTAATCAATTAGATCCTGTTTTGTCTAATAATGGTGCTAGCGTTTCTTACTCTATAGTTGGAGTAGTGCCACCACCAACTGGTAGTGCCAATCAATCTTTTTGTAACGCTGCTACGATTTCTAATTTATCAGTAACTGGTACATCTGTTTTATGGTATGCCAATCCAACATTAGGAAGCCCATTGTCTACCTCATTGTCTTTAGTTAATGGAGTAACTTATTATGCGTCTCAAACCATAGGAATTTGTGAGAGCGCAACTCGTTTTCCTGTAACAGTTACAATTCAACCATTGAATACTTATTATCAAGATATTGATGCTGATGGGTATGGAAATCCTCTATCAACAACTAGTTCTTGTGTTTCAGTTGTAGGATATGTTTTGAATAACAATGATTGTAACGACAATCAATTACAATATTTAGATACCGATGGAGATGGATTTGGATCAACCACTCAAGTTGCTTGTGGGGTTTCTAATAATTTAGATTCTAATGATAATCTGTTAACTTACGTAGATGCAGATGGCGATGGATTTGGTTCAACTACTTTTGCGCCAAGTGGAGTAACAAATAGTTTAGATACAAATGACAATTTATTGACTTATCTTGATTTTGATGGTGATGGATTTGGGTCTACAACATTAGCGCCAAGTGGAGTAACAAATAGTTTAGATACAAATGACAATTTATTGACTTATCTTGATTTTGATGGTGATGGATTTGGCTCAACAACATTTGCACCAAGTGGAGTAACTAATAGTTTAGATACAAACGACAATTTATTGACTTATCTTGATTTTGATGGTGATGGATTTGGGTCTGCAACATTAGCGCCAAGTGGAGTAACAAATAGTTTAGATACAAATGACAATTTATTGACTTATCTTGATTTTGATGGTGATGGATTTGGCTCAACAACATTTGCACCGAGCGGAGTAACTAACAGTTTAGATACAAACGACAATTTATTGACTTATCTTGATTTTGATGGTGATGGATTTGGTTCAACAACATTTGCACCAAGCGGAGTAACTAACAATTTAGATACAAACGACAATTTATTGACTTATCTTGATTTTGATGGTGATGGATTTGGCTCAACAACATTTGCACCGAGCGGAGTAACAAATAGTTTAGATACAAACGATAATCTATTAACTTATCTTGATTTTGATGGTGATGGATTTGGCTCAACAACATTTGCACCAAGCGGAGTAATAAATTCTACCGATTGTAATGATAACGAAGTTCGTTATTTAGATGCAGATAATGATGGATTTGGTTCAGTTGCTATGACTATGGTTGCTTGTGGAGGAAGTTTATTATCAACAGATTGTAACGATGCTAATGCAGCTATTAATCCAGGAGCAGTTGATGTATGCTATGACGGAATCGATAATGATTGTAATGGTATTATCGACAATGCTTGTACACCAATTGTAGGGTCACTGCCATCAGGAACATGTGGTACAACTCTTGCAGGTTGGTACTCAACGGTTACTGCAAACTGGACAAATTTTGCTCAAGGATACAGATTCAGAATCACTAAAGTTGATATGAATACTAATTTACCAATTGCTGCATCAGTTATCATTGACAGACCAGTAAATAACATTTCTTTGGCTAATGTTCCAGGAACGACTTACAACTCAAGATATATGTTTGAGATTGCAGTACGATACAACAATGTATGGCAACCCTTCTTTGGAGCACCATGTTACTTAAACACACCAAATCCAGTTTCAACAATAGGCGCACAATGTGGAAGTACATTAACAGCTATGAACCAATGGATCACTGCAGGAGCAGTTTCTAATGTTACTGCTTATAGATTTAGAGTTACAAGAGTAATTGCAGGAAATCCAATAGGATTACCACAAGAAACTACACAAGCAGGTAATAAGTTTAACATGACACAATTGTCAGGAATCTTATATGCAAGTACGTACAGAGTAGAAGTTTCATTAAGAAATACTGATGGTACGTTCTTACCTTATGGTACACCATGTGATATCAATACGCCAGCTTATCCTACTACACAAGTTAGATCGGTTCAATGTAATAACTATCAAGTTACAAGTAACTCTGAGTTAATTATTGCAGATGGAGTTAATGGAGCAACAATGTATCGATTTAGAGTTTACAACGGAGTTGATTATGATACATTCTATGATAACCAATACAACAGATTTACCTTAAACAACTTCCCTGGATTAATTCCAAATGGAGAGCTTTATTCTGTGCAAGTAGCGGTTAAGTTACCAAATGAGCCAAATTTTGGGCCATATAGTAAAGCATGTACTATCAAAACTCCAATGCAAGCAAGAGCTATTGCATCAGATGTTCAATTAGAAGTAGTAAATGTATTTGAAGCATTAGCTTATCCAAATCCATTTGCAGAGAACTTCAAGTTGGATGTAAAAACTAATAGCGAAGCTAACATTCAAGTTAGAGTTTACGACATGATAGGAAAACTAGTTGAGGACAAAATGATAAACGCTTCTGACATTCAAAATTTTGAATTAGGAAACCAATATCCATCTGGAGTTTACAATGTAATTGTATCTCAAGAGTCTAACACTAAAACGCTACGCGTTATTAAAAGATAGTTTCTAAATAAGAACTAAATAGTTTAAAACCTCCTCAAGAAATTGTGGAGGTTTTTATTTGTATAAAAAATCAAGTTGAAAAACTAATAATCATTTTAACTGAATACAGATTAACTTTTAGACATAAAAAAACCACTCATCAAGAGTGGTTTTTTTATTCTATCTAGAATATTAAGCTTTTTTAGCCACGTTTTTCAATTTATAAAACGCAAAAATTAAACCAAAAAGCAACAATACTATTAATTTACCATTGATTGGAGCAGGAGCAGGATCTCCACCTTCTAGACCTCCACCGCCACCAGTTCCGTCATCATCATCGCCAGGCTGAGCAAACACAACAAAGTCTGAAAGCAGAACAAATGAAAACAAACAAAATTTATAAAATCTATTCATAACTATACATTAAATCAAGTTGCAAATATAAAATCATTTTTTTGAATAATGTTACATTTTTGTTATTTATCGATTAAAAGTAGAAATAATTTTACGAAATCGACATAGTTTATATAAATTTTAGTCAAATTCTGACGTAAAAAATAATTTTACACTTGGATATTTGCTCTGAGTCATCTGAATTGTGAAATCTGAATCTGCTAAAAACACCAATTGCCCATATTTATCGTGTGCTAAAAACTTTTGTTTAACTCTTTTAAATTCTTTAAACTCTTCATTTTTAGCATCATCAGGTTTTACCCAACAAGCTTTGTGTACAGGGAAATTTTCATAAGTACATTTTGCACCATACTCATGCTCTAAACGATATTGTATTACTTCATACTGAAGTGCTCCAACCGTTCCAATAACTTTTCTGTTATTCATTTCAAGTGTGAACAACTGAGCAACACCTTCGTCCATTAATTGGTCAACACCTTTTTCTAATTGTTTTGCTTTTAATGGATCAGCATTGTTGATGTATCTAAAATGTTCTGGTGAGAAACTTGGAATTCCTTTAAAACTCATCATTTCGCCTTCGGTAAGAGTGTCACCAATTTTAAAATTACCAGTATCGTGTAATCCAACAATATCTCCTGGATAAGAAATATCTACAATTTCTTTTTTCTCAGCAAAAAAGGCATTTGGACTTGAGAATTTCAAGTTTTTATTCAAACGAACGTGCATGTAAGGTTTGTTGCGTTCGAAAGTTCCAGAAACAATTTTTATAAATGCCAAACGATCTCTGTGTTTTGGATCCATGTTAGCATGAATTTTAAACACGAATCCAGATAATTTTTCTTCCTCAGGATTAACTAATCTTGTATCTGATTCTTTTGGTTTTGGTGTAGGAGCAATTTCTACAAAGCAATCTAATAATTCTCTAACTCCAAAATTATTTAATGCAGAACCAAAAAATACAGGCTGCAAATTTCCATCTAAATATTCTTGTCTATCAAATTTTGGATATACTTCATCGATTAGTTCTAGCTCTTCACGAAGTTTTTGAGCAGGTTTTTCTTTGATTAATTTTTCTAATTCTGGACTATTAATGTCAGAAATAGCAATAGTATCCTCAATGTTTTTTCTGCTGTCTCCACTGAAAAGATTTATATTTTGTTCCCAGATATTATAAATTCCTTGAAAGTCGTAACCCATTCCAATTGGAAAACTTAATGGAGTTACTTGAAGACCAAGCTTTTTTTCAACTTCATCCATTAAGTCAAAAGCATCTTTACCTTCACGGTCTAATTTATTTATAAATACAATTATTGGAATTTTTCGCATTCTACAAACAGCAACTAGTTTTTCTGTTTGCTCCTCAACACCTTTTGCGACATCGACAACAACAATAACACTGTCAACAGCAGTTAATGTTCTAAAAGTATCTTCTGCAAAATCCTTGTGACCAGGAGTATCAAGAATGTTGATTTTTTTATCTTTATAGTTGAATGCCAAAACCGAAGTTGCCACCGAGATTCCTCTTTGACGTTCAATTTCCATGAAGTCACTGGTAGCTCCTTTTTTGATTTTATTATTTTTTACTGCACCTGCTTCCTGAATAGCACCACCAAAAAGTAACAATTTCTCTGTAAGTGTTGTTTTTCCGGCATCAGGGTGTGATATAATTCCGAATGTTCTGCGACGTTGTATTTCTTTTAAAAAGCTCATAATTGTTATAATGTACTGCAAAAATACTATTTATTAAATAAATAACTAATGGAAGTTGTGATTTGAAAAAATCTTCCTTTTTATTCTGTTAATAAAATTTTGTTAATAGTAAGTGCTATACTTGTTTAATACAGTCGATTTGTTACTTTTGTTGATTGTAATGTATGTGCTGCTATTGCATGTAAAATAGAAATTAATAAAACCACTTATTTAATTAAAATACAGAATATGAAGTTAAAACAATTGTTTTTAGGATTAATAATGTGTCTTGCTTTTACATCAAATGCGCAAAATAAATCCAAAGAAGTTTTATTCACTATCAATGATAAGCCTTATTATACGGATGAATTTGTAAGAGTTTATAATAAAAATCTTGATTTAGTAAAAGATGAATCTCAAAAAGATTTGAATCAATATTTAGATCTTTATATTGGTTATAAGCTTAAAGTTAACAAAGCAAATAAATTAGGACTTCAAGATGGACAACAGTATTTGTCAGAGTTAAAAACCTATAGAACTCAATTGTCTAAAAACTATACAACCGATTCAAAAGTTACCAAAGAATTGGTGGATGAAGGATATAAAAGACTTCAAAAAGAAGTTAATGCGTCTCATATTTTAATTTTAGTTGATGAAAATGCATCTCCTGCGGATACTTTAGCTGCTTATAATAAGACAAAGGCCATTAGAGAGCGAATAATGAAAGGTGAAGATTTTGGAACCGTAGCTGCTGAAGTTTCTCAAGATCCATCGGCTAAAGAAAATAAAGGAAATCTAGGTTATTTTACAAGTTTCAGAATGGTTTACGCTTTTGAAAATGGCGCTTATAATACTCCTGTTGGAACCGTATCTAATCCAGTGAGAACTCGTTTTGGATATCATTTGATAAAAATAAATGATGTTAGAGCAAACAGAGGCGAAGTAGCAGTTGCTCACATTATGATTTTGAAACAAAAAGATAATGAAGAAGTAACAACAGCAAAAACTACTATTGAGGATATTTATAAAAAACTACAACAAGGCGAAAAATTTGAAGAATTAGCTAAGCAATTTTCAGAAGATAAATCATCAGCTTCAAAAGGTGGTGTTTTAAATCGTTTTGGTTCAGGGCAATTGAGTTCTGAAGAATTTGAAAATAAAGCTTTTTCATTAACAAAAGAGAATCCTGTTTCTGAGCCTTTTGAAACTCAATTTGGTTGGCATATTGTAAAATTAATCGAAAAATTTCCAATAAAATCTTACGAGGATTCTAGAATCGAATTAGAAAACAAAATTGGTAAAGACGATCGTTCTAGATTGATTACAAATTCTTTAACTGAAAAATTAAGAAAAAAATATCCAGTAAAAAGAGATGCTAAATTGTATAGTTCTATTGTAAAATTAGTAACTGACGATTTTTATGAAGCAAAATGGAGCTTGCCAGCTGATGCAAAAAAATATTCTGCAACACTTTTCAATGTTGGAACAAGAAATCTAACAGGAACAACATTTTTAGATTACATATATTCTCAACAAAAATCAGGAATAGCTATTAAACCAATAGAAAAATTAGTTGAAAAGTTATTTGAAAATTTTGCTGATGAGCACCGTAATCAATATAATAATGAGAATTTAGAAAATGAGTTTCCTGAATTTGCATCTGTTATGGAAGAATATCGTGATGGATTATTATTATTTGATTTAATGGATAAAGAAATTTGGCAACGTTCTAAAACAGATTCTGTTGGATTGAAAGCATTCTACGAAACTCAAAAAAATAAATACCAATGGAAAGCTCGTGTGACTAGTGAAATTTATTCTTCAAGAGATAAAGAAACTATGAACAAGGTTTTAGCAATGCTTAAAAAAGGGAAAACTCCTAAAGATGTAAAGGATAAATTTAATACTGAGGAAGTATTAAACGTAATGCTTTACGAAGGAACTTATGAAGAAGGTGATAGCGCTTTGCCACAAGGAACTAAAATGGAATTAGGACTTTCAGAAATAACAAATAAAGGTGAATACTATTTTATTACTAAAGTAAATAAAGTCCTTCCTGCAGGTGCAAAATCATTAGAAGAGTGTAAAGGCAAATTAGTAAACGACTATCAGCAATATTTAGAACAAAATTGGGTTGATGAACTTAAAAAAGAGTTTACTGTAAAGGTAAATCAAGACGTGTTTGAAACAATAAAAAAACAAATTAAAAAATAATAAACGAAGTAATGATGAATGTATTGAATAACAAAATTGTACAAGGTATTTTCCTTTTTTTAATTGGTTTTTCTGTAAACGCACAAGAGATAATTAAAGACAAAGAACCTGAAAAGAAAGCAACAACACCACAACAAAAGCGTCAGCGTGTTGATGGAATTGTAGCAACAGTTGGAGATTACACGGTTTTAGATTCTGATATTGACAAAGCTTTTCTTGAAATTGAAGGTTCTGGTGGTTCTGTAAAAGACATTACTAGATGCCAAATGTTGGGTAAACTTCTTGAAGACAAATTGTATGCGCATCAAGCCATTCAAGATTCTATTGTTGTAAAAGACGAAGAAGTAAAAGAAAAAATGAATCAACAAATAGACTATATGGTTGAACAACTTAAGTCTATGGAAAATGTGGTAAAATATTTCAAAAAGAATAACGAAGACGAGTTCAAAACTGAACTTTTTGAAATCTTGAAACAACAAAAATTAGCTGCTGAAATGCAGAAGAAAATTATTGATCCTATTCAAATTACACCTGAAGAAACTAGAAATTTTTTCAAGAAAATTCCAGAATCAGAACGTCCAATGTTGGGTGCTGAGCTTGAAATTGCACAAATCGTTATCGCACCAAAAGTTTCTCAAGCTGAAAAACAAGTGGTTATTGATCGATTGAAAGAAATTAAGAAACAAGTGCAAGAAGGTGCAAGTTTTACAACCAAAGCCGTATTGTATACAGAAGATCCTGGTTCGCGATCTAGTGGAGGTTTCTATAAAATCAACAAGAAAACACCTTTCGTAAAAGAGTTTAAAGACGTTGCTTTCTCATTACAAGAAGGTGAAATATCAGAACCTTTTGAAACTGAGTTTGGTTTTCACATTATTTATTTGGAAAAAGTAAAAGGTCAAGATTTAGAATTACGACATATTTTGATGATGCCAAAAGTATCTTATGATGCACTAAAAGAGGCAAAAGATAAAATCGAATTGCTAAGAACTAGAATATTGGCTAAAGAAATTACTTTTGCAGAAGCAGCAAGAACGATGTCTGATGAGAAAGAAACTCGTGCTAATGGAGGAACGTTAGTTAACCCAAAAACTCAAGATACGCATTTTGAATTGACCAATATGGATCCAGTTATTTATGGTCAAGTTTCTAATTTGAAAAGTGGCGAAATTTCTTCAGTTATTTTAGATGAAGATGCGAAAGCTGGAAAGCGTTATAAGATTATAATGGTTACCAATAAAATTGAAGAGCATACTGCCGATTTTAGTAAAGATTTTATCAAAATTAAAGAGTTAGCTCTTAAAGAAAAGCAAATCAATGCCATTGCAAAATGGACAGATGAAAAGGTAAAAGAAACCTACATCAAAATTAATGGTGAGTACAAAGATTGTACTTTTACAAATAATTGGTTGAAAAAATAATAGTATACTTTGGATTTGGATGGATAAAAACATCTAAAATCTAATATCTAAAATCTAATATTAAATATGTCAGACGTTACAGCGATACAGAATTTAGTTCAGAAAAGGCTCGAACTTAAAAAAGAAATTTCCAAAATAATTGTTGGTCAAGACGATGTTGTTGACCAGATATTATTGAGTATTTTTTCAGGTGGACACGCTTTGCTTGTTGGAGTTCCTGGTTTGGCAAAAACCTTAATGGTCAATACTATTTCTCAAGCTTTAGGATTGAATTTCAAAAGAATTCAGTTTACACCAGATTTGATGCCATCTGATATTTTAGGAAGTGAAATTTTAGATGAAAACCGTCAGTTTAAATTCATCAAAGGACCAGTTTTTTCTAATATCATTTTAGCAGATGAGATTAACAGAACGCCACCAAAAACGCAAGCCGCTTTATTGGAAGCGATGCAAGAACGTTCGGTAACTATTGCAGGGCATAACTATAAATTAGATTTGCCTTATTTTGTTTTAGCAACCCAAAACCCAATTGAGCAAGAAGGAACCTATCCTTTGCCAGAAGCGCAATTAGACCGTTTTATGTTTGCTATAAAGTTAGATTATCCATCGTTTGCAGAAGAAGTTGAAGTAGTAAAAAGCACCACTTCTGACGCAAAACCAACTATAAATCCTTTGTTTTCTGCTCAAGAAATTATCGACTTCCAACATTTAATTCGTAGAATTCCTGTTGCAGATAATGTTATTGAATATGCAGTAACTTTAGTTGGAAAAACGCGTCCAAATTCACCATTAGCAACTGATTATGTAAATAATTATTTAGATTGGGGTGCAGGACCAAGAGCTTCTCAAAATTTAATTTTGGCAGCCAAAGCCAACGCAGCATTCAACGGAAAATTCTCTCCAGATATTGAAGATGTAAAAGCAGTTGCAACAGGAATATTAAGACACAGAATTATCAAAAATTACAAAGCCGATGCCGAAGGGATTACAGAAGAAGTAATTATAAGTAAGTTGATGTAAGTTTTATAAAAATATTTAAACTCCTAATGAATTGAATTTGTTAGGAGTTTTTTTTATTCTAAAATTTAACAATCATCAATTTTTCTTCTTTAAAATGCGATTTTGATAAAAAATGTATAGCCAAATTCTCGTTTTCGCAAATTATTTCTTTCAATAAAGATATTTGACTAAAAATTTTTTAATGGTACAACGTTTTCGTAAATTTGCGTTGCAAATAAATAAACCTATTACATTATGGCTTTTGATATCGAAATGATTAAAAAAGTGTACGGAACAATGGCAGAACGTGTGGATAAAGCACGTGAATTAGTTGGACGTCCGTTAACACTTTCTGAAAAGATTTTATATTCACATTTATGGGAAGGAACGCCTTCTCAAGCTTTTTCAAGAGGAAAAGATTATGTTGATTTTGCTCCAGATAGAGTTGCTTGTCAAGATGCAACAGCTCAAATGGCATTATTACAATTTATGCACGCAGGAAAGAAAACAGTTGCTGTTCCAACAACAGTTCACTGTGATCACTTGATTCAAGCAAAAGTTGGTGCTACAACCGATTTAGCTGTAGCAAATTCACAATCAAAAGAAGTTTTTGATTTTCTTTCTTCTGTTTCAAACAAATACGGAATTGGTTTCTGGAAACCAGGTTCTGGAATTATTCACCAAATTGTTTTAGAAAATTATGCATTCCCAGGTGGAATGATGATTGGAACCGATTCACATACAGTAAATGCTGGTGGATTAGGTATGTTAGCAATTGGTGTTGGTGGTGCTGATGCGGTTGATGTAATGTCAGGAATGTCTTGGGAATTAAAATTTCCTAAACTTATCGGTGTTAAATTGACAGGAAAATTAAACGGTTGGACAGCTCCAAAAGACGTGATTCTAAAAGTAGCTGATATTCTTACTGTAAAAGGTGGAACTGGAGCTATTGTAGAATACTTTGGTGAAGGCGCAATCAATATGTCTTGTACTGGAAAAGGAACAATCTGTAACATGGGAGCAGAAATTGGAGCAACGACTTCAACTTTTGGATACGATGATTCAATGAGAAGATATTTAGCAGCAACTGGTCGTCAAGATGTAGTTGATGCAGCAGATAAAGTAGCGGATTATTTAACAGGTGATGCTGAAGTTTATGCTAATCCAAGTCAATATTTTGATGAATTAATCGAAATTAACTTATCTGAATTAGAACCACACATTAATGGACCTTTCACTCCAGATAGAGGAACGCCTGTTTCTAAAATGAAAGAGGAAGCAACTAAAAATGGTTGGCCTTTAAAAGTAGAATGGGGTTTAATTGGTTCTTGTACCAACTCATCATACGAAGATATGGCGCGTGCTGCTTCAATCGTTGAACAAGCTGTTGCTCACGGAATTTCTCCAAAAGCAGAATTCGGAATCAATCCAGGTTCTGAGCAAATTCGTTATACTATTGAAAGAGATGGAATCATCGCAACTTTCGAAAAAATGGGAACTAAAGTATTTACTAATGCTTGCGGACCATGTATCGGACAATGGGATAGAGAAGGAGCAGATAAAGGAGAAAAAAATACCATCGTTCACTCGTTCAACAGAAATTTCTCAAAACGTGCTGACGGAAACCCAAACACACATGCTTTTGTAACTTCTCCAGAAATGGTAGCTGCCTTAGCGATTTCAGGTGATTTGTCTTTCAATCCAATAACAGATACTTTATTGAATGATAAAGGTGAAGCTGTAAAATTAAATCCTCCTACAGGTGATGAACTTCCAAAAAGAGGTTTTGATGTAGAAGACGCAGGTTTTCAAGCGCCAGCTGCAGATGGAAGTAATGTTTCTGTTGTGGTATCTCCAACATCAGATAGATTACAACTTTTAGCACCATTTGATGCATGGGATGGAAAAAACATTTCAGGAGCAAAATTACTTATCAAAGCTTTCGGAAAATGTACTACAGATCACATTTCTATGGCTGGACCATGGTTACGTTTCAGAGGACATTTAGATAATATTTCAAATAATATGTTGATTGGTGCTGTAAATGCTTACAATCAAGAAGCTAATAAAGTTAAAAATCAATTAACAGGAGAATACGCTGCTGTTCCTGCTGTAGCAAGAGCTTATAAAGCGGCTGGAGTTCCTTCAATTGTTGTTGGTGATCAAAATTACGGTGAAGGTTCTTCAAGAGAGCACGCTGCGATGGAACCTCGTTTCCTTGGAGTAAAAGCGGTTTTGGTAAAATCTTTTGCTCGTATTCACGAAACTAACTTGAAAAAACAAGGAATGTTAGCATTAACTTTCGCTAACGAAGCAGATTATGATAAAATCCAAGAGAATGATACTATCAATTTCTTAGACTTAACAGAATTTGCACCAGGAAAGCCATTAACGTTAGAATTCGTTCACGCTGATGGTTCAAAAGATATAATTCTAGCAAATCACACTTACAACGAAAGCCAAATTGGTTGGTTTGTAGCTGGATCGGCTTTAAACTTAATTGCTGCCAACGCATAATTGGTTAGTAATTTATTTTTGCAAAAAAAAGCTCCTAAATTTTAGGAGCTTTTTTAATTATATATTTTTATAAATTTCGGTCAAACCTGAATCCCATTCTACAGTTTCATAATAAAAGTTAAGTGTAGTTAACTTTCCTTTTTGTAGGATGAAACATTTTCCAGTTACAATTGCGTTGTCACCTTGTATTTTTAATGTATCACCAGTTACTAATTTACTTTCTTTAAATTGCTGATAAACTTTTTGTGCGATTTCTTCTTTAAGTTCTTTTTTAGAATTAAAGGTGCTTACAACAATCATATTTCCACTATTGTTTTTTACAATTAGCTCCATGCCATTGTAGCCATACTTATAAGTGGTAACTTTTGATTTTTCTTGGCCAAAAGAAAATTGTGCCAATAATAGCAATACAAACAAGGATTTATTCATAGATGTAAATTTGGGTTACATTTTAAAAACGCTAAAATATCATAATTATTGGAAAGTAGTGACATTTATTTCAAAAATTAATCAAAAATTAATTAAAAAATCAAAGAAGTCAAGTATTTGTTGAAGTAAACTCTATAAAATGGGAATTGAAATAGTATATTTTTATTTTGAAAACAAAAAAATTCCGTTTCAAAGCAATGAAACGGAATTTAATTTCGAATTAATAATCTACTAATAGTAAGTATAACGTCTTACTTTAGAAATATATTTTGCAAGTCTTATAACTTGGTGGCTATAACCATATTCGTTATCGTACCAAACATATAGAACAATGTTTTTTCCGTCGCCAGAAACAATTGTCGCATTGCTATCATAAATAGATGGTGCCGATGTTCCAACAATGTCAGAAGAAACTAATTCGTTGTTTAAAGAATATTTAATTTGCTCTACAAGTTCACCTTCTAAAGCATATTTTTTCATAATATTGTTTATCTCTTCAACAGAAGTTTCTTTACCAACTTCAAGATTCAAAACTACAAGTGAACCATTTGGAACAGGAACACGAATAGCATTGGAAGTTAATTTTCCTGCCAAATTAGGTAATGCTTTTGCAACAGCACTTCCAGCTCCGGTTTCTGTAATTACCATGTTTAAAGCAGCTGCTCTACCACGACGGTATTTTTTGTGCATATTGTCTACCAAGTTTTGGTCGTTGGTATAAGCATGAATAGTTTCTAAGTGACCTTTTACAACTCCAAGCGTATCTTCCACTGCTTTTAAAATTGGTGTAATTGCATTTGTTGTACAAGACGCAGCCGAGAAAATATTTACAGTATCAGGATTATAATCATTATGATTTACTCCGTAAACAATATTCGGAACACCTTTTCCAGGAGCAGTCAATAAAACTTTATCAACTCCTTTAGAAACTAAATGTCTTTGTAATGCTTCTTCAGTTGTGAAAACACCAGTGTTATCAATTACTAAAGCATCTTCAATTCCGTATTTAGTGTAATCAATTTCTTCTGGAGAATTGGCTGTAATAATGTGAACTGTTGTTCCGTTGATGATTAAAGCATCATTTTCAGTATCAGCATTTACAGAACCTTCAAAATCGCCATGAACCGAATCATATCTCAATAACGAAGCTCTTTTTTCTAAAGATTGTGCGTCATTTCTATCACGAGTTACAATTGCTCTTAGACGTAATTGTTGTCCTTTTCCAATTTTACTCATCATTTCACGAGCCAATAATCTTCCAATTCTACCAAATCCATAAAGAACTACATCTTTAGGTTTAATTTCTTGCGAATTTTTTGCGTCTTTTAATTTGTCAATCACAAACGCACGTGCATCGTGGTATTTATTGTCTTCTAAATGATATTCATAAGTCAGTTTTCCAATATCTATTCTTGATGGTGGTAAATCTAAATTTTCAATAGCACGAGCAATTTCAACAGAATCAAAAACATTAATTGGTTTTTGAACGAATTCACCAGCATATTCATGAAGATTCATAATATCGCTAACGTTTCTATCAATTAATTGATTTCTAAAGAATACCAATTCGATGGATTTGTCATACCATAAATCACTAATGATTTTAATAAATTCTACACCAGCCTTTCGTCTGTCAGCTTGAAAAGAAAGCTCTTTTTCGTATAATGCGTTTTTGTTCATTTTGAGAAAAATTGATTAGTTGTGTTGTTAAAAATAAATTTCCGTGCAAAAGTAATCAACTATAACGTTTTCGTAAAATTATTTCAAACTTTTTTTAAATAAAAAAACCATTCTGAATAAAACAGAATGGTTTTTCACCTTTTATTACATTATATTTAGATGATGATGCGCATTACTTGACCATTTTTTGTCATTAATTTGACACTAGTTCCTTGACTTTCATTAGCGTTGTTGGTTGCTCTCGATACCGTTTCTACATCGGATGCATTTACTCCATTGATGTCTAAAATGATGCTTCCTTCTAATTCGTCTTTGTAAGGTAAAAGTCTTTGGTTACTTACTTCTTTGATTTTTACACCGTAGTCAATTCTGAAATTTTTCTTATCAGCATCTGATAAATTTTCTAATTCTAAACCTTTAAAATCAGTTTGAATGATATCGTTTTTTACCAAAACTACAGGAACAACTTTGGTTTGTCCGTCTCTTTCATAAGTCACATTTACCTTATCATTCGGACGTTTTGTATTGATAAATCCAGATAATTCAGCATAAGATGAAATTTTCTGATTGTCTAATTTTTTGATGATATCACCTTTTTTCAAACCTGCTTTTTCCGCACCAGAATTTTTATTTACTTTATTAATATAGAATCCTTCAGTATCTTTAATTCCTAATTCTTTAGAATAATTTCCAGTCAATTCACTTCCTTCAACACCAAGAATTCCTCTTTGAACATTTCCAAATTCCATAATGTCTTCAATGATTTTGCGTGTAATATTTGATGGAACTGCAAATGAATATCCAGCATAACTTCCTGTTGGAGAAGAAATCATTGTATTAATCCCAATCAATTCTCCACGAGTGTTGACTAAAGCACCACCAGAATTTCCTGGATTTACAGCAGCATCCGTTTGAATAAACGATTGAATTCCTTTGGTATCCAAATTTCTAGCTTTCGCAGAAACAATTCCAGCTGTAACAGTCGAATTCAAATTGTATGGATTTCCAACTGCTAAAACCCATTCTCCAACTTTCACTTGATCTGAATCGGCAAATGTTGAATAAGGTAATTTTCCATCAGCATCGATTTTTAATAAAGCGATATCCATTTTAGAATCGGTTCCAATTAATTTTGCTTTGTAAACTTTGTTGTTATTCAAAGTAACCTCCAATTCAGAAGCATCTTTAATCACGTGATTATTGGTAACAATATAGCCGTCTTCAGAAATAATAACTCCAGAACCTGTTCCAATTTGTTCTTGTTGTTGTCCTCCTCGTGAACCGTAGAAAAATTCCATAATTGGGTTGTAAACTGTTCTAACAGAAACATTTTTTACGTGAACAACCGTGTGAACTGCATTTTCTGCAGCCGAAGTAAAATCAATATTTTCGGCACCCATTCCAACGGTTCTTCCGAAGGAATTTGGAGCTTGTGTAACAATTGAATTTCCATTGACATCTTTTTCAATAAATAATTTATAAGCACCTAGTGTTGTAGCACCGCTTAACAAAGACACTAAAAATAAACTTGATAATCTTTTCATTTTTTAAATTGTTTTAAATCATTTAACATCAAAATTAGTAATTTATTATTTTTATAAAATCAGTTTAACGCTCGTTTAACAATCTTTAACGTATCATTAATATTTGTAACTTTGTGGAATACAAAAATAAAAATGCAACTCAAATTTTACAAATATCAAGGAACAGGAAATGATTTTGTGATGATTGATAATCGTCAAAATTTCTTTCCCAAAAACGATACCAAACTGATTGAACGTCTTTGCGACAGACGTTTTGGTATTGGTGCTGATGGTTTAATTCTTTTAGAAAATGACAATTCGACAGATTTTAGGATGGTTTACTACAATTCTGACGGAAATGAAAGCTCGATGTGTGGTAATGGCGGACGATGTTTGGTAGCTTTTGCTAAAAGTTTGAATGTTATAAATAATGAGGCGACTTTCATAGCAACTGATGGTTTGCATCATGCAACAATTGACAAAAATGGAATTGTTTCACTTCAAATGAAAGATGTTGATGAGGTGAAAATCGATTCAGAATATGTTTTTTTAAATACAGGATCACCACATCATGTAACTTTGGTAAATGATTTAGAACACTATAATGTAAAAGATAATGGTGCCGAAATCAGATATTCTGATTTGTATGGAAAAGTTGGAAGCAATGTGAATTTTGTTAATCAAATTTCAGATAATCATTTCCGACTAAGAACTTATGAACGTGGCGTTGAAGATGAAACATTATCTTGTGGAACAGGAGCAACAGCAACAGCAATTGCTATGAATGTAATCGGAAAAACCAATTCAAATTCAATTGATATAAATGTAGAAGGCGGAAAGTTAAAAGTTACATTTGAAAAATCAGACAAAGGTTTTGAAAAAGTTTTTTTAATTGGACCAGCGACTTTTGTTTTTGAAGGAGAAATATTAATTTAATTACATGCAGAGTGTAGATTTAACAACTTTAGTTTTACTCCTTGTAGTTTGTTGTTTATTATTGTTTTCAAAATTTAATTCAGATAAAGATGGCTTTTCTAAAAAAGATTATTTCAGTATGTATAAATCTTTAGAAATGTATATAATTTTACCACTTGCAATTATATTTTTACTTATTGTTATTTTAGTTAGATTATTTGGTAAATAAAAAAAGTTTCATGATTACATTAAAAGGTAAAAATATATTCTTAAGAGCACTCGAACCAGAAGATTTGGAGTTTGTCTATCAAATAGAAAACGACGAATCGATTTGGAATGTGAGCAATACGCAAACGCCTTACAGTAAGTTTTTAATTCGTCAATATCTTGAAAATGCACATCAAGATATTTATGAAGCCAAACAATTACGCCTTGCAATATGTAAAAATGACACTTTTGAAGCTATTGGATTAATAGATTTATTCGATTTTGATCCTGTAAATAATCGTGCAGGAATTGGAATTTTAATTCAAAATGAAACTAATCGTGGTAACGGAATAGGTAAAGAAGCGCTTAGTTTATTAATTGATTATAGTTTCAAACAATTACAATTGCACCAACTTTATGCAAATATTGGAATGGATAATGAAGCAAGTTTAAACCTTTTTACTACTTTTGGATTTCAGAAAATAGGAGTGAAGAAAGATTGGATTTATCACAATAATGCCTTTCATGACGAAGCTCTTTTTCAGTTAATCAATCATCAACATTAAAAAAATATTGTTTTGAACAAAAAATTAAAAACCATTTTAGGAATTGGAACGGCTCTTTTTCTAGTTGTCGCTACTATTGTTTATGTGAAGTTTTTCTCTTCTAATACTAAATTCTCTAAAGATGAACTCTATGTTGAAATTCCAACAGGTTCCAATTATGAAGACGTTAAACGAATCGTTTCACCATATGTTGAAAGTATGAGTGGTTTTGATCTTATGGCTAGTTTGAGAAAATATGATGACAATGTTAAACCAGGTAGGTTTTTGTTTAAAAAAGGAATGGGCAACTTTGGTTTGATAGCTTCTTTAAGAAGAAATTTACCTGTAAAAATTGCTTTTAACAATCAAGAGCGATTAGAAAACGTGGCTCAAAGAATTGGTTCTGAAATTGAGGCGGATTCTTTAGGATTGATGACAGCTTTTAGAGATAGCATTTTTTTAAAGAAAAATGGTTTTACAAAAGAGAATGTTTTGTGTATGTTTCTTCCAAATTCGTATGAATTTTATTGGAATACATCTGCTGAAAAATTCCGAGATAAAATGCTTGATGAGTACAAGAAATTTTGGAATAAAGATCGTTTAGCTAAAGCTGAAGAATTAGGAATGACTCCAGAGCAAGTGATTACTTTAGCTTCAATTGTGCATAAAGAAACTGTTAAAAAAGATGAACGTCCAAGAGTTGCTGGTGCTTATTTGAATCGAATTACTCAAGGTATGCCTTTGCAAGCAGATCCAACGGTAATTTATTCACTAAAACTTAGAGATAATGATTTTGATCAAGTTATAAAAAGAGTTCTTTACGGTGATTTGACCATTTCATCAGCTTATAATACTTATGTTAATATTGGTTTGCCTCCAGGACCAATTGCTCAACCAGATATTAATGCTATCGATGCTGTCTTAAATGCAGAGAAGCATGACTATATCTACTTTTGTGCAAGTGTTGAACGTTTTGGATATCATGAATTTGCTTCAACTTATCCTCAGCATCAAGTTAATGCAAAGAAGTATGCTGATTGGTTGAATACTACAGGAACCAACCGATAAGTGTTGAAAAAATCACCTTTAATACTATTGCTTTTACTTCTGTTAAAATTCAACTTCGGATTTTCTCAGAGTGACTTCAATAATTTTTTCAAACCTTCCGATTCTTTAAATAAAAAACGTCTCAACGGAGTTATTATCTCTGAAACTGTTTTAGTCTCTAGTGCTTTGGTAGGTCTTAATCAACTTTGGTATGCAGATTACCCAAAATCTGACTTTCATTTTATTAATGATAATGATGAATGGCTTCAAATGGATAAAGCTGGACATGTTTTTTCGGCTTATCATCTAGGAAGCTATGGTGCAAATGCTTTGAAATGGAGTGGATGTGATAGAAAAAGTCAATTAGTATATGGCGCAACTGTTGGTTTTGCTTTTTTAACAGCAGTTGAGGTTTTTGATGGCTTTTCGCAAGAATGGGGTGCATCTTCAGGAGATTTAATTGCTAATGCTGGAGGAACTGCTCTATATGTTTCTCAAGAATTATTATGGAAGGAGCAACGCATTGTGCCGAAATTTTCATTTCAAACTACAAAATATGCTTCCTTGCGTCCAAATGTGTTGGGTAGTTCACTTTCTGAAGAGATTTTTAAAGATTACAATGGTCAAACGTATTGGCTATCAGTGAATTTGCATTCATTTTTTAAATCTTCTAAATTGCCCAAATGGTTAAATTTGGCTGCAGGTTATGGTGCAGATGGGATGATAGCTGGAAGAAGTGAAACAGTAGCTGATTTAAACCTTCCTTTTTCGAAAAGAGAGCGACAATTTTACCTAAGTTTGGATGCAGATTTGACAAAAATTGAGACGAAATCAGCTTTTTTAAAGACTTTTTTTTCGATTTTTAACGCTATCAAAATTCCAGCTCCAACGATTGAAATCAGTGGTTCACAAGGAGTTAAATGGCGTGGTTTTTACTTTTAGAAAACTTTAACTGCTTGATTTTCAATTTTATTTAAAAATAAGTTGTACATTTGCACCGTCAATATCAAGATGGTGACAGCACTTGGAAATTACAATTTATGATAAATAGATGGTCGTTTTACATAGGAATCGTTGTGTTAATTGGATTTATAAGCTCCGCTTTTAAACCTATAGAATCTTTCAATCATAACTGGTTTTATGTAGACGAAAATGAAGAATTGTTATATCAATTTCCTTCAGAAAAACCATCAGATTATATCAATACTTCTATACCTTTTACCGGAAAATATTTTATTGGATTTAAAGAAGCTATCGCTTTCAAAGAATCTCAAGGAAAATATAGTAAAGTTAATTCTTTAGGATATTTAGGTAAATACCAATTTGGTAAATCAACATTAGCTTCAATCGGAATTAAAGATAGCATGCTGTTTTTGAGAAGTCACAAAATGCAAGAAAAAGCTTTTATCGCGTTGTTAAAAAAGAACAAATGGGAATTAAGAGAAGTGATAAAAGAATATAGAGGTAAAATGATTGATGGAGTAAGAATTACTGAATCAGGAATTTTAGCTGCAGCTCATTTAGGTGGAGCAGGTTCTGTTAGAAAGTTCCTAGAATCTAACGGAAGAAAAAAATGTAAAGACAATTACGGAACTTCAGTAAAGTCGTATATGAAAGAGTTTGGTGGTTATGAAACTCATAATATCAAACCTGAAAGTAGTCCTAAAGTGACAAAATAGTTAAAAGTTATATAATAAAAAAGCCATCAAATTCTGATGGCTTTTTTATTTAATATGATTTATGTATAATAAATATAGTCGGTCGATTGTGTAAATCAATGGTTGCTTTTTTCCATTCTGAAACTTTCATTGTTTTGATGTATTCTGTTGGAAGTGTTATATCTGCAGCAATACACAAATGAGTGTTGGGTTGTAATGTTTGGAGAAAATCTTCTAATAACTTATTGTTTCTATAAGGTGTTTCAATAAAAATTTGCGATTGGTTTTTATCAAAAGAAAGTTTTTCAAAATTTTTCAAAGCCGATTTTTTATCAGATTTGTCAATAGGTAAATAACCATTAAAAGCAAAACTTTGTCCATTCATTCCGCTACCCATCATAGCTAATAAAATGGAGGATGGCCCAACTAAAGGAACTACTTGAATTCCTTTTTCATGAGCTAGTTTAACAATTGCAGCACCAGGATCAGCTACACCAGGACAACCAGCTTCGCTCATTAATCCAACATTGATTCCTTGTAAACAAGGCTGAATCATTTCGTTGTGTTCAGAAACTTCGGTGTGTTTGTTTAAAGAACTAATTATTAGAGAGGATTGTACTTTTTCTGGGTAAATACTTTTTATAAACCTACGTGCAGTTTTTTCATTCTCAACAATATAGCAATCTATAAATTCGATGGCTCTTTTAACTGTTTGAGGCAAAACATCATGCGGATTGCTTTCGCCAAGTGTTGTAGGAATTAAATATAAAATACCTTTTAAGTTTACTGGCTTCATTAGGAATGTTTTGCTATTAATTTTTTTGCTAATAAATCCGTAGCTTCATCAAGCATTTCGTAAACCATATCAAATCCGTTTTGTAAACCATAATATGGGTCTGGCACGTCAACATTATCACCAGGAAATAATTCGTCTAAAATAAGTTGTACTTTATTTTTGTCTTCTTCGGTTTTAGCCATAAAGACAACATCGTCATAATTTGAACCATCCATAACATAGATGTAATCAAATTCTTCAAAGTGTTTAGGAGTAAAATGTTTACCTCTTTGTTTGGATATATCCAGTCCGTTTTTTTTAGCTGTAGCTATAGAGCGCTCATCTGGTTGTTTTCCAACATGCCAATGACCAGTTCCGGCAGAATCTACCAGGAATTTGTCTTTAGGAAGTTTAGCTGCTAAAAGTCCTTCTGCCAATGGTGAACGACAGATATTGCCTAAGCAAACCATTAAAATTTTAACGGACATAGTATTAAGTTTCAGTTTTTACTTTCAAATGCAAAAGTAAGAAAAGCTGATTGCTATAATGATAATTTTTTGTGAATATCTTCAACAAATTTTTTGAATTGCTTATCGGTTGAAACCAAGTTGTCAACTGTTTTGCAGGCGTGTAAAACAGTAGCGTGATCTCTGTCTCCAATTTGAGAACCAATATTTGCTAAAGAGGCTTTAGTAAATTTCTTTGCAAAAAACATAGCCAATTGTCTTGCTTGAACCACATGACGTTTTCTAGTTTTAGATTGTAAAGTATCTAAATCCAATTGGAAATAATCAGAAACTACTTTTTGGATATAGTCGATTGATATTTCACGTTTTACATTTTTAACAAATTTCTCTACAATGCTTTTCGCTAATTCGAGAGTAACTTCTTTTTTATTGAAAGATGATTGTGCGATTAAAGAAATAATTGCGCCTTCAAGTTCACGTACATTAGATTTTATGTTTTGTGCAACATATTCTACAATTTCGTTTGGCATTTCAACACCATCACGATAAAGTATGTTGTTCAAAATAGAAACTCTTGTTTCGTAGTCAGGTTGGTGTAATTCGGCAGATAATCCCCATTTGAAACGAGACAACAAACGTTGTTCGATATCTTGCATATCAACAGGAGCTTTGTCTGAAGTAAGAATTACTTGTTTTCCATTTTGATGTAAATAATTAAAAATATGGAAAAACACATCTTGCGTACCTGATTTTCCTGATAAGAATTGAACGTCATCAATAATTAACACATCTATCAATTGATAAAAATGAATAAAATCATTACGATTATTTTTCTTAACAGAATCTATATATTGTTGTGTGAATACTTCGGCAGAAATATACAACACGGTTTTTTCAGGATATTTATCTTTAATTTCAACACCAATAGCATGCGCTAAGTGAGTTTTTCCTAGTCCAACACCACCAAAAATTAACAGTGGATTGAATGAAGTTCCTCCAGGTTTGTTGGCAACTGCCATACCAGCTGAACGAGCTAATCTGTTAGAATCACCTTCTAAGAAATTATCAAAACTATAATTTGGGTTAAGTTGAGACTCAATTTTTAAGTTTCTAATTCCAGGAATCACAAATGGATTTTTAAGTTCTGGGTTTAGATTTTTAAAAGGAGCGTCAACATCTTGTGATTTTATTGGACCACGGTGAGCAGATGGCAATTGTTCCGTAAAAGGTTGTTTATTGCCATAAGTGTTTTCCATTTTAATTTTATAGAGTAACTTTGCGTTTTTTCCAAGTTCTTTGGTTAGGGCAACTTTTAGTAATTTCACATAATGTTCCTCTAGCCATTCGTAAAAGAATTTACTTGGAACTTGAATGTACAATGCGTTATCAGAAAGTTCAACTGACTTAATAGGTTCAAACCAAGTTTTGTATGCTTGCTCTTGAATATTGTCTTTTATAAATGACAGACAGTTTTCCCATACCGATTGCGCAGTTTTGTTCATATTATTGTTAAAATTACTAATTTAATTAAAGGTTCTCTTACAAAAAAAAAGGAGATTTTCTTCGTGTTTTTTGGGTTAACAAATATGTGAACAAATTTCTTTAAAAAAAAATAATATGGTATTGATTTTTTAAAAATTTTGTTGTAATGAGTATTTTAAATTTAGATTAAAAGCAAAAAAAATAGATGAACGGACACGAAGTACAAGTTAGAGTTAGATATGGCGAAACCGACCAAATGGGAGTAGTATATCATGGCAGTTATGTGCCTTATTTTGAAATAGGAAGAGTGGAATGGCTTAGAAATAAAGGCGTTTCGTACAAAGCATTAGAAGAAAGCGGAATAGCCTTACCTATAGTTTCAATGCATTTGAATTACAAAAAACCAGCTCGTTATGATGATATGTTAACAATCAATACGAAGTTGAAGAAATATAGTGGTGTAAAGATTGAATTTGATTGTGAAATCCGCAGTGAAAACGAAGAGTTGTTAACAACTGCTCATTTTATACTCGTTTTTGTGGACATAAAAAATGGAAAACCTATTGTTCCACCAAGCTACATTTTAGATATTTTAAAAGCAGAAGTTTAGTCTTTTAATTTTATCTCAATTTCAAATAAATTATTAAAAATGTCGACAATTTGTTCGGCATTTTTTTTGCGTGTTGCAATTTCAATTTCGCAACTTTCGTTCATGTTTTGTGAAATTATTTCAAGATTTTTTTCTTTAATTACTCGCATTACTTTATTCATGTTTTTGTAATCAAAGGATACTGTATAATGTATGTTAATTGTTTTTTCAATAATTTCTGATGCTTCCAATGCCATTTGAGCTGAAGTTCTGTATGCTGAAATCAATCCGCCAACACCTAATTTAATTCCGCCAAAAAATCGAACTACTACAATTAATATATTAGTTAGTCCAAAAGATTGAATTTGTCCATAAATTGGTGCTCCAGCAGTATTACTTGGTTCGCCATCATCATTGGCTCTATATTGAATTTTATCGGTTCCAATTTGAAAAGCATAGCAAAAATGTACTGCGCCATAATGTTGCTTTCGTAAGATGTCTAAATGATTTTTGATTTCTTCTTCAGAAGTTACAGGAAATGCGTAGCCAAAAAACTTGCTATTTTTTTCTTTAAATAAAATTTCTTCAGATGATGTGGCAATGGTTTTGTAGGTATCGTTCAAAACTTAAAGCGGCAAATGTTTTTGATTGAACAAGTCTACAACATCTTCTTTTCCAACTTCTAGATTCCATACGTGAAGTCCTAAACTAGCTGCTGCATCGGTATTTACTTTTTTATCATCTACAAATAGAGTGCGTTTAGGAGATAAATCGTATTTACTCATTATGGTTGTAAAAATGGCAGGATCGGGTTTTCTCATTCCCATTTCATACGAGTAAAAAACTTTTTCAAAACATTGATAGAAATCACTGAAAAAAGAAACTCCAACATTGTGTTCAAATCTACTTATGTGAATTTCATCTGTATTTGTTAGTAGAAACAATTTGTATTTTTTATAGGAAAGCATTTGTAAAAACTCCAATCTATATAATGGAAATTCTCCAATTATGGTATTCCATGCTCCTCTAATTTCTTCTAAAGATGCATTAGGAATAAATTGATGAAACGACTGAATGAATTCTAATTCTGTTACTTTTCCCTTTTCAAATAAGTCATTTATTTCAATCAGTTCAGGTTTAGGTTCGTTTAAACCTAATTTTTTGAATGCTTCAATTTGAGCCTGTTTTTCTAAATTGATAAAAATATCACCAAAATCAAAAATTATTGTATCAATCATAATTGAAAAATGTTAAAAGTTCGTCATTTAAAATTTTCTCTTTTTTACTATTTTCTCCAGAAATAGTTGGCGCTTTGGTTCCTGATTTAAAATAAATTTCACCTCTAAAAACTCGCGCTTCGTCCCAAATGTTTGCATCAATAAACGTCTGCAAAGTTTGTCTTCCACCTTCAATAATTACCGATTGAATTCCTTCATTAAATAAGAAATCGGTAATTTCAAGAGCAATATTATTATTAAAATTGATATTCTCTTTAGTTATCGTAATGGATTTTACTTGATTATCAAAGATATGACTTTCTTTTGAAATTCTATTATTTTGGTCTAAAACTATTCTAATAGGATGATTTCCAGACCAATCTCTAGTTGTCAAACTTGGATTATCTTCTATAACAGTATTGGTTCCAACAAGAATTGCTTGTTCTTCACTGCGCCATTTATGAACCAATTGTCGTGCAAATTCGTTGGTTATCCAAACTGGTTCTTTTTTTTCTTTTGTTAATGGAGCTATAAATCCGTCTTGGCTTTCTGCCCATTTCAAGATAATGTAAGGTCGTTTTTTTTTGTGAAAAGTAAAAAAGCATTTGTTTAGTTCGTTACATTCGTCTTCAAGAATTCCTACAGTAACATTTTTTCCAGCTTCGATTAGCTTTTTGATTCCAGTTCCTGCGACTTTTGCAAATGGATCTATGGTTCCAATAACTACATTTGGAATTTTATTGGCAATAATTAAATCGCAACATGGCGGTGTTTTTCCAAAATGGCTGCAAGGTTCTAAACTTACATAAATAGTTGATTTAGATAGTAATGATTTGTCTTTTACAGAATTTATAGCATTTACTTCTGCATGCGGTTCGCCTGATTTTCTGTGCCAACCTTCACTAATAATTTCATTATTATATACAATTACACTTCCAACCAAAGGATTTGGATAAGTTGTACCCAAACCATTTTTGGCTAATTCGATGCAGCGTTTTATGTATGTATCATGTGTTTTCACATCACAAAAGTACTATTTTTGTAATGTAATTTTATAATTCAAAAGCATTTGATTTTTTGAATTTTGAATATCCAACTTTGAATAACGAATTTTGAAATTTTAGAAATGATAATTAGAGAAATCCAATCTGAAGATAACAAACAAATTGCCAATGTAATTCGTCAAGTATTTATATCGGATGATTATCCAAAAACCGGAACTGCTTTTGCCGATAAGCAATTAGATTTTATGTTTGAAACCTATGATAAACCAAAATCTATATATTTCGTAGTTGAGATTGAAGGAAAAATTGTTGGTGGAGCAGGAGTAAGTCAATTGGATAATTCGGAAGAAAATATATGTGAATTGCAGAAAATGTATTTCTTACAAGAAGCTCGTGGAAAAGGAATTGGATTTGAAATGATTCAAAAATGTTTGACAAAAGCAAAAGAATTCGGCTATGAAAAATGTTACTTAGAAACACTTCCAGAAATGCTCGCAGCTCAAAGTTTGTATAAGAAAGTTGGGTTTGAGTATCTTTGTGAACCACTTGGTGGAACTGGTCATATAAGTTGTCCGGTTTGGATGATAAAAAGTTTATAGTAGTTTAATATTGTTTAAAAATAGTTTAATGTTGTTGAAAACCTACAAATCCACATTTTTACAAGAGCTTTCTCCTTTATATGATGAAAAGGAAATTGAGAGTTTCTTTTACATTGTATTAGAAAGTTTTCACAACAAGAAACGAATCGATTTGGCATTAAATCCAGAAATGGAAATGGATGCTGTTCAATTGTTGCGATGGGAAAGCGTTTTGTCTGATTTAAAAAAAGAGAAACCTATACAATATATATTAGGAGAAACAGAATTTTATGGTTTGCCATTTCTTGTAAATGAAAACACATTAATTCCAAGACCAGAAACTGAAGAATTGGTAGAATGGATTTTGGAAAGTACGAAGTACGAAGAACAAAGTACGAAGTTGAATGTTTTAGATATAGGAACAGGAAGTGGTTGTATAGCTATTTCATTGGCTAAAAATCTTCCAAGTGCTCAAGTTTCTGCAATTGATGTTTCTGAAAAAGCTTTGGCTACAGCTCATAAAAATGCTGAAATAAATAAAGTTGAAGTAAATTTTATTCTAAAAAATATTTTGGAAACAAAAGTTTTAGATGAAAAATACGATATTATTGTTTCCAATCCTCCTTATGTTAGAAATCTTGAAAAAGAAGAAATTAAGCCTAATGTCTTAGAATATGAACCTCATTTAGCATTATTTGTTGAGGATAATGATGCCTTACTTTTTTATAGAAAAATAGCAAAATTAGCCAAGAAAAATTTATCTAAAAACGGAAAATTATATTTTGAAATCAATCAATATTTAGGCAAAGAAACAGTTGAATTACTTGAAGAAATGGGTTTCAAGAATATTGTTTTGAAAAAAGATATTTATGGAAATGATAGAATGATTAGAAGTACAAGATAGATTTACTTTGTATTTTCTACTTCGTATTTTGTACTTCGTATTTTGTACTTCGTACTTCGTACTTTTTATTCGTATCTCAACGCCTCGATAGGATCAAGTTTCGATGCTTTTATTGCCGGGTAAAGTCCAGAAACTATGGCTACAATGAAACTTGTTATTACAGCAGCAACAATTGCACCCCAAGGAATAACAAATCCGAATTTCATTAAGGATGCCATTAGATAACCTACCAACATTCCTAATATTATTCCAACCAATCCACCAATTTGAGCGATTAGTAAGGTTTCCATAAAAAACTGCCAAGCAATGGTATTTTTTTTGGCTCCAAGTGATTTTCTTACACCAATTTCTCTTGTTCTATCGGTTACAGAAACAATCATAATGTTCATTAAGGCAATAGAGGAGCCCATGATAGTGATAATACTGATTACCCATGCTGCAGCACTTAAATATCCTGTGATATTGGCAATTCTGTTGGCTAAATCGTCACTTCTCGATATTCCGAAATTGGTTTCTTCTACTGGACTTAGTTTTCTAATTTGTCGCATAGTAACCGTTGCATCATTTACAGCACTTTCTAAAAGTTCTTTTTTGTCTACCATCGAACTTACTGTGTAATTGATGTTTGGTGTTGAAAAAATAGAACGTGCTACTTGTATTGGAATAAGAATTCGTAAATCTTGATTGTTTCCAAAGGTTGAGCCTTTTTCTTTTAAAACACCAATCACTTTAAATTTTGCACCTCTTATAGAAAGAATTTTATCTACAGGATTGACGTCTTTTAATAAACCTTTTGTTGCAAAATCACTACCAACAAGACAAACGTATGCATTGTTTGAAATATCGAATGGATTGAAGTTTCTACCATTTACAATTTCTAATCCAGAATTGGTTGTATAAAGGTCATCAACTCCTAAAACACTTATTTCGGGATCGGTTTTTTCATTTTCATATTTTACCTCTGCAGTTCCAGTTGCAGTGAATGAAACGGAAGTATGTGTAAAAGGATAATCGTACTTTTCTTTGAATGCTTTGGCTTCAGGATAAGAAATGATTGGGTTTATTTTTTCAATTTCACCACCACCTTGATTTCTTGTAGAAAATTCATATTGATTGATGTTGAAAGTATTAGAACCCATAGAAGCAAATTTCGAGTTCAACTCATTGTCAATTGCTGAAACAACCGTAAGAATTCCTACTAAAGCTGTGATTCCTATGGCAATAATGACGATGGTAAGAATCGTACGCAACAATTGTGCACGAATCGAACCCAAAGCAATCTTAATATTTTCTCTAAAAACTGAATTCATAATTCTTATTTGACACGAAATTACAGTTTTTGTTACAAGTTTGTGTTATAAGAATTACAAATTATTTTAAAAAGTATGATATTTGTACCATAATTTCAGATATCTGATTTTAGATATTAGATTTAATGTCTAAAATACAATCTGAAAATTTAATATCTGATATCAAAAATCTAAAATCTAATATTTAAAAATGGCATCTAAACCAAGTATTCCTAAAGGCACACGCGATTTTTCACCAGTTGAGGTTTCTAAACGTAACTATATTATTGCTATTATGCGCACTCATTTTGAGAACTATGGCTACCAACCTATAGAAACACCAAGTTTTGAAAATTCAGATACTTTGATGGGGAAATATGGTGAAGAAGGTGATCGATTGATTTTTAAAATTTTGAATAGTGGTGATTATTTGGATAAAGTATCTTCTGATGAATTACAAACAATTAACTACAAACAATTAACTAGTAAAATCTCCGAAAAAGCTTTACGCTACGACTTAACAGTACCATTCGCAAGGTACGTTGTGCAACACCAAAGTGAGATTGAGTTTCCTTTTAAAAGGTATCAAATTCAACCAGTTTGGCGTGCCGATAGACCACAAAAAGGACGTTTTAGAGAATTTTATCAATGTGATGCCGATGTTGTTGGTTCAACTTCGTTGTGGCAAGAAGTAGAGTTGGTGCAATTATATGATGCTGTTTTTGCAGAATTGGGATTGCATGGTGTTACCATTAAAATCAACAATCGTAAAATTTTATCTGGAATTGCTGAGGTTATAGGAGCTTCAGATAAATTGATTGATTTTACCGTTGCTTTAGATAAATTGGATAAAATAGGAGAGGACGGCGTCAAAAAAGAGATGCTTGAAAAAGGAATTTCTGAAGAAGCTTTAGTCAAAGTACAACCATTATTTAATTTTACAGGAACTATTCAAGAGAAAATAGCGAAACTTTCGGTTTTGCTTTCTTCGTCAGATGAAGGAATGAAAGGAGTAGAGGAGTTACAATTTATTTGTGATAATGTTTCTAAACTTGGATTACAAAAAGCAACTTTGGATTTAGATGTAACTTTGGCTCGAGGATTGAATTATTATACAGGAGCAATTTTTGAAGTTGCAGCGCCAGAAGGAGTTGCCATGGGTTCGATAGGCGGTGGTGGAAGATATGACGATTTGACAGGTATTTTCGGATTAAAAAATATGAGTGGAGTAGGAATATCTTTTGGTTTGGATAGAATTTATTTGGTTCTTGATGAGTTGGGATTGTTTCCAGAAACGGTAACTACCGCAACGAAAGTGATGTTTTTAAATTTTGGAGAAATCCAATCTTTTGAAGTAATGCAAACCATTCAAAAACTTAGAGCTGCTAACATTAAAAGTGAAATGTATCCAGATGCAGCCAAAATTGATAAACAATTTAAATATGCCGAAAGAAGAGGAATTCCTTTTGTAGTAAAGGAAATTTCAAATGGATTGTTCACTTTGAAAAATATTATTTCTGGTGAGCAAGTTCAGGTAGACTTTTCTACGTTAAGTACAACTTTGAAATAAATCTGATTTTTTAATAAAAAAAAACCACGTAAACTACGTGGTTTTTTTGTTTTGTTTGATTGCCTCAGATTTTGATTTAACGTTGCTTCTTTATGTTATCGTTTTCTTTTTTTAAAATAACATAAAAAATTTTTCTGTTTTTTCATTTTTTTTTAGAGTTTATGTTTTAAACCCGAGGACTTTTTTTTATGTCTTTTTTCAAACCCCCATTTGAAAAAGACATGCACCAATCAGTATTATGGTGTAAAAGTATAGTTAATAGATAATTGTGTTTTAAATTTTAGATGATTGAAGCTTTTCTATCGTTGAAAGTATCAAGTTTTTAGATGATTAGTAAAAAGTAAAAAGCTCCGCATTTGCGGAGCTTTTTGGCGTCAAATCAATCATTTAAACCCTAATTAAAAACGATTTTTCTGCTAGTATCACCTTTGTCTGTTTTTACTTTTACAATGTAAGTTCCAGAACTAATTCCACTGATAGGCAATTGGATGTTTTGTTGACTTTGATTTTCTACTTCAAAAGTCGTAACTAATTGACCTAACAAGTTGTATAGTAATACTTGTTCTACTGTGGCATCAGCCACGTTATTTTTAATGTTCAATATGTTTTTAGTATTTGCGTAAGCTACTTCAATTCCGTTTTCAATATTGAAAGAAGCATTAGCTAAAGCTGCACTATTATCTTTAAATGTTAAGGTAAAACGATTATCTGTAAGACCTTGAGGTAATTCTACAATATAAGGATGATCAGTAATTTCATGATATTGGTTATTTGTATTGTCATGAATGAATGCTCTTAAGTTATCACCACTTGTAAAGTTTTCTGCAGTGTCTAGCATAATTTTTACTTCACCTGTTACACTAGTTTTGATTCCGATAGGATAAGAGTTATTCACATCAAAGTTTCCTTCTCCTTGAATTACAAGTTTAGTTCCAGTATTGATAAAATAAATATCATTTAATTGGTTATCAATGTTTGCAGCGTCGTATCCAAAATCTATTGCGCTTGTAGCAAGTTGATTCATAAATCCTAAAAGAATTTGTCTGTGATAGTTATCTTTAGATGTTAATCCTAAACGTATTTTCTTGAAAGAATCAGTTGTAGTTTCATCATCTTGATTGTTTGTGAAATGATTCACAGATGATAACATATTGGTATTACTTCTAAATAAACTTGTTGATAAAGCATTATCTTCTTTAATAAATGCTCTTTGGTTATTATTAAAAGTAACCGTACCTCCAGTACCAGAACCTACAATGAAGAATCCTTGGCTTACAGGAATATATCTTTGAGGAACTTTTGCACTAACTCCAACTCCGCTAATACCTGCAGGAGCTGTTGGAGGCGTTCCACCAACTAAGTTTCTTACAGAATATCCACCTTGATAAGCTACCAAGTTGTGAGTACTGTTTGTGCTTGAATGTTCCCAGAAATATAAAGCTCCAGTTGTTGAAGAATTATTTGCTGTAATAAATGCATCAGCATCAAGAGCAGAAGCATAAGGGTTTCCTGCAAGGTTCAAATTGTTAGCTGCAACAGTTGTTGTAATTAAACCATTGTTAGGTTTTCCAACAAAAGTAAAGTTTTGATTTGCACCTGCAGCACCGCTACCTTTTAATGTAAATCCTTGTGCAGGATTCAATGTACCACCAGAACCTACAGATTGCCAGTTAGCATAACTATTGCTTAGATTTTGGAATTTGAAAATCCAGTAGCTACTCAATGTTATTGGACTTGTTGGACTACCATTCAATCCAGATGTCCAAGTAATGTTTTGTGGTGTACTTGTTGTACCATCTTTCATAACACCATTTACAGAAAATGTATTGTTGTTAGTTGTGTTATTGATAGTTCCTACAGGAGATGACCAATAATTATAGTTATAAATATTTTTAGTTCCTTGTTGATCTCTTTCAATTCTACCAGAACTTGTTGGGTCTAAATCACTATTAATAGGTTGTACTAATTGTGATCTTCCTTGTAAGTCCATGATACCATCTAATCTGAAATGATGTGTAATTTCGATTTTAGAATCGTTAGATGATGATAATGTGTTTGAGTGAGTAAATAAACCTAATAACACTTTGTTACCATTTGAATCAACATTGTGATTTGTTCTTACAATATTCCAATCAATTGGAGTTGTACCATCAACTATAGATAAGCTGTAAGGGATATCTTGTATAGTACCATTTCTCCATGTTCCATCAGTTGACCAAGAACCATTTGCTGCACTCTCATATGGCATTGGAGCTGTTTGTAAATTGATAGAAATTTTATCAGGAATTACTAAGCTACCTCTATTAGCATTGTTAGAATCGTCGTCAAGGTGAGTTCCGATGTAGGAATTCATTGAATAATAAGCAATTAAGTTATTCCATAATAATGCACTTGCATCATTTTTTGTAACTGTAGTAGGAATAATAGTTCCTCTTGTCCCAGTTCCATTTTGAGCAATTTCTTGGTTCATTAGGAAACGAATTTCAGTAACTGAAACTGCTCTGTTCCAAATTCTTAATTCATCGATGTCTCCTTTGAATAAATTAATAATATTGTTTTTGTCAATATATTGAGCTCCAATTGCAAAAGTGCTTGTTGATGCAGCCGGAGTTATTGCTAAATTTTGACTTCTGTCTAAAACACCATCAATATAAAGTCTTAAAGTTCCACCAGAATAAGTTGCAGCAAAATTATGCCAAATAGCATTTGGAATTGCCGTATTGGTTACTAACACTTGTTGTATTGGAAATCCTAAAACTGTGCGATACCATTCAACACGAATTCTATTATCGTTTTGTAAAACTACTTGATATCCTGTTGTGGCAGATGCTTTTTTAGCAATAATCGTTCTTTCAGTTCCTAAATCATTGGCACCATTTGGTCTAATCCAAGTCATTATTGAGAAGTTAGATCCAATTTCGTTTACATTATCAATTCTCACGTAATCATCAGAACCATCTAACGTAATGTGTAATGGGTTAGTTGCACGATGTGCTACACCAAAAGTGATGAATTTAGTTCCGTCAAAATCATATAAACAAGTTTGATTGATACCAGTTGTTGACATGAATACTGTTTCAACACCAGTCGTAAATCCTGCGTTTGTCGCTACTACCATAACATAAGCATCTGTTGGTCCCAAAGCCGGTAAACCACTTGTGAATGATGCTGTTGGAATAGCAACTCTTGTAGTAGCAACATCACCACCAGTTTCAACTACTTTCCATCTTCTGTTTACTACTTCTGTAATTGTTGTAATAGTAGTTGGACCTAAATCTACATTTAAGTTAACACCAGAGTTGTTCATGTTTGCTCCATTTGAACCCCAAACTAGGTAACTTCTATTTGTTGCAAATGTATTTGTATTTGCCGAATTAGTAGCTAATATATCAGTTAAACCAATAGTCATAACTTCTGTTGTATTGATGCTTTTAGATTGTTTTTGAGAATGTTGAGATGCATCATCTCTAAAAATACCTGCAATATCAAAATTGTATCCTGCATTTGTTGTAGAATTCCAAACTACGTTACCATTCGAGTCTTCATAGTTCATTGAAGTTCCGTTTACTCCTAATGTGATACCATATTTTAAAGCTAAGTAAGTTTCGATTCTTCTTCTTTCGCTAACATCATTTTTTCTGCTTGAAAAAGAGATTACTTCGGCAATTCTACCTCCAAAACTTCCATTCCAAACTTGACTTCTACCTAACCAATATCTTCTGTTAGATATATTAGCAAATTGAGGTACTCCAACTTCAGTATTATCTATTCGATTTGCATTATGAAATAACTGCATGCCATTTATTGCAGGATTATTTCGTGCATTTAAAATGCTAATTGCATTGGAATAAGAATCTGATGTACTTGTGTGTGCTATACCATATCCTCTTAAGTTTACATCGGCAGGATTTGGACTTGGACTTGAACCTATACAATAACTTACTATTTCATTATCCATTCTAATAGTATATTGGCCATAACCAAAACCTGTACCATCATTGTCGTATGGATTTAAATTTTGTGAGCAATAAATATCAGTACTAGGAGTAGCAGCATTGTAAGTAGAAGGAACATCATTTACAAGAACTAAATATTGCTCATGAGTAAAAAAACCGCCTGTTCCATTCAATTCAGCTTGATTTGTTAATCCAGTGAAGTCAGAAATACCATTTATAGCTGGATTGTTGTTAAAGAATACTGTTGGGTTGAAGTTAATATTATCTGTAGCATTATTTTTAAATCTTGGTCTATTTGTTAAAGCCGCTCTTGTTGCATCAATAACGGTTGCATCATTTCCTTTACCTATATCTTCCCAAGAGTTTACATCTGTATTGTCTGATGCTACACCTGTTCCATTTACTTTATCAGCTCTTAACCAAGTTTCTAGGTTAGCAGTTATACCTCCAGGACCATTAGTAATAGTATTGTAAGTTGTACCTATAATAGAAACATAATCCAAATAGAAAAATCTAGAAGAGTTGCCTATTGCTGCTGAAAATCTAAATTGAGATGTGGCAGAGAATGTGAAATTAGTAGAAAAAAGGGTACCATAAAAGGCATGATAAATTCCTGAATTATTCATATCTCTAATTGTTCCTCCATTACCAACTGTATAAACCCTAACAGTTTGCCATGCAGCAGCTGTGTTTGGACGATATTCCAAAGTAATTGTTTCGTTAGTGTTTGCATTATGTCTCAAAAAGAATTTGACATCAATTTTGTTGTAAGGTAAAGTATTAATACCAGCGGCAGGTGATGTTAATGTCATACCAGTAGTTCCTCTAAATCTAACAGCATTTGATCCTTGATATGCAGTTGCGCCTCCACCAAATCTAACAACGTTGGCTCCTCCAGAGGTCCATATGCCTAGTGAAGATTCAAATGTTTCAGAATTGATTACTGTTTGCGATAAAGATGTTAATGGTAATAGCATTAAAACTATAACTCTTAATAACATTTTTGTTTTAGTAAAATTTTTCATAACTCTTAGGGTTTTAATTATGATTTCTTTTTTTTCATCAAGTAAGAAAATCATGAATCTTACTTATATGTAATTTGACATGACAAATGTAGAGTTGTAATTTTAATTAAAAAAATATTTCATCGATAAAATACATAATAAATCGATGAAATACATAAAAATAAACAAAATAAGAAAAATTTCTTACAAATAAATAATTTAAGCATAGTAGTAATTCTACAATTTTGACGCCTTTAATTGTTGAAATATTTGATTTATTAATTTATTTGATTGAAAAAAAATGTTTTTAAGATAAATAGATAAAAAAAAGCCACCTATTTAATAAATAGATGGCTCTTTTGAAAGCAATTATAAAATTATCGTTTAACTATTCTTACAGTTTTTGTATTATTTCCTTGAGTTACAATCATTGAATAAACTCCACTAGGATATGAACTTCCAATAGCAATACTTTCTAACTCATTTGAATCTAAGTTGATTGATTCAATTTGTCTTCCAGTTAAGTCATATACTGTTATAGAAGTATTTTTATTAAATATTGTATTCGTTTTAATGTTGAAGCTATCACTAAATGGATTTGGATAGATTGAAACATTAAATTCAACTTCACCAATACTATCTTCGTTAATAGTTTTGTTATTAACTGGTCCAGGCTTAATAATAGTACATGTTTGACCATATGGACCAAAATCTGGTTCATTAGGTAATTTTACAGAAACTTGAACTGAGTAAGTACCTGTTGTAAGTCCAGCAAAATTATTTAAAGTGAATCTATTATATAAATTAGTATAAGTTGCATTATATCCAGATCCGTTAAATATTCTGAAACGGTAAGAAGTTGCACCATTAATCGCATTAGCTGTTATCAATTCTGAATTACTATTTACTGTATAATTATTACAAAATGTTGATGCTAATTGTGTAGTTGGGTGGGCTGGTGTATAGATATCACATGGAGTACCATAAGGTAAGAAGGTACCATCCATATTTCTTAAAGAAACTTCTACTCTATAAGTACTTGCAAACAAGATTCCTGACAATTGTGTCATGTTGAACCTATTCATACCTTGAGTAATTTCTTGTGAAGCCCCTGTTGGAACACCTGCAATTACTCTTGTAACTCTAAATCTATAAGCAGTAACACCAGAAACTACTCCTGCATTTATCCATTGGTTCATAGCTGTTAATGTACTTCCACATTGTGCTCCAATTGTTGAAACTGGATTTGGTGTGTTTAAGTAACATGGTGTTCCAAAGAAAGGTTGCCATACGTTGTTGTATCGTACTGCAATCTCAAACATATATCTTGAGTTGTAAGTAGTTCCTGGAACGTTCGCCAAAGAAATATTATTTACTGGTCTGTCAATGATAACTGGTGCAGCAATTGGTGCATTAGTATTCATATCCACTTTAGTGATTTTGAATCTGTACCCTTGAGCAGAATTAGTCCAGTTTGTCGTAACAGTTGAGTACAAACCTGCAATAGTTGTACCACATGTTCCTGATGGTAATGATCCTACAATTGGTGTACAAGCATTGTCGATAATTCCGTTACAATCGTTATCTAATCCATCATAACAAACATCAACAGCATTAGGATTTACATTTGCTCTTGTATCATCACAGTCAGTTCCAAAAATCACATAACCTAAAGGTTGAGAACATGATTGAGTTGAAACATTTGGATTTCCAAAACCATCATTATCTAAATCTTGATAGTAAGTATTTAATGCATTAGAAGCGGCATTATTATCATTACAATCTAAATTATTAGTTACATATCCAACAGGTTGTGAACAAGCTTGAGTAGAAACTAATGGATTGCCAAAAGTATCACCATCTAAATCTTGGTAGAATGTAATTAATACATTTTGAGTATTGTTGTTATCATTACAATCTGTGTTATTAGCAACACCACAAGCTACAATTGTAGTAGAACCGAAACCATCGTTATCAGCATCTAAATATTGAATTTGGTTATCGTTACAATCAGAATTATTTAATACATAACCAACAGGTTGCGAACAAGCTTGAGTAGAAACTGATGGATTTCCAAAAGTATCACCGTCAATATCTTGATAGAATGTAATTAATACATTTTGAGTATTATTGTTATCATTACAATCTATATTGTTAGCAACACCACAATCTACAATTGTAGTAGAACCGAAACCATCGTTGTCAGCATCTAAATATTGAATTTGGTTGTCGTTACAATCAGAATTATTTAATACATAACCAACAGGTTGCGAACAAGCTTGAGTAGAAACTGATGGATTTCCAAAAGTATCTCCATCAATATCTTGATAGAATGTAATTAATACATTTTGAGTATTGTTGTTATCATTACAATCTGTATTGTTAGCAACACCACAAGCTACAATTGTTGTAGAACCGAAACCATCGTTGTCAGCATCTAAATATTGAATTTGGTTGTCATTACAATCAGAATTATTTAAAACATAACCAACAGGTTGAGAACAAGCTTGAGTAGAAACTGAAGGATTACCAAAAGTATCACCATCAATATCTTGGTAGAATGTAATTAATACATTTTGAGTATTGTTGTTGTCATTACAATCTGTATTGTTAGCAACACCACAAGCAACAATTGTTGTCGAACCGAAACCATCGTTATCAGCATCTAAATATTGTATTTCGTTATCATTACAATCTGTATTATCCAAAACATAACCAACAGGTTGTGTACATGCTTGAGTAGAAACTGAAAGATTACCAAATGTATCTCCATCAATATCTTGATAGAATGTAATTAATACATTTTGAGTATTATTGTTATCATTACAATCAGTATTGTTTGCAACACCACAAGCTACAATTGTTGTGGAACCGAAACCATCGTTGTCAGCATCTAAATATTGTATTTCGTTATCATTACAATCTGTATTGTTTAAAACATAACCAACAGGTTGTGTACATGCTTGAGTAGTTACAGCAGGATTACCAAAAGTATCACCATCAGTATCTTGGTAGAATGTGATAATTGTTCCACCATTTGTAACAACTACAGATTGAGTTTGAGTTGATGTATTTCCGTTACCATCATTGTATGTCCAAGTGACTGTATAAGTTCCTTGAGCATAGTATGTTAAAGCATCAGTTGTTGTACCAGTAATAGTTCCTGCACAAGCATCAGTTGCAGTAGGAGCAGTTACAGTAGCAGAACATTGACCAGTTACAGTTGGCAAAGAAGCTACGTTTGCTATTGGAGCAACAGTATCATCAACAATTACTGTTTGAGTTTGAGTTGATGTATTTCCGTTACCATCATTATAGGTCCAAGTAACAGTGTAAGTTCCTTGAGCATTGTAAGTCAAAGCATCAGTTGTTGTAGCAGTAATAGTTCCAGCACAAGTATCATTTGCAGTTGGAGCAGTTACAGTAGCAGAACATTGACCAGTTACAGTTGGTAAAGAAGCTACATTTGCTAATGGAGCAATAGTATCATCAACAATTACTGTTTGAGTTTGAGTTGAAGTATTTCCGTTACCATCATTGTATGTCCAAGTAATAGTGTAAGTTCCTTGAGTATTGTATGTTAAAGCATCAGTTGTTGTACCAGTAATAGTTCCAGTACATGCATCAGTTGCAGTAGGAGCCGTTACAGTAGCAGAACATTGACCAGTTACAGTTGGTAAAGAGGCTACATTTGCTAATGGAGCAATAGTATCATCAACAATTACTGTTTGAGTTTGAGTTGAAGTATTTCCGTTACCATCATTGTATGTCCAAGTAATAGTGTAAGTTCCTTGAGCATTGTAAGTCAAAGCATCAGTTGTTGTACCAGTAATAGTTCCAGTACATGCATCAGTTGCAGTAGGAGCCGTTACAGTAGCAGAACATTGACCAGTTACAGTTGGTAAAGAAGCTACGTTTGCTACTGGAGCAATAGTATCATCAACAATTATTGTTTGAGTTTGAGTTGATGTATTTCCGTTACCATCATTATAGGTCCAAGTCACAGTGTAAGTTCCTTGAGCATTGTAAGTCAAAGCATCAGTTGTTGTACCAGTAATAGTTCCAGCACAAGCATCAGTTGCTCTTGGAGCTGTAACAGTTGCTGAACATTGACCAGTTACAGTTGGTAAAGAAGCTACGTTTGCTACTGGAGCAATAGTATCATCAACAATTAATGTTTGAGTTTGAGTTGAAGTATTTCCGTTACCATCATTGTATGTCCAAGTAACAGTGTAAGTTCCTTGAGCATTGTATGTTAAAGCATCAGTTGTAGTACCAGTAATAATTCCAGCACAAGCATCAGTTGCAGTAGGAGCCGTTACAGTTGCAGAACATTGACCAGTTACAGTTGGTAAAGAAGCTACGTTTGCAATAGGAGCAATAGTATCATCAACAACTACAGTTTGAGTTTGAGTTGATGTATTTCCGTTACCATCATTGTATGTCCAAGTCACAGTGAAAGTTCCTTGAGCATTGTATGTTAAAGCATCAGTTGTTGTGCCAGTAATAGTTCCAGCACAAGCATCAGTTGCAGAAGGAGCTGTTACAGTTGCAGAACATTGACCACTTACAGTTGGTAAAGAGGCTACGTTTGCAATAGGAGCAATAGTATCATCAACAATTACCGTTTGAGTTTGAGTTGAAGTATTTCCGTTACCATCATTGTATGTCCAAGTAACTGTGAAAGTTCCTTGAGCATTGTAAGTCAAAGCATCAGTTGTTGTACCAGTAATAGTTCCAGCACATGCATCAGTTGCAGTAGGAGCCGTTACAGTAGCCGAACATTGACCAGTTACAGTTGGTAAAGAAGCTACGTTTGCAATAGGAGCAATAGTATCATCAACAATTACTGTTTGAGTTTGAGTTGAAGTATTTCCGTTACCATCATTGTATGTCCAAGTAACAGTGAAAGTTCCTTGAGCATTGTATGTTAAAGGTGAAGCAGTTGTACCAGTAATAGTTCCAGCACAAGCATCAGTTGCAGTAGGAGCCGTTACAGTAGCTGAACATTGACCAGTTACAGTTGGTAAAGAAGCTACATTTGCTAATGGAGCAATAGTATCATCAACAACTACAGTTTGAGTTTGAGTTGAAGTGTTTCCGTTACCATCATTGTATGTCCAAGTAATGTTATAAGTTCCTTGAGCATTGTATGTTAAAGGTGAAGCAGTTGTACCAGTAATAGTTCCAGCACAAGCATCAGATGCAGTAGGAGCAGTTACAGTAGCAGAACATTGACCAGTTACAGTTGGTAAAGAAGCTAAATTTGCTAATGGAACAATAGTATCATGAACAACTACAGTTTGAGTTTGAGTTGAAGTGTTTCCGTTACCATCATTGTATGTCCAAGTAATGTTGTAAGTTCCTTGAGCATTGTATGTTAAAGGCGATGCAGTTGTACCAGTAATAGTTCCAGCACAAGCATCAGATGCAGTAGGAGCAGTTACAGTAGCAGAACATTGACCAGTTACAGTTGGTAAAGAAGCTACGTTTGCAATAGGAGCAATAGTATCATCAACAATTACTGTTTGAGTTTGAGTTGAAGTGTTTCCGTTACCATCATTGTATGTCCAAGTAATGTTATAAGTTCCTTGAGCATTGTATGTTAAAGGAGAAGCAGTTGTCCCAGTAATAGTTCCAGCACATGCATCAGTTGCAGTAGGAGCCGTTACACTAGCAGAACATTGACCAGTTACTGTTGGTAAAGAAGCTACGTTTGCTACTGGAGCAATAGTATCATCAACAATTACTGTTTGAGTTTGAGTTGAAGTATTTCCGTTACCATCATTATAAGTCCAAGTAATGCTGTAAGTTCCTTGAGCGTTATAAGTTAAAGGTGAAGCAGTTGTACCAGTAATAGTTCCAACACAAGCATCAGTTGCAGTAGGTGCAGTTACAGTTCTTGAACATTGTCCAGTTAATGTTGGTAAAGAAGCTACGTTTGCTACTGGAGCAATAGTATCATCAAAAATTACAGATTGTGATTGGAATGATTGGTTACCTCTATTGTCAGTATAAGTCCAAAGGATTGAATAAGTTCCTTGAGCAGAATAAGTTAATGGATCTGTGGTAGTTCCATTAATAGTTCCCATACAATTATCAGTTGCAGTAGGAGTTTGTGTAATATTTACTGAACATTGTCCTGAAATTGTAGGTAATGTTGTTACGTTTGCTACAGGTGCAGTCGTATCTGTAATAGTAACTGTTTGAAATTGATTAGAAGTATTTCCGTTACCATCATTGTAAGTCCAATAAATTTGGTAAGTTCCCTGAGCATTATATGTCAAAGGTGAGTTTGTAGTTCCAGTAATTTGACCGTAACAATTACTTGTTGCAGTTGGAGCAGTTACAGTAGCTGAACATTGAGCAGTTATTGTTGGTAATGAAGCAACATTCGGAACAGGTGCAGTACAATTTACATTTATTGTAAATGTTCTTGCACTTGTTGTAGTTGAATTACAAGTATTGAATACTGTTACATTTGCTGTTCCTGCAGTTGCAACATCAGTTGCATTGATAGCTGCAGTTAATTGAGTTGAACTAACAAAAGTTGTTGTTCTATTTGTTCCATTCCATCTTACAATTGATTCTCCACTAACAAAGTTTGTACCATTTACAGTTAAAGTAAATGCACCAGAACCTGCAAGTCTAGATGTTGGATTAACCGAGTCATTTGTTGGATTTGGTTTTACGGTAACAATAACTTCATCTCTATTACTTTTTACAGCACCTAATTTCCAATTAAAAAATTGAAAGAAAGTTCCTGTTCCACTATTTGCCGTTATAGATATACTACCACTTGTTATAGGATAAGTAATTCCGGTAGTAGCTCTAATCAATGTATTACTTGTTCCTGAAAGTTGTCTTGAAACTAATCTTAAACCAGTTGCTACAGGTAAAAAGAAATCTAAATCGATGTCTTTACTTCCGGTAGTTGTTAATCTAACTACTTTTGATTCAAGCATTACACCTGAGCTGTTTTGTAATTCTACTAAAATGTCACCAACTACAGTATTGTTTATAGCTACTGATTTTAGTTTAGTTGGAGTGGTACAATTGAATATTAGATACCTATTTGCTAGAGCAGCATTAGTTGCACCAGTTCCAGAAACAGTTGCAGGACCAACATTTGCAGGAGTTACTTCTCTTTCAACCCAATATGATGTGTTTGAAGTTAAAGCTGGTGTAGTATAAGCAGCTGTTGAAGCTAAAGGAGTTGTTGATGTAGCACTATTATACCATCTTATTGTGCCAGTACCAGTTGCAGATAAGGCAGCGGTTTGTCCTGTACAAATTGTTGCATCACTTGCCGTTGGTACTGAAGTTGAAGGAACCATAGTAACATTAAGTGTCGTTGTAGCATTATTTGTTAAAGTAACAGATATTGTTTGAGTGGCATAACCTGGAGCTTCAAAAATTACATTGTAAGTTCCAGCAATTTGAACTTTGTGATAATCACCTTTTGTGGGAGAAGTTTCAACCCATGAACCAAAATTATCAAATGTTCCTCCAACATACACTTTTGCATGTATTGGATTCCCAGATTGATCAGTAACTATACCATGTAAACCGTAATTAGCTTGTTTTACAAAGTTTAATAATGCTTGTCTATTTCTATCCCAAAAGAAAGGTAAATTAGCAGCAGCAGGAGTTTTTAAATCTGAAATTTCTACAGTTATTTCTTTGCTATGATCAAAATAGTTGCTTGCATCTTGTCTTCCGCCATAAACAGAATACCATGCAGCTCCGTTTGTTGTACCAGGAAATTGTCCAGTATTATAAACCGCATCCATATAATTTAAATTCCCATCAGCAGTTTGACACAATTGTGCGTATTCTGTAGAAACAAATTTAAAGTAAGTATCATGTGGATGATAACTAAAATTACCAGTTCCTGGTGTATTTGAAGTGTCTAATGGGAAATTTATAACTTCCGTTCCTCCATGATAGTTTGCTGCCAAAACAAAATTTCTAGTTGCTTGAAAATTCATAAAAGCAACTGTTTCTAGTTGATAAGCAAACCCATCGTCATGTAATCCTCCAATGGCGTCAGCATAATTTCTATTTAAATCTACACCTAAAGAATTTGCTCTTGTAGGAGTATTTGTAGCTCCACCAGGATTATAAATATCATTACTAATAGTTTTGTATGATCCATCTGGATTTGCAAGTGGATTTATGTATAATTCAGTTCCATTAACTAAGTTAGTAATTTCAGATAATGAGCCGTAATTAGTTAACAAATAATCAATAAAATGAAGCATAGTTGGGTAACCTGTAATTTCGTCACCGTGCATTGAAGAAGTATAGAAAAATTCTGGTTCTGTTTCATCAGTGCTTGCATTATCTGAAATTTTCAGAACGTACAATGTTCTTCCAAGAGCAGTTGTGCCAATACTTTGTAAAGTACACAAACTTGGATATGTAGCTGCCCAATATTGCATTTTTGCTACATATTCAGAATATCTAGGATAAGCATCCCATGTAGTATCCCATGCAGCTGCAGCTCTATTTGCTGTAAGCTCCTGAGGGATTTCGTTGTCTTCAGCAGTAACTTCATAAGCCAATCCGTAAGTTAAGAACTTCTGAAATTGCTCTTTGTTAGCATAAACCTCTGCTTTCAATTCATTTTCATCCACAGCTTTATGGCTGACAGATACAATTCTATTGATTTCTAAGAACTGCGCTTTACTATTTGCTTTAAAAGTAAAAATGACTTCACCTTTTTCTTTCAAATAATACATTGCTTTTTCGTAAGAACTACCTTTCTGCGCAAAAGAAGCGCTTGAAAATAAGATAGTTAACAATAATACAAGAGTAAATTTTTTCATTTTATTAGGGTTTTGAACGACAAACCTAAAAAATACTTCTTTTCTGACAAAATATTTTATCGATAAAATGCATATAATATCGATAAAACACACAAAAAGATATTTAATGAAATATTTATCTTACAAATAATAATTTTACATTCTTTTTTGTAGTCTACTTTATCATATCTAAAAAAATGCGCAAAGTCAGGAGGCATTTGCGCAGCTTTTTAATGGAATACTTTACAGAACTTGTTTGAAATTAAAATTTTCCTTGATTTTTTGGATACGAAATGCAATTCTATGAATCTGGCATATTTTAGAAATATTTATTTTCTTTAAAAATGACTTTAAGTCATTTACAAATTTTTCGCTATCAAAACCTTTTATCTTTTTTATAATTAGAATTTCTTTAGAATTTTTAAAAATTTTAGACATAAAAAAACGGTTTAGCGTACACTAAACCGTTGATTTCTAAAACTTAATTCGTAGTAGCGAGGACGGGAGTTGAACCCGTGACCTCAGGGTTATGAATTTTCCTCTAAATAAAAAACAAACGTATTTGTTGACTTCAGAGCACCAAATTTTCAAGTTTTTATAAAAATCGTGTTCAAATTTATGTTCAGAATTAGAAACCAAATATAACAAATATATTTACTAATCTTAGTTAGAAACTAACATTTTGTAAAATTAAATTAATTCACTTATCCATTTTTATCCATACTTATATAATTAACCATTTTTAACTACAAAAAACGACGTTAAAACACTTTTAAAACAACTATAACATCATTATTGATGATATAATTGAAAACCAAGGTAAATTTAATAACATATAATTTATGAAAAATCCAATACATGCCTATTTTTTTGTTAATGTTTCTTCTGGCAGCTAGTTTTTTTAATACTTAGTTTGACACAGTGTTTATAATGTTCTATTTTTTTCTTTTGATTTTGGTTAAAATTCTTCAAGCCTCTATATTTTGAATATATAATTTTAAGGCTTGTACAATCATAATTTTTCGATAATATTTACATTAGATAGTTTATTATACTTGGATATTACCAAGCTTAAAATTGTGTATCAAAAGGAATTAATAAACAATTATTGATTTCAAAATTATTATTTAAAATACGGAATAGGTTATGGAACTATTGGTTTTAATTGTTGCAGTATGATTTGTGCTGCCAAAAATTACAACATTGCCGAATGAAATTTCAAAATTTTTAGAAGTATTAGCTTTATAAGTAAGTTCAATTCATATTACTCCATCAGTATTCAAGCCTAACGAAGTATTAATTGTTTCTCATAGAAAACTCGGTGTTGATGGAGAAATTCGCCAAGTCCATCAATTTCCTCCATTTCCATTGGCTCCAACGGTATTAAACGAGGTTGCTTGACCAGCTAAAAACTCTTCACTATTAAAATTAGGTAAATCTAAACAAATGAACCATGAAGAATTTAGTTGTAGCTACCAAAAGAGTAATACTTAGTTGTATATTTTCTTCTTCTTTCAATGAAACTTAAAAATCTGAAATTCTTGTCGTTCCCTTTCGTTCGGACTAATTGAATTAATTCTTACTTGCTTACTAATTTTTAGTATTACAAATAAAAATATTAAGTATTAATTACCAGTTAAGTTTTCTTACTGTTGCTTCTAATTACTCTGTAAAATTAAAATATTTTAACTTCTTGTTTTTATATTGAACTCCTTTATAAAAAAAAAATCCTTTCTGAATTCTTTTATTTGTTTAATCATTTTCAATGCTGATAGAAATTTATATTCTGTATTTATTACATTTTTTAAACTACAACCATTTATACTTCACACTTAATTTACTCAATAAACCAAGTTCTTTCATATATTTTGAAGCCTATATACTTGATACTTTGTAGCACAATACTTAACTCAATGTTTTTTTACTGTTGTAATGATTTTCTTAATCCAAAATAAATGGAAGTTACTTGTTTTATTTCATTTTATTCTAATAGTTATAAAGGAAGGAGTTCATAGAAAAAGATGTCAATTCAAATCACAAAATCAGATTGTTATCTAGAGCAAATTTAATTAACCCTGCTAAGTTGTTTGTTCCTGTTTTAGAATGTATATTAGCTCTATGGGATTCAACAGTATATTTGCTTATAAACAATTTATTTGCAATCTCTACAGTTGTTAAACCATTAAAAATTTCTACTAAAACTTCTTTTTCTCGTTTTGTTAAAATAGGTTTCTCATTGTGCCTAGATTTATTATTATCTGATTGTAAAAGTTTGTAAATATCTGAATGAATATATAATTCACCTGCAACAATCTTATCTAGCCCTTCTAGCAAATCCTTTTTATTAATATTCTTTATCATAAATCCTGAAATTTTATTTTGAAGAATTTCAATTATTAAAGATTTTTGATTAAAACTTGTAATTATATTTATCTTAATTTCAGGAAATTTGTTATTTATTATTTTACAAATTTCAGTTCCATCTATATCTGAATTAAGGTTTATATCTAAAAACAGAATATCTATTTTGCATAAATCATTTTCTAAATCATTAAATAAATCTTTATAATCTTGATAGACTTTTGATATTTGATATTTATCATTTTCCAATATAGATTTTAATGCTTCGCCAATTAGATAGTGATCATCTAAAATTGCAATTTGAGTTTTAGTTTTCATTTTCTATTTTTAGTTCAATATATATTGATGTTCCCAAATTTAATTTTGAATCAATAACTATATTTCCATTATAAAGATTGATTCTTTGTTTAATGTTTGACAAACCTACTCCACTATTTAATTTAGTAGAATTATAATCAAATCCGATTCCATTATCCTCTATGGATATTTGAACTTTATTTTCAAATTTTGATAATTGTAATAAAACTTCAGATGATTTTGCATGTTTAATAACGTTGGTTAGTAATTCTTGAATGATTCTGTAGATATTGATGTTTAAGTTTTTATTTTCAATCTGTTCAAAATTTACTGTTTGAAACTTTATGTTAATACAGTTTTGATTTAACAACACTATATAATCATTAACAACTTCAATTAAGTTTTTTCTTGATAACAATTCAGTGGTTAAGTTGTTCGAAATGCTTTTTGATTCAACTATTATTTTATCAATTAGCTCTTCAATTTTTGGATTATTGTTAGATGATATTTGCATTTTTGCTGCTGATAATAATCCACCAAGACCATCATGAATTTCTGTTGCAATTCTATTTCTTTCTTTTTCTTCGGCTTCAATTATTAATTTTAAATTAGTTACCACATTATTCTTTAAATCGACCTCTTTTTGCTTTCTTCTGTATTTATTTAAATATAAAATTGATAATAAGACTATTAAAATTATAAAAACAATTAAATACAAAATAGAATTTTTTCTACTTATCTTATTTTTAAGCTCAAGCACTTCATTTTCTTTATTTATTTTATCAATAAAGTTATTAAAATCATTAATAATATCTTTAGTAATTAAGCTTGATCTTTTTTCATTTATACTATTTAACTGTTTTAAAATTAAAAACCCTTTTTTAAAATTACCTGTCTTTGTTACAATTTCAGATTTTATTTGCATGGCAATTATTTTATCAAAATCGAAATACAATTTGTCAAATTCATTTATGACACTATCAATCAATCTAACAGATTCTTCATTATTTCCATTATTACTTTCATGAACTGACAATAGCATTTTATAATACAATTTTAAAAAATCATTATTTGACATCTTTATTAAAGCATCAATATCAGTAAGTTCTTTCTTAAATTCATTACTTCTAGATTTATTTACAGAGTTAAGGTAAAGTAATTTATATATCTTAATTTTCAACAACAGATTATTATTTTTCTGGTCTTTTGCATAAAGCTCGTCTAGAAGAGCAATGTAATGAGTATATTTTTTTTCATCTTTTTTATCGGTGTAGATATTTACTAAATTAAAATATACGATTTCTTTCGAATCATCTTTCTTAGCTAACTTTTCAGATTCTAAATAATAATATTCTGCCAACTCAATGTGATTAAATTCGTAATATAAATTACCAATTAAAATTAAAATATTACACTGTTCGCTTTTATCATTTACTTTTTTGAAATAAGCTAAATTAGATTTCAATATTGAAAATGATTCAATAATTTTCTTTTGTTTATAGTATAAAACAGCTTTTCTATTTAATAATAATTTACTATCTCTAGTTTCACTTTCTTCTAATGTTGTAGTGTTAACTAATTTTTCTGCCGAAATAAAATCTCCAATAAAAATTAATGAATCTATAGATTTTATTCTCTTTTTAAGTTGATTTGGCTCATTTCCACCATAGTTTATTAATGGTGTTAGTAATAATAAATAGTATAGTAATTTCATTTTTTACAAGTCTAAATTTTAAATAATATATTAAGAATCTAGTTGTTTTCAACCATATTTTTTTTAATGGTTTTCAAGTAAGAAT
>NZ_JBIISA010000022.1:0-62353 GCF_044341265.1 Flavobacterium sp.
CCCAGTAAATGATTTGTGTTCTGGTGCAATAAGTTTGACTCCAACTAATAATTGTGTAACAACTACAGGAAGTTTTAGTGGTTCGGGAAATATAGGAACAACAACTTCGTGTTTTTCAACTGCTTTACAAGATGTTTGGTACAGCTTTGTAGCTACCGATCCTACTATGAGCATATCACTTTCTAATGGTGTAGGCGTAAACTTGGGGATGGAAATCATTACTGGTTCATGTTCTGGAACTAGTTTTGTATGTGATAATAGTTCTACTAGTTCTGTTAGTGAGTTTTATCAAAACAATACTTTTACTGTAGGGCAAACGTATTTTGTTAGAGTATTTCATGCTGAATCAAGTTTATTGACTACCAATTTTACAATTTGTGTTCAAAATTATCCAACCCCAGTAAATGATTTGTGTTCTGGTGCAATAAGTTTGACTCCAACTACTAATTGTGTAACAACTACAGGAAGTTTTAGTGGTTCGGGAAATATTGGAACAACAACTTCGTGTTTTTCAACTGCTTTACAAGATGTTTGGTACAGCTTTGTCGCTACCGATCCTACTATGAGTATTTCACTTTCTAATGGTGTAGGCGTAAACTTGGGGATGGAAATCATTACTGGTTCTTGTTCTGGAACTAGTTTTGTATGTGATAATAGTTCTACTAGTTCTGTTAGTGAGTTTTATCAAAACAATACTTTTACTGTAGGGCAAACGTATTATGTTAGGGTATTTCATGCTGAATCAAGTTTACTGACTACCAATTTTACAATTTGTATTCAAAATCCTAGTCTTTCAACGACGGAATATATTGTTGACGACATAAAAATTTATCCAAATCCAACAACTGATTTTATTGATATAGAAACAAATTTAAATGTTAAAGAAATCAGTTTGTATACAATTAGTGGTCAATTGATCTTGAGTTCAAATCAAAAAAGAGTTTTAACTTCAAATTTACCAAAAGGTATTTATTTGTTGAAGTTAGAAGATGAAAATGGAAATATTGCAACAAAAAGAATAGTAAAAAATTAATAGAAAAAAGCTGAAATTTTGATTTCAGCTTTTTTTATCTTCGCTTTGAGCGATTTTTATTTGCATAATCGTTGAAAGATTGTGTGCCATATTTTTCATACGTTCGCAATTAAAACCTTCAAAATTTTCGTTTATGGCTGCTTCAAAATGTTCTAACCAAATTTCAAACAATTCTTTTGATAAATACGATTTCATATTGACATCCAAATGAATTTGAGTCAGATTATTAAAATAACCACCGGTTCCAAAAATAGCTTGCGACCAAAAAGTCACTAGAATAGGTAAGTGTTCTTCCAACTTTATTTTGACAACATCAGTAAATATATAACTGATTTTAGCATCAGCTAAAAGTTTTTTGTAAAAATCCCCTACAATAATATATAAGTCGTCTTGATTTTGAACGTCATTCATTTCTCAAAAAAATTAAAGTACAAAGTTACATGATTCTGATTTCAATAATCTGATTTATGTCATATTTATAAAAGAAAAATCCCAAACTCCTTGTTGGAATTTGGGATTTAAACTATTGGGATTTATTTTTTACATATACGCTTCAATAGGAGCACAGCTACAAACTAAATTTCTATCACCATAAGCATCATCTACACGACGAACGCTTGGCCAAAATTTATTTTCAGCAATGTATTCCAATGGATAAGCCGCTTGTTCTCTAGTGTATGGGAAAACCCAAGTATCAGCAGTTAACATATTTAAAGTATGTGGTGCGTTGTGCAACACATTGTTAGTTTCTTCTTTGGTAGCTGCTTCAATTTCTTTTCTAATTGAAATCATAGCGTCACAAAAACGATCTAATTCGGCTAGATCTTCTGATTCTGTTGGTTCAATCATCAAAGTTCCTGCTACTGGGAAAGAAACGGTTGGTGCGTGGAAACCATAATCCATCAAACGTTTTGCAATATCGGTAACTTCAATTCCTTTTTCTTTGAAAGCTCTACAATCTAAAATCATTTCGTGAGCCGCTCTTCCCATTTCTCCTGAGTATAAAACAGGATAGTGCGATTCTAAACGCGTTTTCATATAATTAGCATTCAAAATTGCATATTTTGTAGCATTTGTAACGCCTTCTGAACCTAACATAGATATATATCCATAAGAAATTAAGCAAACTAATGCCGAACCATAAGGCGCAGCAGAAATAGCTGTAATTGCTTGATCTCCACCAGTAGGAATGATTGGGTTGGTTGGTAAAAACGGCACTAATTTTTCATTGACACAAATTGGTCCAACACCTGGTCCACCGCCACCATGAGGAATAGCAAATGTTTTGTGTAAGTTCAAGTGACAAACATCAGCACCAATGGTTGCCGGATTTGTTAATCCAACTTGTGCATTCATATTCGCTCCATCCATGTAAACCAAACCACCATTTTCATGAATAAGTTCTGTGATTTCGCAAATAGCGCTTTCAAAAACACCATGAGTTGATGGATAAGTTACCATTAATGCTGATAGATTATCTTTATGTTCGATAGCTTTTGCTCTTAAATCTTCAACGTCAATGTTACCGTTTTCCATTGTTTTGGTTACGATAATTGTCATTCCTGCCATCGCTGCCGAAGCTGGATTAGTACCGTGAGCTGATGATGGAATCAAACACACATTTCTGTGATCATCACCACGAGATAAATGATAAGCACGAATTGCCATCAAGCCTGCATATTCTCCTTGTGCACCTGAATTTGGTTGCAAAGTTGTTCCTGCAAATCCTGTTACTACATTTAATTGATGCTCTAATTTTTTAAGCATAATTTGGTAGCCTTCCGCTTGTTCCACTGGAGCAAATGGGTGAATACTGTTCCAATTTGCCATTGATAAAGGTAGCATTTCGGCAGCAGCGTTCAATTTCATCGTACATGAACCTAACGAAATCATCGAATGATTTAACGATAAATCTTTACGTTCTAATTTTTTGATATAACGCATCAACTGACTTTCAGAATGATGACTGTTGAAAACATCATGCGTTAAGAAAGAAGAAGTTCTTTCTAATGATGATGGGATGTTATTTGTTGAAGATAATTCAGATACTTTAAAGCTTTCTTTACCTGTTGTTTCCGCAAAAATGGCAATGATTTGATTCAAATCTGAAATAGAAGTCGTTTCGTTTACAGATATTGAAATGGTTTCGCCATCTACATAAAAGAAATTTACTTCGTGTTTTTCTGCAATTGCTTTCACTTTTGAAGCATCAGCTTTTACAGCAATAGTATCAAAGAAAGAAGTATTTACATTATAAACGCCCAATTTGTTTAAAGCATCTGATAAAGTTACCGCCGAAGCATGTACTTTATTAGCTATATATTTCAAACCTTTTGGACCGTGAAAAACGGCGTACATTCCAGCCATAACAGCCAATAAAACTTGAGCAGTACAAATATTAGAAGTTGCTTTTTCACGTTTGATGTGTTGCTCACGAGTTCCTAAAGCCATTCTCAAGGCACGATTTCCGTTAGCATCAATAGTTACACCGATGATTCTTCCTGGCATCGAACGTTTGTGTTCTTCTTTGGTTGCAAAAAATGCTGCGTGTGGTCCGCCATAACCCATAGGAATTCCGAAACGTTGTGAAGTTCCAACTACAACATCAGCACCCATTTCTCCTGGAGGTGTTAATTTTACTAATGATAAAATATCTGATGCTACAGCCACTTTTATTTCTTTTTCATGAGCTTTTGCAATAAAATTGGCATAGTCATTTACTTGACCAAATTTTCCTGGATATTGTAAAATCGCTCCGAAAAAGTCAGTAGAAAAATCAAATGTTTCGTGATTTCCAATTACTAATTCAATTCCTTTTGGAGTTGAACGTGTTTGTAAAACCGATAAAGTTTGAGGTAATATCTCTTCAGAAACGAAGAATTTATTAGAATTATTTTTCTTTTGATCACGAGTACGAACGTCGAATAATAATGCCATTGCTTCAGCTGCAGCAGTTCCTTCGTCAAGAAGTGATGCATTAGCAATTTCCATTCCGGTTAATTCAATTATCGTTGTTTGATAATTTAGAATTGCTTCCAAACGACCTTGAGCAATTTCAGCTTGATAAGGTGTATAAGCTGTGTACCATCCTGGATTTTCAAAAATATTTCTTTGAATTACCGCAGGTACAATTGCTGGATGATATCCCAAACCAATATACGATTTGAAAACTTTATTTTTCTTTCCTAATTCTTGAATGTGCGTTAGGTATTCATATTCAGTCATTGGAGCGTCTAAATCTAAGTCTTTTTTTAGACGGATATTGTCTGGCACAGTTTCATAAATTAACTGGTCAAGACTTTCTACTCCTATGGTTTTAAACATATGTTGTAGGTCGTTCTCACGTGGACCTATGTGGCGTAATGCAAATGAGTCTGTTTTCATTTAATAATTATATATATAAAGTTTGTGTGTTGTTTTAAGAGAACAAAAGTAATTATTAAACTTTTATTTTTAAGTTAAACAAAGGGTAATATTTTGAGAAATTGTTAACTAAAAACAAGGTTTATTAACATAATGATTAGTTTTGTAGCATGCGATTTTTTAATAAACTTTTCGGTTTTTACATCAATTCAAGCATTCATGTGGCTTTGTCTGTTTATGCTTTGGTGCAGTTGACGCAAATTTTGTTTAGGATTTCTAATGATTTTGCTACTTCTTACTTCGCTTTTTTTGGAACTATTGTGGGTTATAATTTTGTAAAATATGATGCTTTAGCGAGAACAAAAAAAGTACAAATGTCGCTCCAATTAAAAGGAATTGCCTTTTTGAGTTTTCTATCTTTAATAGCTACTGGATATTATTTTTTACAATTAGAAAAAACTACACAAATTATTGGTTTTGTATTTCTCGCCATAACATTATTATATACTTTGCCGTTCTTTCCTAACAAAAAAAATGCTCGAAATTGGGCTGGATTTAAAATTTATATTGTGGCTTTGTGTTGGGTAGGAGTGACGCTTTTTTTACCCATAATTAATAATCATTTGCCTTTTACAAGTTATGTGTTCTTGGTCGCAGCACAACGATTTATATTGATTTTTGTATTGATTTTAATCTTTGAAATCATCGATTTAAGATTAGATGATCCACATTTGAAAACTGTTCCGCAACAAATTGGAGTTTTAAAAACCAAACGTGTTGGAGTTGTATTGATGGTTTTATTCGTGTTATTAGAATTTTTATCGACGGATTTTAGAATAGAATTTTTTTCTTTAAAATCGGCTTTAGCAATAACAACAATTTTGTTTTTGTTGTTTTCAAATGAAAATAGGTCACGATATTATGCTTCTTTTTGGGTGGAAAGTATTCCTATATTTTGGTGGTTATTTTTGGTGGTTTTCGGCTAACTCTTTTAGAACTTTATTGCGTTCAGTAATAAAATTGGTTAAATATTTTTTCAGAATAAGTACATCAAATAGTTTTCCAAAAATACCATAAGGCGTTTGATACTGAATTTTGTCAATCATCATTACAAATCCGTTTCCTTCAATAAAGGAATGTTCGTGTTTGAACGATTTAAATTTGCCTTCAATCATTTCATCCACAAAATAACTTGGAATTTCCATAGCAGAAATTATACTCTTATGAGTTAAGTAAATTCCAAAATGTTTACCACGCCAAGTAACAGTTTCGTTTATATTTATCAAACCCGAAGTTACGCCATCAATTGCAGTTTCGTTCGACTTTGCTGTGGATAATTTATGGACATCGATGTTTCTTGATAAGTCGAAGATTATTGCTATCGGTGCTTTAATTTTAGTTGTAAGGTTTATTGTGGTCATTTATTTCACTAAAGTTTAATTTGAAAAATAGTCCAGTTATAATTGACGTAAAAACATATGCTGTTGTTATTTCTGGTTCTCTGTTATTGAATGTAATGGAAAAGCTAACTATAATTCCAATTACTGCTAAAGTTATCAAAATTAATTTTGATGTTTTGATATTCACATTTTTTCTCGCAAGCAAATAATATGCTAAATAGTAGATAATGTATGTTGGAATTGAAAAAATGAAGCCAAAAATGATAGTTATAGGATATACTTCTAATAAACCTAGTATTTTGTTTGAGTTTGGAATAAATAATAAATTTATAACCTCTGAAATTATTGGTGCTAGAGTTAAAGTTGCAAACCAATGTTTTAGTAAATAACTGAAGTTCATAGCTTGTTTAATTTAAACTCTGTCAAAATTTTAAACTTTGACAGAGTTGGGTTAAAAACTTATCCATTGAAAACTATTCGTTCTTCAACTTTTGTTTCACTTGCTTTTCGTTTTCCTCTAAAGAAAAAGTACAAGTTTAAAAATAACATAATTCCTAAATAGATGGTAAATCCTCCAATTTTGTAGCTTAATTTTTCTATTAATAATTGGTAACTGTCTTGGTACATATTCATTTCAAGAATCATTAATGCAAAACCTAAATTTAATAAATAAAAACCTGTTTCGAATAATTTGTTGGTCGCATTTGCAATTTCTTCCCGACCTTTAAAAATGTCTAACATATAAACTTTACTGTTTTTGAAAAGCGTTCTTGAAACGTAATATGTTAAGAATAAAGCAACTGGTAAGTAAATGGCGTAACCGATTAAAATTTTTGTAGTTTCCATAATAAATGTATTTAAATTAATTTTTTGATGTATTTCGTAAGAAGGATAATATTAAAGTAGTGCATCATGGCAATAGTGCAAATAATGACCGCCGATTTGAAAGCAATAATTTCAATAAGTTGATGAAACGAAAGGATTTTCTCCCAAGAAATTAAAGTCATGGCACAGTAGCCTAAATTCAATAAATAATAACCAACTAACAATATTTGATTGATTTTATGACACAAATCTTCATGATTTGGAAGTAGTTCTGAAACGAATATGTTGCCGTTGTTGTAACATATTTTCCCAACTTTTAGTATGATTATTGTGGTTATCAATAGGTAAATTGTGTAACCAATAATGTTGAGGTTCATGGTTTTTATAATTTATAGTGGCCAATTAAATTATGAATAAATAAACAAGTATTCACAATTGCAAAAAGCACAAAAAGTGTATTCATAAAATAACTTCCGACTTTGAATAAGGTTCGTTTCGGAATGTCATACATTGGATAATATGCTATTTGTGTAGCAACTTTTCCAACCCAATAAGCAGCAATTAATCCTGTTAAAGCAACTGCTAATGCTGATTGTTCTTTTAATTCATTTGTAAATAAAATTGCTATTAATCCGAAAGAAAAGTTCAAACCTTGGATATATCTTCCGTAGGTTTTTGCAATTTCTTGATTAAGTGGTTTGAGTTGTTTCACATCATTATACCAATCAAAAACTTGATGACGGATGTAAGGATAAATCATTGCTGTAAATATTTGACCTATTCCACTTAGGATAATCAGCCAATTTGGTATAATGAAGTTCATAAGTTTATTTTTTTAAGTTCGTATTCGCTTGTGATTTTTCTCATAATAATAAAAAAATATATTGCAATTGACATTGGGAAGAGTACCATTAATGTAAGTTCAATGAAATCATTACTTGATTGATAGTAAAACTGCTCTAAATAAAGCAAAGTGAGCTCTGTTATAGTTGCAAACCAGTATATTGTTAAATGTTTTTTGGCATATCTTGATTTCAGATAAGTAATATAAGTTAGAATAATTGCAGATATAACTTGAATTATCCCAAGTGGAATTTGTGCTAACATTCCAAGATATAAAGTAATAAATAGAGTTAATGTAGTATAAAATGCAATATTGTTTATTTTTCTTAAAGTTTTCATCGTATAGTTTTTTTACCTTCAATTGTGATTTTTGAACCTATTGCTAGAAATTCTGATGTTGGTTTTAATTCTTCTAAAAACTTAAAATCTTTGCCATAATTACTTTCAAAATCAACATCAATTTTGGATGCAATTACTTTTAGTTGTTCCCATCTTGGATGCGAAACGGCATATTCAATTGACTTATCTTTATTGTAATTGGTGTAACCAAAATAATGTTCAGTGATGAATTCGGCTTCTGAATTTGGTTCAATTGGAATTGCTTTTTTCTCAGTCTTCATTGCAATTGAATTCCATTTAGCATCTTTAAACCATTCGTATTTAAACGATTTTGAATTTTCATTTTCATTTCTGGAATGACGCATTTTCATTGTTTGATAATGTTCATTGTATAAGGTGTTGGCAACAATTGAAATGGCATGTTTCGGAACAATCTCTTTAACGAAAACTACGCCACGTTTCCAAATACCATCTTCGAATCTTTTTACATAGAATCGTAAATTGACTTCTTCAAAATTTATATGAAAAGGAACTTTGATTCCTAAAACTTTTACGTTTTCAAACATAAATCCGATTAAACTGATGTAACATTTGCCATTCCATAAGTCGATTTCGGTACCTTTTGGAACATAATTTTCTAAAATATTTGGATCGATTTCGTAATTGAACATTGCTAAATCATTCCACTCTGCGGTTAAGAAGCTCATTTGTTAAGTATATTAAATTTAGAATCAGAAAAGCTGCAATAGTTTATGTATAAATTGTAAAGTGCAATTATTAGGCACACATAAAAGAATTCATTTATGAAAAATTTGAAAAATAGGGTTACAAAAAACCAATAGAGTATTAAGAGAATTAGCAAGAGTCTATCATTTGCAATAGCATAAAACGTTAAAGTAAAGGCTATAAAAACCTGAAAGAATCCAAGCAACATTAAGAATCCATCACTGCTATCTAAATTGTAGCCAATAACATTTTCTATGAAAACAGGAATCAAAGCTACTATTGTTAGAATTAGATTTAGGTAAAATACAAACTGTCTCATAATTATTTATTATTTTAAACTTTCAGAAAAAAATGAAAGTTTTGATTAAATTTTTTTAGTTTTATTTCATTATTTTAACAACCAATTTTGCCAACCAATTGTCTTTGTATTCCGTCATTTTGTCTAACATATTATCAGCTTTTAAAACAAAATCATATAATTTAGTGGTTTGATCAACAAAATGTTTTTCTTCGGCTGTATTGTCAGATGTTATTGAGGAAACTTCTTTTAAAACTTTCAAAGCAGGTTTGATTTCACGTTTACTACGTTCTCTTGAAATTTTTACGGCTAATTCGTCTAAATCTTTTTCTGCTGTAAAAAATTCTCGTCTTTCACCAGCTTTGTATTCTTTGTAAACAATTCCCCAATCCATTAATGCTCTTAAATTCATAGAAGCATTTCCTCGAGAAATTTGCAATTCTTCCATAATGTCTTCCATTGAAACTGCTTCGTGAGAAACCATCAACAGCGCATGAATTTGAGCCATGGTTTTGTTAATTCCCCATTGGCTACCTAGTGCACCCCAAGTTTGAACGAATTTATTTTTAGCTTCTTTGAATTCCATTTTGATGGTTATTTCATATTGATAGGACAAAGTTAAGTAAAAGTTTTTAAAGTTTCAAAAAAATATGAAAGTTTATTTTAAAAAGAAACCGAAGCATTAAACTTCGGTTATCTTTTATCGTCTTTTGAATAATTTGAAACTCCATTTATATTGATTTCTGTTCCTAAAAAATGAGGTTCTCGATTTCTAATGACATCAATTACTGATTTACAAATCGAAAAATATTCTCTAAAACACACATAATTATAATTATTATATTCTCCTTCATTTGCAGAGAATCCAATAGATTCAATACCAAGATTATTTCCAATATATATAGCTCTATTCAAATGATATTCTTGAGTAATTAAGATTGCCTTATCAATTTTAAAGATATTTTTTGCACGATACATTGTTGAATAAGTATCAAATCCTGCATAATCTATGTAGATTTTTGTAGTATCAATTCCTTTTTCAAAACAGTAAGTTTTCATTACAGTTAACTCATCGTGAGCATCTGAACCATTGTCACCTGAGAGTAATATTTTATTAATTTTTTTAGATTCGTATAACTTTATTCCAGCATCAAGACGATCTTTTAAATATTTACTTGGCTTATTTCCATTAATTCCTGCACCAAAAATAATTCCAACATTTATTGTAGGAACGTCATTTTCGGAAGAAAAAATAAGTGAGTTAGTTTTAGATTTTACATAAAAGTTAATTCCAAAAATTAGGATTAGTCCAATAATGGAAACATAAAGTAGTTTCTTAAAATGTTTTTTAATGAAATTTTTCAAATCAAATAATTTTATATCAATCCTGCTCGTTTCAGCAACGCATCAGCTTTCGGTTCTTGACCACGAAACTTTTTATACAATTCCATTGGTAATTCGGTGCCACCTTTTGAAAGTACGTTATCTTTAAATTTTGCGGCAACTTCTTTATTGAAAATACCTTTTTCTTGAAAATAAGCAAACGCATCTGCATCCAAAACTTCGGCCCATTTATAACTATAATATCCAGAAGAATAGCCACCTTGGAAAATATGCGAAAACGAGGTACTCATGCAATTTTCTTCCACATCAGGATATAAACTTGTGCCTTCCATGGCTTGTTTTTCAAAAGCTTTTACGTCAGCAATAGTTTGTGATTTTCCGTGATACGTCATATCTAAAATCCCGAAACTCAATTGACGTAACGTTGCCATTCCTTCTAAGAAACTCGCGCTTTCTTTGATTTTTTCTACATATTCTTGCGGAATGATTTCACCAGTTTCGTAATGTTTTGCAAACAATGCTAATGCTTCCGGTTCGTAGCACCAATTTTCCATAACTTGACTTGGCAATTCCACAAAATCCCAATAAACCGAAGTTCCAGATAAACTTGGATAAGTTGTGTTGGCTAACATTCCGTGTAAAGCGTGACCAAATTCGTGGAATAATGTTGTTACTTCATTGAAGGTTAGGAGTGAAGGTTTCGTTTCTGTTGGTGGAGTAAAATTACAAACGATAGAAACGTGTGGTCTTTCATTAATTCCATTTTTAACGGCTTGCGATTTATAAGAAGTCATCCAAGCGCCATTTCGTTTTCCTTTTCTTGGGAAAAAATCGGAGTAGAAAATGGCAACTAATTGTCCTTCGAAATCCATAACTTCAAAAGTTTGAACATCTTCATGGTATTTGTCAATATCAAAAACTTCTTTAAAAGTAATTCCGAATAGCTTTTCAGCAATAGTAAATGCTCCATTTAAAACATTTTCTAACTTGAAATAAGGTTTTAAAATTTCATCATCAAAGTTGAATAGTTTTTGTTTCAATTTTTCTGAATAGTAAGCTCCGTCCCATTTTTCTAGTTGGTCAATTCCGTCCAATTCTTTTGCGAAAGCAGTTAGTTGCGCAAATTCTTTTTGGGAAGCAGGTTTTGCTTTTTCCAACAAATCATTCAAAAAAGAAAGTACTTTTTCAGGATTTTGAGCCATTCGTTCTTCCAAAACAAAATCAGAATGTGATTTGTATCCTAATAAATTAGCACGTTTATGACGTAATTCTACTATGCGTTTTACGTTTTCTTTGTTATCGAATTCGTTATCTTGAAACGATTTTTTTCCAGCTACAATTGCTATTTCTTTTCGTAATTCACGATTTTCAACATAAGTCACAAAAGGCAAGTAACTTGGGAAATCTAAAGTAAAAACCCAGCCTTCCAAATTTTTAGATTTTGCCAAACTTGCTGCCATTTCTTTTGCGCCATCAGGCAAACCTTTTAAATTTTCTTCGTTTGTAATATGTAATTGATAGTTATTAGTTTCTGCCAAAACATTTTCGCCATAAGTCAATTTGATTTTGGCTAATTCGGTGTCAATTTCACGTAATTTTAATTTGTCTTCTTCATTCAATAATGCTCCATTTCTAGAAAATCCTTTGAATTTTTTATCTAATAAAGTAGCTTGTTCAGTAGTTAAATTCAAAGAATCTTTTTGATCGTAAACGGCTTTAACTCTTTTGAATAAATCTTCGTTTAAGGCAATATCATTACTAAATTCAGTCAACAACGGAGAAACTTCTTGAGCGATTTTTTGCATTTCATCACAAGTTTCAGCCGAATTCAAATTGAAGAAAATAGATGACAATCTATCCAATTGTTCGCCAGAAAAATCTAAAGCCACAATCGTATTTTCAAATGTTGGGGTATCAGAATTTGTAATTATGGCATCAATTTCGGCTTTTGCTTTTGAAATATTTTCGATAAAAGCAGGTTTGTAATCTTCTAGTTTTATTTGCGAAAAAGGTGCAGTATTATGTTTGGTGTTGAATGTTGAGGTAAGTGTTTTCATTGCTCGCAAAGGCGCAAAGGCGCAAAGTTTTTTAAAGTTTAAAATTTTCTAAATTTTGGTAGGTATTCCAAAAACGAAGTAATTCTAAGGTGTTGGAATTTATTTTGTAATAAAGAGTAATTTGTTTTGTAATCACCACTTTATTAACTTCTTTATAATTTGTAGAAATGAATTCAATGTTATTTTTATCTATTAAAGTAATGGTGTAGTCAATTTTGTCGATAAAATTCACAACATCTTGAAATGTCCATTCAGCTTCTAAATAATCAATGTTTTGCCAATAGTCTTTTTTAGCTTGTGGCGACCAAATAATATTCATTATTTGAAATACTTAGAATAACGACTTCTAGTTTCTTCCATAGCCATATTATGAGTAATTCCTTCATTATTTTCCAATGAATAAATTGCTTCATCAATAGCCGCTTTTTGCTTTTCGGTTAAAGTGGATTTGGATTGTATCAAAAGTATAATTTCTTCAATCAACTTTAGGTTTTCAATATCCAAAATAACCTTTGCCAACTCAATTTTAGAAGTTTGAATGTTCATAGTATTCTTTTTATCAAAGATAATTATTTTTTCAATTCAGATGCTGCTTTATTCACCGCTTCTTTTAGACTTTCTTTGTAGAAAATGATTTTGTCTAACACACATTTATCATGACTTCCGATTATTTGTGCGGCAAGAATTCCAGCGTTTTTTGCTCCGTTTAACGCAACAGTTGCAACAGGAACTCCACCAGGCATTTGAAGAATCGATAAAACAGAATCCCAACCGTCAATAGAATTGCTAGATTTTACAGGAACTCCAATTACAGGAAGCGGCGACATTGAAGCAACCATTCCAGGTAAATGAGCCGCACCACCAGCGCCAGCAATGATTACTGAAATACCGCGATTGTGAGCATTTTTACTAAAATCAAATAATTTTTCAGGCGTTCTATGCGCCGAAACAATATCGACCTCAGTTTCAATGTCAAATCCTTTTAAGATGTCGATGGCTTCTTGCATTACAGGCATATCTGAAATGCTTCCCATTATTATGGCTACTTTGCTCATTTTGATTTGATGTAGTTTAAGAGTTTAAATTTGTTTAAAATTAATACTAATAATAGACAAATAATATAATTTAAAATAAAATTTTTTATGTTGGTTCCGTGTAATAAATCTTGTCCGTTACAATTATCTCTAATTTCAAATTGATAATAAAAATTAAAAGGAAACCCAACTTTTAAATTTGGCATTGTTCCTTTAAATGAATTGAAAATCAAAGAAAATAAAAAGGACAAAAAAGAAACAATACAGAATATAATTATTGAATAAAAACTAATATTTAATAATCTTTTTATCATATTGAAATTAAGAAATCACTCGGATACTATTCTTTACTTCTTCCGCAATTTTCCTCGCGTCAACCATATTTTCATTTACAATCGTAACGTGTCCCATTTTTCGGAAAGGTCTTGTTTCTCTTTTACCGTAAATATGAGGTGTTACACCATCAATCGCCATGATTTTTTCAATATTTTCGTAAACTACTTGACCCGAAAAACCTTCTTCACCGACCAAATTTACCATAATTCCGGCAACTTTGCTATCAGTAGTTCCTAAAGGTAAATCTAAAATGGCACGTAAATGATTTTCAAATTGCGAAGTATAACTCGCTTCTATCGAATAGTGTCCCGAATTATGAGGTCTTGGCGCAACTTCGTTTACCAGAATTTCATCGTCTTCTGTTTGAAACATTTCGACAGCTAATAATCCAACGTGATTGAAAGCCTGTGAAACTTTTAAGGCAATTTCAGTAGCTTTTTGAGCCACTTTGTCATCAATACGAGCTGGACAAATCACATATTCTACTTGATTGGCTTCAGGATGAAATTCCATTTCAACAACAGGATATGTTTTGACTTCTCCAGAAACCGAACGTGCCACAATAACAGCCAATTCATTTTTGAAAGGCACCATTTGTTCTGCAATGCATTCCACTTCGGGTAAATTAATTAAATCTATTGTTGAGCGAACTATTTTTACACCATTTCCATCGTAACCAAATTGAGCACATTTCCATACAAAAGGAAATTCTAATTCGTCTTTTTCTAAAGATTTTCTCAAATCATTCAAATCTACAAATCGTTGATGAGGTGAAGTTGGAATATTGTTTTCAACATAAAAGTCTTTTTGACGTCCTTTATTCTGAATCAATCGCAATGTTTTTGGTGAAGGATATATAGGTAATCCTTCTGATTCCAAAACGTCTAAAGCATCAAGATTTACGTTTTCGATTTCGATGGTTAAAAGATTCACCATTTTTCCAAATTGATAAACGGTGTCATAATCCATCAAACTTCCTTTATAAAAAGCATTGCAACTGTATCTTGCTGGCGCTTCTTCGCTTGGTTCCAAAACCAAAGTTTGAATGTCGAATTTTCTAGTTTCGGTCAATAGCATTTTGCCTAATTGTCCGCCACCGAGAATTCCTAACTTAAAATCGGATGAGAAATAATTCATTTCGTCGTAGTTATTTTTTTTATTGGTCTCATGCAGTCGCTCCGCTCGAGTCATTGTAATGTTGTAGTTGTTTGTGCAAAGATAAACATTTGAAAATTATTTTAATCGCTTCAAAATATCTTTCACTGCCGATTTATAAGCAGGAGTTTGGTGACTGCAATCTCTTTGAAGTAAAAATTTTAATTCCTCATTTACCCAATGGTGTTTTTTGCCAAGATTATATAAAGTTCGCATTGTATAAGCTGCATTTGCGGCTTTGTCAGATTCAATCAACCAATCTAAACAAGTTTCAATTATCTTTTCTTCTTGATTTTCTGTTAAAGAATATTTTTTTGAATTGGATAGAAATAAACAAATTTTTGAAATCGAACGTATAGCAGAATCATTTTTATAATGAGGTAACGTTTCGCAAAAATCTTCTAAAAAAGGTAAAAATAAATCCATTTTTTCTTCACAAATCAATTCCAAAATCCAACAAGCTTTATGGTGATTTTTATCCTTAATATTAAATGCAATTTCTAATAAATACTTTAAATAATCAGGATTGGCAAAGATGAAATCTTTATTATCATCTCTACTTTTCCTATGTGCTGTGCTTTTAGCGATTTGATTGTAATATTCTGTATTCATTTTGTAAATATATTAAATTAGCAAAAAAGTCAAAATACTTGTTATTAAATAGTTATTACTTCGTAAATTTGCTCCTTTATTTTTTAAAACAACAACACAATGATACATCTTCACGATAAAACTTTCGAGCCATTTATTTCTTCAGAAGAAATTGATTTCGCAATTGCAAATATGGCCAAACAAATGGACGACGATTTTTTTGATGAAGTTCCAGTTTTTGTTGGGATTTTGAATGGATCATTTATGGTAATGTCCGATTTGATGAAGCACTACAGAGGAATGTGTGAAGTGAGTTTTATGAAAATGGCTTCTTATGAAGGAACGCAATCTACAAATGACGTTAAACAACTAATCGGAATCAACGAAAACCTTGAAGGAAGAACCGTTGTAATTGTTGAAGATATTGTAGATACAGGAAATACAATTGAAGAATTGAAAGCAATTTTCAAGGAAAAAGGAGTAAAGCATTTAAAAATTGCAACTTTATTCTTCAAACCTGAAGCATACAAAAAAGATATTAAAATAGATTACGTAGGGATTAGAATTCCTAACAAATTCATCGTTGGATATGGTTTAGACTACGATGGATTAGGAAGAAACCTAGCAGACGTTTATCAATTAGCACAATAATAGAGAGTTGCCAGTTATCGGTTTTCAGTTTTCAGTTAACCGATGACAAACAACCGAGAACCGACAACAAATAATAACTGACAACTTTTAATAAAATGATCAACATCGTTCTTTTCGGAAAACCAGGTGCAGGAAAAGGCACACAAGCTGAATTTTTAAAAGAAAAATACAATTTAACACATCTTTCAACAGGAGATATTTTTAGATTTAACATCAAAAATGATACTGATTTAGGAAAATTAGCCAAAACCTATATGGACAAAGGCGATTTGGTTCCTGATGAAGTTACCATTCAAATGTTGCAAAGTGAAGTTGATAAAAACCCAGATTCGGCAGGATTTTTATTTGATGGTTTTCCAAGAACTTTAGCACAAGCAGAAGCTTTAGATAACTTTTTGGAGTCTAAAGAACAAAGCATTACAGCAACGGTTGCGCTTGAAGCAGATGATAATATCCTTGTAGCTCGTTTGTTAGAAAGAGGAAAAACTTCAGGTAGACCAGACGATCAAGACGAAGAAAAAATCAGAAATCGTTACGGCGAATACAACCAAAAAACAGCACCTTTGATGGATTATTACAAATCTCAAGGAAAATTTCACGCTGTAAATGGTATCGGAACCATCTTAGAAGTTAACGAACGATTGAATCAAATTTTCGATAAATTATAGTCTAAAGAATTGACTTGGAGATAAATTTCGAGCATTCAATTTTTTTTCAGATATTTGCACTCACAAAAGGAGCTATTTCCGATAATAGGGATTTATGCTCTTTTTTTGTAATTTTAAACTATGGAAATTTTAATAATACTTTTTCTAATCATTTTAAATGGTGTTTTTTCAATGTCAGAAATCGCGTTGATTTCGGCAAGAAAAAACCGATTAGAAACGGCTGCCAAAAAAGGAAATGCCAATGCCAAAGCGGCTTTAGATTTGGCAAATTCACCAAACGAATTTTTATCAACAGTTCAAATCGGAATTACATTAATTGGAATTCTAACTGGTATTTATTCAGGTGATAAAATAACAACCGATGTTCAAAATTTTGTAGCATCGTTTGAAGCTTTAAAACCATACGCTAATTCAATTGCAGTTGGAATTGTAGTAGTAACTTTAACTTTTTTCTCACTAGTTTTAGGTGAATTATTACCAAAACGAATCGGATTAAATTACCCAGAATCAATCGCAAAAGCCGTTGCCGTTCCAATGAAAATTGTTTCTAAAGTTACAATGCCTTTCATTTGGTTACTTACAACTTCTACAGATTTTTTACTGAAAATATTGCAAATAAAACCAACGGCTGACGGAAAAGTAACCGAAGAAGAAATTAAAGCAATCATTAAAGAAGGTACAGAAGGCGGAGAAATTCAAGAAATCGAACACGATATTGTGGAACGCGTTTTTCACATTGGTGATAGAAAAGTAAATTCGCTAATGACACATAGAAATTCTATTGTTTATTTGTCTTACGAAGATTCTGTTCAAGAAATAAAAAACAAAGTTCTTGACGAATTACATTCGTTTTATCCAGTTTGTGAAGACAATCTTGATGATGTTGAAGGAATAGTCCTTCTAAAAGATTTATTCGTAAGTTTTGAAAAAGGTGGCGATTTCGATTTGAAGAAAATCACTAAAGAACCTGTTTATTTCATCGAGCATACATCAGCATATAAAGCCTTAGAAAACTTTAAAATATCTAAAGTTCACTATGCTTTAGTTACCGATGAACACGGAGTTTTTCAAGGAATTATTACATTAAATGATATTTTAGAAGCTTTAGTTGGTGATGCTGCCGATTTCTACGAAGATGAATTCAAAATCGTCGCTCGTGAAGACGGAAGTTGGTTGGTTGACGGACATTATTCGTTACACGATTTTCTAACCTATTTCGATATGGACGATCTAATTGGCGATTACGAAGTAACAACCGTAAGCGGATTAATTGTAACCGAATTAGGAATCATCCCAAAACAAGGTCAAAAACTTATTTGGAACAAACTAGAATTTGAAGTTATAGATATGGATGGCGTCAAAATTGACAAAGTTTTAGTTACCAATATTAAAAATAATTAGGAGCGAATGGCTCGGGCATTTTAGCAAACCATATTCCTGCTTTTCGTTACAATCTTTTTTTGCAAAAAAGATTTTCTCTTCAATCAGGGCTAGCTAGCCAACCATTTACATAAAATAATAGTTTTAGAAAAGGATTTATCTGAAATCTGAAATCTGAAATCTGAAATCTAAAAAAAATGACAGAAGGAAATTTTGTAGACTACGTAAAAATATATGTTACTTCCGGAAAAGGAGGAAAAGGTTCTACGCATTTACATAGAGAAAAGTTTATTGAAAAAGGCGGTCCAGATGGTGGTGATGGAGGTCGTGGTGGACACGTATACATAAAAGGAAACAAAAATCTTTGGACATTATTCCATTTGAAATTTGTAAAACACATGCGTGGTGGTCACGGTGGCGATGGAGGAAGCTCTAGAAGTACTGGTCACGATGGAGAAGATAAATATGTAGAAGTGCCATTAGGAACTGTTGTGAAAGATATCGAAACAGGAGAAATTCTTTTTGAAATCACAGAACACGGCGAAGAAAGAATTTTAGCTCAAGGTGGAAAAGGTGGTTTAGGAAATTGGCATTTTAGAAGTTCCACAAACCAAACGCCAAGATATTCACAACCCGGAATGCCATCAACTGAATTGGATGTTATTCTGGAATTAAAAGTTCTTGCAGATGTTGGTTTAGTAGGTTTTCCAAATGCAGGAAAATCGACTTTACTTTCAGTTTTAACTTCTGCTAAGCCAAAAATTGCTGATTATCCTTTTACAACTTTAAAACCTAATTTAGGAATTGTTGCTTACAGAGAATTTCAATCGTTTGTAATTGCAGATATACCAGGAATTATCGAAGGTGCAGCCGAAGGAAAAGGTTTAGGACATTATTTCTTACGTCATATAGAAAGAAATTCAACTTTATTGTTTTTAGTTCCAGCTGATGCTGATGATATCAAAAAAGAATACGAAATTCTATTAGACGAATTACGTCGTTACAATCCAGAAATGTTGGATAAAGATAGACTTTTAGTAATCTCAAAATGCGATATGCTTGATGATGAATTAAAAGCAGAAATGAAACAACATCTAGATAAATCCAAACTCGGAATTCCATATATGTTCATCTCATCAGTAGCGCAACAAGGTTTAACTGAATTAAAAGACAAACTTTGGGAAATGCTAAATGTAGAAGATGAAAAGCCTGAGAACAGCCACGGTTTGTAAGATATTTCTAAATAAAGTAAAGCTTCGAAATTTTCGAGGCTTTTTTTTTGTGTTTTGATTTCCTAAAGTAAAGTTAAAATTAACTTATTAATTCAGGTTTTTGACCATAAAATTTAAATAATCCTCAAAAAATCGTAATTTCGCAACACTAAAATTTTGCAATATTCAATTCAAAGTGTAACAAATTGCATTTTAAATAGACTATTAGCTAACAAACAATTAACCTTTTATATTTTCAATTATGAAGAAAATTTTATTATCCTTAATTGCTGCCATTATGCTTGTTCCAACAAGTGTTAAAGCAGACGAAGGAATGTGGTTTTTAATGTTCATCGAACGTTTAAATCACCGCGATATGCAAAAAATGGGCTTGCAATTAACAGCCGAAGAAATCTACAGCATCAACAATCATAGTTTGAAAGATGCTATTGTACAATTTAATGGAGGTTGTACTGCAGAAATCATCTCTAAAGATGGTTTAGTTTTAACAAATCACCACTGTGGTTATGATGCTATTGCAGAATTATCATCAGCTGAAAAAAATTATTTAAAAGATGGATTTTGGGCTGCAAATAGAAAAGCAGAAATGAAACCATCTAGTTTGTACGTTAGATTCTTTGTTAGAATGGATGATTGTACAAAAAGAATTTTAGCAGTTGTAAATCCTTCAATGAGCGAAGCAGATAGAGAAAAAGCAATCAATCAAGAAATAGCTAAAATCGAAAAAGAAAATAACGAAGGCGGAAAATATACGGTTTCTGTTCGTCCATTTTTTCAAGGGAATGAGTTTTATTATTTTGTTTACCAAGATTATAAAGACGTTCGTTTAGTTGGAACTCCTCCAGAAAGTTTAGGAAAATTTGGTGGTGATACAGACAACTGGGAATGGCCACGTCACACTGCAGATTTCTCAATGTTTAGAGTTTATGCTAATGCTGATGGTTCTCCAGCAGAATATTCTGAAAACAATGTTCCATTAAAACCAAAACATTACTTACCAGTTAATTTAGGTGGTGTTAAAGAAAATGATTTTGCAATGATTCTTGGTTATCCAGGAAGAACCAACCGTTGGATGCCAGCAGCTGGAATTGAGCAAAATGTAAAATTTGCTTATCCAGCATGGGTTGAAGGAGCAAAAACTGGAATGGATGGAATGAAAAAATACATGAATCAAAGTGATGCTTTGAACCTTGTATATGCTTCAAAATATGCTTCAACAGCTAATTACTGGAAAAACCGTCAGGGAATGATTGATGCTTTGTCTAAATTTGGGACAGCAAAATCTAAAGCAGCACAAGAAGCTAAGTTTGATAAATGGGCTAACAAACCTGCCAATAAAGCGAAATACGGAAATGTAGTTTCAACTATTAATAAGTATTATGCAATGACGAATGAAAAATCACGTCATGATAACTACTTACAACAATTATTCAGAACATCATCTTTTGGAACAATCGGAAGAAGTTTAGGAAGACAATTGGACGGTTATGTAAAAGCAGATGCTGTAAAACGTGCAACAATGGCACCTCAAATCACTGAAATGGCAACAGAAATGTTTAAAGAATTACACATTCCTGCTGAAAAAGATATCCTTGCTGCTCAATTGAAAACATACGCAACTAAATCAATAGGTTATGATATTGCGCCAATGGTAAAACAAATAGGTGATGCAAACAATAATGATTTTACAAAATATGTAAACGCGGCTTTCGATTTAAGTATTTTTACTTCAGTTGATAGAATTAAAGCATTCTTAGATTTACCAAGCGAAGCTATGCTAACAAACGATCCATTATATGCATTATCAAATGATATGGTGGCACATTTCGGAAAAAGAACTGATGAATTAGCGAAAGCTCAAAATGATTATGCTGCTTCTTTCCGTTTATTGGTTGAAGGTTTAAGAGAGTCTAAAATTGGTGCTATCAAATATCCAGATGCTAACTCTACTTTACGTTTAACTTACGGAAAAGTTCGTTCGCTTCCTGCTGACAAAAGAAATGACGCAACAATAAATAATTATACAACACTTGCTGGTCAAGTAAAAAAATACAAAAAAGGAGATCAAGAATTTGATTTACCAGCGCGTATTTTAGAAATGAATAAAAACAAAGATTTCGGTCGTTATGCAGATAAAGATGGTTCACTTCACGTGAATTTCTTAACAGATAATGATATCACAGGAGGAAACTCAGGTTCACCAGTTCTTAACGGAAAAGGAGAATTAATCGGATTAGCTTTCGACGGAAACATCGAAGCTATGGCAGGTGACGTAATCTTTGATAACAAATTACAAAGAACAATCAATGTAGATATTCGTTATGTTCTATGGGTTATCGAGAATTTCTCAGGTGCAAAACACATCGTTGACGAAATGACTTTGGTTAGATAAATCTAATTACGAGATAATCGTAAAAAAATAACTCCGAATTAAGAAATTAGTTCGGAGTTTTTTTATGAGCGAATGGCTCGGGAATTTTTGATGTCCATGTTCCTGCTTCTAGAACTCGCTTTTTTATAGCGTTAATTTCGAGAACCTTAATCAACACTATAAAAAGATCTCAAACAATTCTAGTATCAGGGCTATATAGTCATTGTGTCGAATAAATGTTACTCATTTACAATTACCCTTAATCCTTTAGTATGGCTAGTATATTCTGGAGCATACATACTTTGTATTGTTGTTATTCCATTTGAAAAATCACCAACATTATTTACTCTAATATCATATTCTATAACATAAGTTCCTTTATTGATTTTATCAAAAAAGAAGTGCGTTGCAGCATCTTTTGTATTCATATAATATCCTAAACCGTCATTCCATTTATACTCTGATAAAACATTTACTGGTTCAAAGCAAGATGCTCTCATATCTTTTAAATGAATAAATTCTAGATCTTCTTTTGTTGTGATTATTAATCGAACAGTAACTAAATCTCCCAATTTTAATGAGTTTTCGGCTGTAATTCTTTGTAATTCTTCACCTTTAGAAGTATTTTTCTTTATGAATAGTTCTTTAGTAGTGGACAATAAACTTCCAATATTAGTTTTTATTTTGTCTAAATCTTCAAAATATTGCCAATATACACCACCGTAACCCGGAACATCAGTCTTGTTTTGAATAGAAATAGAAGCCATTTCTTTAGTAATCTCATTAGACTTCCATGCCATTTTAATATAACCTGTTTCAGCTTCTTTTTCGTTTTCAGAAAGTTTTTGGGTCATTATTTTTTTATCATCAATGTTAAAAATTGTATTATCCTTGATACTAAGCCAATCTTTTCCTTGAAGTAATAAAGCATAAATAGCTTCAGTTGTTGATTTTGTTGTTGGCCAATTTTTAGTTTGTTTGGTTTTTAATAACCATACTTTCATTTCATCAACTGATTTTGAATCATTAGTAATTTCAGAGAAAGCTTCAATAAGTAATGCTTGTGTTTCAATTGGTGCTTGATACCAATTCCAACCTGATGTATTTTCAATCCAATACATTCCTATATCCTCATTGTTAGATGAATTTTCTTTTAGACTTTCAATTATCTTTTTAGCAGTTAATTTTTCATCAAATCTATTTAAGACTAACGATGCTAAACCTTTATTATAAATAGTGTAATTGTGCCAACTCGATTTAATTATTTTTAGTTGCTTGTTAATAATAATTTTTACTTTTTCCGAAATAGGAAAACTATCTAAATAAAAACTCCTAGCATATAAATAATGTAAATCCTCATAAGGATTGTTTTTATAGTTTTTAACTTCAATATTGATGTTTCTCTCTAAATATTTAGTATCTAAATAAGGTAGTGCACTATTATTGATTTCTTTAAAACTTAAATTGCTATCATTGTTTGTTTTAAGTATTTGCAAATGACCAAGTCCTGCAACAATATGAGTTGTAATGTATTCGTTTTCTGTTCCTCCATCAAACCAAGCAAACCCTCCAGATGGTCTTTGTTTTTCTTTTAACTTATTATAAATGTTATTAGTTGAGGTCTTCATATTCTCTAAGTCAAATAATAACGCTAGTTTTTTCTTTTTTTCTTCTTCGTTTTCAATATCATTTATCCAAGGAGTTTCTGCTAAAATTAATGATTTTAGTTCTTCATTTAGGTCTAATTTAGACACTGGCTTTCCTGATTTTTTCCAATCTTTAAATACTTTTCCAATTTTTGGATTACTATTTATTATTTTGGTTGCCAATACATTTGCATAATACCTTGCGAAAGTTTGCTCGGCACATTCATGTTCATATTCCATTAAATAGGGTAGTGATTGAATTGCAATCCAAGTTGGATTAGAAGTATATTCTAAAACAAATTGGTGATTTGTTAAAGTATTTGAAATGTTGTTTTTTAAATTATTAAATGAATATTCTTTTTTGGAGTTTTCTCTAATCCAAATAGGAATGCTTTCAGTAACTAGTATGTTGTTTGTTAAAACTGGTAAGACACTTTCTTCACCATCAGAAAAATTATCTGCTTTTGCAATTAGTTTATATTGAATTCCTTGTAGACCTTTTGGAATAGAAATTTTCCATTTCACTATGGTATTTCCGGCTGGAGTTATTGTAAAGTTTTTTGCACTATTTGAATTTAGTGTTTTACTGTCAATATTTTCCATTGTAGTTGCATCAAATAGTTGTAAAATAGCTGTTCCAATTTTAGAACTTGATGTTAGATTACTCACTTTAGCTGAAATTTCTATAGTGTCATTTTCTCTGAAAAACCTTGGCATATTTGGAACTATCATCAGTTCTTTTTGGGTAATTACAGATTTTTCTAAATAGCCCATTGTAGCATCTTTTTTATGAGCCAATAATCTAAATTTCCACTGTGTTAATTCTTCTGGACTTTTAAAGCTAAAATGTATTTTTCCGTTAGCATCCGTTTTAAGATTTGGATAGAAAAAAGCTGTTTCGTTTCTGTTTGTTCTTGTTTTTACAGTGGCTAACATTTCTTGAGCTCCATATGTTGTAGTAACTATCACTACACCATTTGCACCTTGTGAACCATAAAGAGCAGTTCCTTGTGCACCTTTAATTATGTTCAGGTCAATTATAGAATCAACTGGCATTTGAGCTAGTGTATTTGCATCTGAAATTTTACCATCAATCACATACAAAGGATCTGAATCAGCTCCAAGTGTACTTAAACCTCTAATAATAACATCAATTTTGTTTGTACCTGGTTGCCCAGAAGATAAAGCAATATTTGCTCCAGCTAGCTGACCTTGCAAAGACTGCAACACGTTTGTGTTTGGTCTGTTTTCAATTGTCTTGGCAGAAATAGTGTTAGACGAACCAATAGCTTTTGGCTTGGTTGCTGTTTTACAATAACCCTGAATAACAACTTCATCTAATTTAGTTGCCGATTCAGCTAAAGCCACTTTGTAGCTGTTTGCAGCGCCAACTGTAATTGTCTTGTTGTCATAGCCAACAAAAGAAAATATTAGTATCTCTCCAGGAGCGGCTTCAATTTCAAAATAACCATCCATATCTGAGGAAACTCCTCTGGTTGTTCCTTTAATAACAATATTTGCACCAGGTAAAGGAAGTTTGCCATCGGTGATAAATCCATAAACTGTTGTAGCGTTTAAGGGTTTTTTAGCTTTTTTAGAAATTTGTTTTTTATATTCTTTAGTTACTATTTGGTTGTTCTTATTGTTAAAATCAAATCCAAACCACATTAATTGATTGCTTTCATTTTGAAATTCAATAGTAGATAAATTATGATTAAAATTATTTAAGAAAAACTCTATTGTCTCAAATCCAAAAGCAGTTTTTCCAGAAAAATAATTTCTGTAATATTGTTGTGAAATTAAGTTATTCCAATAACTACTTTTAAATTGGTCTAGTGAGCTATCATACATTGAAGCCAATGCTTCAAATTCGAATTTTTGACCATCTTCATTTATTTTGAACGACCAATTTTCGTTTTTTCCTGGTTCTAATTTGTTTCTAAATGTTTCTGTTTCTATAGTTATTTTCGGAGTATCTTCAATTATTAAAACGTCTTTAGTAAATACGAAGCGTTGATTGTCATAAACAGTTTCCAATCCAATTTTAAAAACATTTTTAATTTCTTTTTGGATGGGTATTTTTAATTCAGTCTTATAGTTATCAGTTGAAAGGCTTTTTTCAAAAAAAACTTTACTATCAAAAACGCCATAACTAGATAAATAAAGTTCTGGTAATGCACTATTTATTTGAACTAAAACATACCCATCTTTTTTTGGGTCTTTGTTAAGTTGTTGTATGGTGATTAATTCATCAGCAAAAGATTGTTTGTCATTAATTTGATACAATTCAAACGAAGCTTTAGTTTCTATGTTATTATTTGATTTATCATTAGCTGTAAAAACTAATTTATAATAGCCTGATTTGTAATTAGAAATGAAATCTAATGCAATAGATTTATCTACACTAGTGTTTACTTTTTTTGAAAACACTAAGGTTCCAATGGTATTTTCTTCATTAATTTTTTGATTATTTTCATTAGGAAATAATTTTTCAAAATCTTCATTAGTAATTAGATTTATTTCTGGTTTTTCAAAAACACGTTTTTTAAACTTTCTTTTAAATCCATCAATAAAATAAAGCTTTAGTTCTCCATTTGTAGTAACAAATTGATTGTTTAGATTAGTACTATTTAATAAAATATTGTTTTTTTCATTTGAGATAACTTTGCTTGGAATTTTAATGTCGAGTTTTAATGATTGTTTTCCAATAGTAATATTAGTTTCTGCAGAATGGGTTTCACCATTATTATCGGTTATGTCAGCTTTTATGGTGTAGTAATAAGTTGGATTTTTATCAAATTCAAAATCTTCGTCAGCTTTTGCCACAAATTCAATTTTAAAATTCCCAAGATTATCAGTTGTTGTGTTAGAAGAAATAAAAGATTTATCATTATTAGTGTAGTTTCTCTTATTAATACTATAGGAAACTTTTGCGTTAGATATTGAACTTCCTGCAAATGATTTTGCTTTACCAGTAATTGTTATTTTATCATTTAAAGTATAACTCTCTTTGATTGGTTCAAAATTAATTTCAAATTTAGGTCGTTTATATTCTTCTACGCTAAATCTAATTTCAGAATATTCAAATTTGCCATTATCCCAAATAGGGTGTTCCTCTTCGTTTTTATTGAATAATGCATCGTTTTCATAGTTTTCAGGTTCTTCGGCACTTATTGTGAATTCACCTGTTAAACCATTTTTTGGCAAAATAAATTCTCCATTGAATGAGCCAAAGTCATTAGTTGTAACATCAAATGATTTTATTTCTGAATAATTTGCGTCTTCAATTATAATGTGAACAAGAAAGTTAGGAATCACTTTATGAACTCCATTTTGGTTTTGTATAGCTATTCCTTTATAGTAAACAGTTTGGCCAGGTCTATAAATACCTCTGTCTAGGTAAATACATACTTTTGCTCGTATTTCTTCATTTTCTTCGTTCTCATATTTGTTTAAAGTATGTAAATAATTACCATCTAAATTTAATGTATCACTTTTATTTATAATAGTTATCTTACGATAATTATAGTTTGAGTTTTTGATTTTGCTTTCATCAAATTGAATTATTCCTTCTTTGTCTGTGATTAAATTAAAATCATTGCTTTTTACTAGACAATTTTCAATTGGTTTACCTGTTTTCCTGTCTAATACTTGGTAAACTGAATTTGATTTGTTTTCATATCCTAAGACACAGCTATTTGAAATAGTGATTATTCTATAAATAGCTTTTTTATTATCAAAATTTTCAATTTTAAGTAAGTAACTTCCAAGTTCTAGTTTTGGTAACAGTACTTCTGTTGTATAATTAAAATAATCATTATTGCTTTTTAAAGAGAATTCGTGTGATTTATAGATTTTATTTTTTGAAATAAAATTATTGACGATGCTATCATTTAAAAGATCTTTACTGTCGAATTTAGAAGTTATCTTATAGAAATTAATATCAAATTTGTCTATGTTTTTATAGCTAACAAAGGCACGCGTATTTTCATTTTCATAAGATTGTTTTTGAATTTTTATGCTTAACTCTTTTAATGTAATTTCATGTTGTTTTAAAGTTGCTTTTTTAAATGTATTTGATCTGTTCTTTAAAGTAAGAACGCTGTCTAAACATGCAACAGCTTTAATATTAAAATCAGGATATTTATCCTTTGATGCATATTTATTGTAGATACTAGCTTTTTCAAATAAAATTCTTTGCATTAAAATTTCATTAGAAGTCTCTTTTTTCAAAAGGTCTAATTTCTTTAAAAAATTAAAATCAGATTTTAAAATGTAATTATTGCAAAATAGTAACCTTTCTAATTCCATTTCAGATAATCCGGCAGGATAATCAAATTGTTGATATAGAAGTAAGATCTTTTTTATATTTTTATCTTTTAATGAATCAAATTTTATTTTTTTGAATTCTTCATTTGATACAGAAAATAAGCTTCTAGATTGTTGATTATTATTAGGGTTGTAGTAATGCCATTCTCTAATTTTAGTACTATAATAATCTATATTTGATTGGATTAAATAGTTGTATAATGATGATTTATTAAAGTATTCTTCATTAAAGAAAACAAAAATTTCCGAATAATTTTTGAGATTAGTATTTTTTAAAATTTCTTCATTTTCAAGCGTTTCTTCATATGTAATTTCAATTTTATCTTCAAAATCTTTATGTGTCCAAGTTAGAAAATCATCAGCTTTTATTGAATCAAGTTTTGTTCTTTTCTGAAGTTTATATCTATTAACTAACAAATAAGAATTTAGACATTTTGCATAAACCAAATTCAATAATGCTTTTGAAGGAATTGAGGCCTTGTTAATTTCATATTCTAAATTAGAAATAATTTTATATTGAGCCTCTTCTTCTAAAGACATAATATACTTGGATTTATAAAAAAAACACTTTATAATCTGAACCTCATTTTTGTCAGTAACTGCTTTATTGTAAATTGTTGTTACTTCGCGAAATGCCGATTTTGTTTTATTATCAATTTCAAGCTTAATAACTTTTTCCCAAGATTTTTCATACTTCTGTGCAAATGATGACATAGAAAATATATAAATAAGTAAGATTGTAATTTTTTTCATAAATGTGAGTTTCTATATATAGAGTATGATTTTTTTAAAAAGGTTGGAATTGGTTTTATTTTATTAAAATTAGTTTAAAAAAATAACATACTCAAACCAATTTCTTATTTTTGAAAAATAATAACGACCCATGAAATTTCTACCTTTTTTATTTCTTCTAATTTCCTTCAATATGATGGCAGAAACTGATTTTGAAAAAGCAGAGAAACTCTACAAACAAGAAAAGTACGACCAAGCCAAAACTCTTTTTGAAAACTATTTAAAATCCAATCCCAATCATTACAAAACTGTTGAATATCTTGGTGACATCGCAGGACATCAAAAAAAATGGGATGAAGCTATCAAACAATATAAAGTTTTAAAAACTCAGTTTCCTAAAACAGCCAATTATTGGTATAAATATGGTGGAGCTTTAGGAATGAAAGCCAAATCAGTCAATAAATTCAAAGCATTAGGAATGATTGATGATGTAGAAAATGCATTTCTTACAGCTGCAAAATTAGATGTAAAACATATTGATTCACGTTGGGCATTAGTAATGCTTTACATAGAATTACCAGGAATTGTTGGTGGAAGTGAGACTAAAGCTGTAAAATATTCTAACGAATTAATGGAACTTTCTAAAGTAGATGGCTACCTTTCCAAAGGTTACATCGACGAATATTTCAATCGTTATAAAAAAGCAGAAACAAATTATATAAAAGCACACGAAATTGGCAATTCAAAAACCACTTTTCAAAAATTATATAATTTATATTTGAATAAAATTAAAGACAAAGCGAAAGCAACGAAGTTAAAAGAACAATTCGAAAAAAAATAACAAAACTCAAATTCCAAATTCCAATAATTATAGGTTTGGGATTTGGAATTTTAATAATTGGAATTTCAAATGCGTACACATTTCATAGCCATTGGCGGTGCAGCTATGCACAATTTAGCACTAGCATTACACAATAAAGGATATCAAGTTACAGGAAGCGACGACGCGATTTTTGAGCCATCAAAATCACGTTTGGAAAAAAAAGGATTATTGCCTCTAGAAATGGGTTGGTTTCCAGAAAAAATCACTCAAGATATTGAAGCTATCATTTTAGGAATGCACGCAAAAGCAGACAATCCAGAGTTGCTAAAAGCTAAAGAATTAGGATTGAAAATCTATTCTTATCCTGAATTTTTATACGAGCAATCTAAAAATAAGACAAGAGTTGTAATTGGTGGTTCACATGGAAAAACTACCATTACTTCAATGATTTTGCACGTAATGCATTATCATAATATCGAAGTTGATTATATGGTTGGAGCACAGTTAGAAGGATTTGATACTATGGTTCACCTAACAGAAAACAACGATTTTATTGTACTTGAAGGCGATGAATATTTGTCATCACCAATAGACAGAAGACCTAAATTTCACTTATATCAACCTAACATCGCGCTACTTTCTGGAATTGCTTGGGATCATATTAATGTTTTTCCAACCTTTGAAAATTATGTAGAGCAATTTGAAATTTTTGTAAATCAAATTACAAAAGGTGGAATTCTTGTTTACAATGAAGAAGATGAAACCGTAAAGAAAGTAGCCGAAAATTCTGAAAATCCAATCAGAAAAATTGCTTATCAAACGCCAAGCTACACTGTTGAAGACGGAACTACCTTGCTTGATACTCCAGAAGGCCCAATGCCAATAGAAGTTTTTGGTGCTCACAATTTAAATAATCTCGCAGGAGCCAAATGGATTTGCCAAAATATGGGCGTTGATGAAGCTGATTTCTTCGAAGCAATAGCCAGTTTTAAAGGAGCAAGCAAACGTTTAGAAAAAATTGCTGAAGGAAAAGGAAAAGTAGCTTATAAAGATTTTGCCCATTCACCAAGTAAAGTTTCAGCAACGACAAAAGCAGTTAAGAATCAATATCCAGATAGAACTTTGATTGCTTGTTTAGAATTACACACTTATAGTAGTTTAAACGCTGAATTTCTAAAAGAATATCAAGGCGCTCTAGACGCAGCTGATGTTGCGGTAGTTTTCTATTCGCCTGATGCTGTAAAAATCAAGCAACTAGAAGAAGTGACTTACGAGCAAATTGCACAATCATTCCAAAGAGAAGATTTAATTATCTATACTAATCCAGCCGATTTTAAGAATTTCTTATTCAGTCAAAACTTTGATAATTCGGCATTATTATTAATGAGTTCAGGAAATTATGGTGGATTAAATTTTGATGAAGTAAAAGAGTTGATGAAGTAAAATAATGTAGAAATGAATTAATATATCAATGTGAAAATGGAGTAATTGAAATAGTATTATATTTTCACATTGATATATTTATAATGTCCAACAATATCATAACTAAACAAACAATCTTCCAAAACCTGTCCGCCTCCAACATTGTGAACCAATAAAGGTCGTTTTCCGTCAGATGATTTTTTGTGAGTTATAATTCCAATGTGAGGTAATTTTCCATTAATCATCCAAGTTACAATTTCGCCAGTTTTATAATCAATTGGATTATTTGAAACTTCCAGTTTTTTGCCTTTTCGTTCAAAAAAAACTTCAAGATTTGGAACTCTTCTGTGATCAATATTAGTATCTGTTTTTTTCAAACCCCATTTGGTTGGATATTTCGAAAAGTTAGCTTTCATGTCTTCGTGAACTTCTTTTTGCAAATCAATTCCAAGTTTTCGGTAAGCACGAATTACAACATCACTACAAACTCCAGTTTTGGCAGGAACATCACCATTCGGATATTTTAAAGAAACATAATCTGGAGTATAAACTACATTTTCATCAACAATTGAAATGGCAGCATTCGACAGTTTCTCTTCAAAAGTAGAAGGATTTTCAATCACAGCAACTGAAATATTTTCAGCTTTTAAATTAATGTTTTCAGCTTTTTTGCATCCTAATGAAAAGAAAATTACAAGAAGAATTAATAGTAGTTTCATGAATTGTTTTTTATTCAAACGAAATTTCTAATCATTTTATTTTGAACTCTTTAAAAAAATATAGTTATTTGTACTTTAATAAACGCCAAAATAATCATGTACACACCTATCAATCAATGGGCTGAAGACGATCGCCCAAGAGAAAAATTTCTACTTAAAGGAAAATCTTCCTTATCAGATTCCGAATTACTTGCTATTTTAATTGGTTCCGGCTCAAGAAATGAAAGCGCAGTGCAACTTTGTCAACGCATTTTATTTTCTGTCGATAACAATTTAAATCAACTCGGAAAATTATCAATCCAAAAACTTACCGAATTTAAAGGAATTGGCGAAGCTAAAGCCATTACTATTGCTGCTGCTTTAGAATTAGGAAGAAGAAGACGAACCGAAGACGCAGAAGAACTTAAAAAAATAACTTCGAGCAAAGCCGTTTTCGAAATTATGCAACCCATAATTGGCGAATTACCTCATGAAGAGTTTTGGATCTTATATTTGAATAATTCTAACAAAGTCATTCACAAAGCGCAACTTTCAAAAGGTGGAATTACAGGAACGGTAGTCGATAGTAGAATTGTTTTTAAAACGGCTTTTGAACAAAATGCAACATCCATTATTTTAACTCATAATCATCCATCAGGAAAATTAGTAGCAAGTGATGCCGACAAAGAAATTACTCAAAAGTTAAAAATGGCAGGTAAGCAACTTGATATTATAGTTATTGACCACATTATAATTACAGAAAACGGTTATTATAGTTTTCAAGACGAAGGCATATTCTAATTACAATTTGGACAAATACCAATAAGAAGCAATTGCTTTTCTTGAATTATATAGTCTTTTGGTAAAATAATTTTTGGAGATGTATTTTCAATACAAGTAGTTTCATGACACTTCACACAATTAAAATGAACATGATCATGATTATGTTCTTGATTTTTATGTTCACATGTGTTGCAAAGAGCATATTGAATTCCGCCATCAAGATTTGCTATTTTGTGCAATTTCCCCTCTTCAACTAATCTATCTAAAGCTCTGTAGATTGTCACTCTATCTATACTTTTTTCAAAATAATCTTGAAAGTCTTTGTGAGTTAATGCAACTTTCTTTGTTTTTAAAAGTGATACTATTTCATCTTTAGTTGTTGAATTGCGTTCTCTTTTTATTTTTTTCTCCATTGCAATTAAGATTTTTTATATATTTGCAACATTGTTGCGTTTAATAAATATTTATAATGAAAAAACAAATCACAAATTCACTAGATATTATAGGAATTTCTAGTGCTACATTATGCCTAATTCATTGTTTAGTTTTTCCTTTGATAAGCATAATTCCTATTGGTATTTCTCATAACCATTGGGTAGATTTAGCATTTGCTTTATTCGGCTTGTTTGCTGTTGTAAAAATACTAAAAACATGTACTCCTTTTTATATAAAGTCTATTTTATTAATCTCAATTTCAATAATTATAGGGTCAATTTTGATAACGCTATTTTTTCACCATCACTCTTCTTTGTTATATTTTGGTGGAATAGGAATGATTATTGGGCATTTATTAAACTTCAAATATCACAAACATTAAAATGAAAAAATTACCTGTAACAGTTTTATCAGGATTTCTTGGTGCTGGAAAAACTACATTGCTAAATCATATTTTGCACAACAAAGAAGGCTTAAAAGTAGCTGTTATTGTTAATGATATGAGTGAAGTAAATGTAGATGCTCGATTAGTAAAAGAGGAAATGACTTTGTCTCGTACAGAAGAGAAGCTTGTTGAAATGAGTAATGGTTGTATTTGTTGCACATTGCGTGAAGACTTAATGCTAGAAGTAGAAAAATTAGCAAAAGAAAATCGTTTTGACTATTTATTGATTGAAAGTACTGGAATTTCAGAACCAATACCTGTAGCACAAACTTTTACATTTGTAAATGAAGAAGAAAATATAGATTTATCTCGATTTAGTTATATTGATACAATGGTTACTGTTGTAGATGCTTTCAATTTTTTTAAAGATTTTGGAAGTGCAGAAACGCTAAAAGACAGAAAGGCATCTGATATTGAAAACGATGACAGAACTATTGTAAATTTATTAGTAGATCAAATAGAGTTTGCCAATGTTATATTGTTAAATAAAACTGATTTGGTTACCAAAAATCAATTAGATTTATTAGAAGCATCCATAAAGAAACTTAATCCAATTGCTCGTTTAATTCATGCGGAACATAGTAAAGTTGCTTTAAAAGAAATTATCAATACCGGATTATTCAATTATGAAGAAGCCGAAGCTTCGGCAGGATGGATTCAAGAATTAGAAGGAATTCATACACCAGAAACCGAAGAGTATGGGATCAATTCTTTTGTATATAGAAATGCCAAACCTTTTCATCCCTACAGATTTTGGGATTTTTTAAATGCTAATTTTCCAGCTACAGTTATAAGAAGTAAAGGTTTGTTTTGGATTGCTTCAAGACCAGATCAAGCATTCAATTGGAGTCAAGCAGGTGGTTCTTTAAAAGCTGATGGTGCCGGAATTTGGTGGGCTAGTATGCCGTTTTCTGAAAGGATGAAACATAGTAATTTTGCCGAAAATCAATCTATTATTGAAGAAAGATGGTCGCTTAATTTTGGTGATCGTCTAAATGAAATTGTTTTTATTGGTATCCAAATGGATGAAAAAATAATTAAAGAGCAACTCGATAATTGTATTTGTAATGAAAGTGAATGTGAAGATTTTAAAAATGGCACATTTTCTAAAGCAGATCCTTTTCCAGTGCCAAGACAATATTTTAATAATTAATATTTGAGTTTTTTCAAGTCTTTTGTAGGGAGATGTTTTTTGGTTAAAATAGATAGTAATCCCTACAAAAGCATGAAAAAATTTAACAAAATATTTGAATAGCATTTTATTAACTTGCAACATATTTTTTTGATAATGCTACAAACAAAAAACCTAACTTTTTTTTATAATAAAGATACGCAATTTGACTTTCCAGAATTACGTTGTGATGCTTCAAATACTCTTCTAATCACAGGAAATTCAGGCAAAGGAAAGACAACGTTATTACACCTTTTGGCAGGTTTACTTCGTCCAAAAAAAGGAGAAATTGTAATAGAAAATACTGACATTAGTTCGCTTTCTGAAAAACAATTAGATCAATTTAGAGGAAAAAACATTGGGTTGATTTTGCAACAATCACATTTTATTGCATCGATGACCGTTTTAGAAAATGTTGTTTTAGCTTCTTGGCTTGCAACAGGTAAAAAAGCATTCCAAAAAGCTGAAAAGTTGTTATCTGAATTGGATTTAGATAATCAAAAGCAAAAATTACCGTCGCAATTAAGTATTGGTCAACAACAAAGAGTTTCTATAGCAAGAGCTTTAATAAACGAACCAAAATTACTTTTAGCAGACGAACCAACATCTAGTTTAGATGATGAAAATGCTTTTAAAGTCGCTGATTTACTTGAAAAATTATCTAAAGAATATAAAGCAGCTTTGGTAATTGTTACACATGATTCTCGATTAAAAAATAAATTTTCTAACCAAATAAATCTCAATTAATATGATAGCAAAATTAGCTTGGAGAAACATTTGGTTCAAACCATTAAACACACTTTTAAGTATCATATTATTAGCTTCAAGTGTAGCAATAATTACGGTTTTGATTTTATTGCAAAAACAATTTGAAGAAAAATTCTCAAGTAATATTGACGGAGTAGATTTAGTGCTTGGTGCACAAGGAAGTCCGATGCAATTGATACTTTCATCAGTGTATCATATAGATAATCCAACAGGAAATATTAGTAATGATTCTGCTAAAGTTTGGATGAATCATCCGTTTATTGAGAAAGCAATTCCGTTGGCATTTGGTGATAATTACCGCGGATTTAAAATCGTTGGAACTAATTCAGATTACCTAGATAAGTATAAAGCCAAAATTGTAAAAGGTAAATTATTTGATAAAAATTTTGAAGTTGTTGTAGGAAGTGAAGTCGCTCAAAAATTGAATTTAAAAGTAGGAGATACTTTTTTCGGTTCCCATGGAGATGCTGCAGAAGGAGAAGTTCACGACCATTATGCTTATAAAATTTCAGGTATTGCCTCTCCAACCGGAAGTGTAATCGATAATTTGATTTTGTGCAATATACCAAGTGTTTGGCAAATGCATGGAAATCATGAAGATGAAAATCCAGCTCACGGTGAAGAAGGTCACGTTCATGAAGAAGATGAACACGTTCATACAAAAGCATGTAATCACGACCACGAGCATCATGAAACTGACATGACTTTGAACGAACCCAACATGGAAATCACAGCCGTTTTATTAAAATTCAGAAATAAAATGGGAATTGTAATGTGGCCAAGAATTATTGCCCAAAATACTAAAATGCAAGCAGCATCGCCAGCAATTGAAGTAAATAGAATTTTTAGTTTGTTCGGAATTGGATTAAAAGCTTTAGAATATTTGGCTTATGCAATTATGTTGATTTCTGGAATATCTATTTTTATTGCGCTTTACAATCGATTGAAAGAACGAAAATATGAATTTGCCTTAATGCGAATCAACGGCGCAAGCAGAGTGCAACTTTTATCTTTAATTCTGATAGAAAGTCTTATTTTATGCTTCGTTGGATTTTTATTTGGAACAATTTTTGGTAGGTTTGCATTAGGATTTATCTCTAATTCTGCAGAGGATGATTTCAAAATGGCTTTTAATCCATTAGAGATTGTTTGGGAAAAGGAAACAATGTTGTTGGTTGCAACATTAGTAGTAGGAATAATTGCAGCGTTAATTCCCGCAATAAAAGCATATCAATTAAATATTTCAAAAACATTAGCAAATGCGTAATTCATTAAAAATAGCTTTAGGTTTAGTAGTAGCAGTTTTTTGTTTGAGTTTTACAACTTCAGATAAAATTCAAATCGAGAAAACCAATTTTTTAATTAAAGGTGATACCTTAACTTGGAAAGTTTTGGGAGAAATTAAATATGTAAAGAAAAATCATCCTAAGTATGGCGAGGTTCAATTTCCAGTTGTAAATGATAAAGTGAAATTAAGAGGTAAAAAGAAAATTTTTATTTCAGGATTTATTGTACCCATTGATAATAAAAGCTATGCTTTGAGTAAAAATGTTTTTGCTGCCTGTTTTTTTTGTGGTAAATCAGGACCAGAATCTATTGTTGGTTTAAATTTTAAAGGTGCAACACCAAAGCTAAAAACGGACCAATATGTAACCATTGAAGGAACTTTTAGATACAATGAAGACGATGCAGACGATTGGATTTATAATTTAGATAACGCTGTAATTGTCAAAGGAAATTAGATGTTTCAAAATAAAATTACCGATATTTTCTTTGATTTAGATCATACACTTTGGGATTTTGACAAAAATTCTGAATTGGCATTTGATAAAATTTTTAAAGAAAAACACCCTTCAATAGATACCAAATCATTTGTAGAAATCTACGCACCAATCAATCAAGCATGTTGGAAACTATATCAATTTGATAAAATTTCTCACGAGGAACTACGTTACAAGAGATTGAAAGATTCATTTGATGCGCTAAACTATTCAATTTCTGATGAGGATATTAATCAAATATCAGTTGATTATATAACTTATTTACCAGAAAACAACATGTTATTTGATGGCGCAAAAGAAGTTTTAGATTATCTTAATCTTAAATATAAGTTGCATATTATAACTAATGGATTTGCTGAGGTTCAATATAAAAAACTAAATAATTCAGGAATTTCAGATTATTTTATTTCTGTAACCAATTCGGAAATGGCTGGTGTAAAAAAGCCAAATCCTAAGATATTTGAGTATGCTTTATCAAAGGCAAATGCTAATAAACAAAATAGTATTATGATTGGCGATTGTATAGATGCTGATGTAAGAGGAGCATTAGATTTTGGAATTGATGCCATATTTTTTAACGAAAGTAAAATTGAAACTCCTTCTCATATCAGACAAGTGAATCACTTATTAGAATTAAAAAATTACTTCTAATTAAAAAAAGTAAAATTCTAAACTATTTACTAATCACTATTTACTGTCACTAATAATTGTATTTATCTTTCCAACGATTTTTTAAAAATTCTCTAGTTCCATTTTCCCTAGAATTATTTCCAGGATCGTAGAATTTTGTTTCTTTAATGGCATCAGGTAAATATTCTTGTTCGCTAAAATTGTTGGTATAATTATGCGAATATTGGTATTCATCACCATAGCCCAATTCCTTCATTAATTTGGTTGGAGCATTTCGTAAATGAATTGGAACAGGTAAATCACCGGTTTGTTTTACAATAGCTTGCGCCTCACCAATTGCCATATAACTTGCATTACTTTTTGGAGAAGTTGCTAAATAAACTGCACATTGACTCAAGATAATTCTGCTTTCAGGATAACCAATTGTGGAAACGGCTTGAAACGTATTATTCGCCATAATAAAAGCAGTCGGATTAGCATTTCCAATATCTTCACTTGATAAAATTAGCATTCTTCTAGCTATAAATTTCACATCTTCTCCGCCTTCAATCATTCGAGCTAACCAATAAACTGCTCCATTTGGGTCGCTTCCACGAATAGATTTTATAAAAGCCGAAACAATATCATAATGTTGTTCGCCAGTTTTGTCATAAAGAACTGTGTTTTGTTGTACTAATTCCAAAACTTTTTCATTGGTAATTGTAATTTGACCTTCAGGGCTTGCGTTTACAACCAATTCAAAAATATTTAATAGTTTGCGTCCATCACCTCCAGAAAGTCGCAACAACGCCTCTGATTCCTTTATTTTTATTTTTTTAGACGAAATTATAGTGTCTAATTTCATTGCTCGTTCCAAAAGCGCTAATAAATCTTCCTTAGAAAACGGATTTAAAACATAAACCTGACAACGTGACAATAACGCAGGAATCACTTCAAAACTTGGATTTTCAGTCGTCGCTCCAATCAACGTTACCCAACCTTTTTCTACAGCTGCCAAAAGTGAATCTTGCTGCGATTTACTAAAACGATGAATCTCATCAATAAACAAAATTGGATTTTTTGCCGTGAACAATCCGCCACTTTGTTTTGCTTTTTCAATCACATCGCGAATGTCTTTCACACCACTATTTATCGCACTCAATTCATAAAACGGACGATTACTTTGCTTAGCAATAATCTGAGCCAAAGTCGTTTTTCCAGTTCCAGGCGAACCCCAAAAAATCATTGACGGAATAACGCCACGAGCAATCTGTTGCGTCAGCGAACCATTCGGTCCAACCAAGTGCAACTGACTAATGTAATCTTCTAATTTCTGCGGACGAATGCGTTCGGCTAAAGGTGCTTCCATTTCTAATGTGGCAATTTGATAATTTTTCAATGTATCAATTTTCAGAAAGATTGATAATAGCACAAATTTAAGTATTAATTTGAGTTATTTGATATTCAAACATTTTCTAATTTTCATAATAAATTGTTTCACTTTCACATCGATTCATTTTTACATTAAACTATGACAAAATAGCATTAAATAATTATTGGTTGTATTTTTGATAAATCAATTGTCACTATGAGACACAATAACGAAATAAACCATTTTAAATTTTCACCATCAACTTGGATTGTTCCAACTTTTTTGTTGGTTGTGATTTGGTTTGTGTTTTATGTAGAAAATTCTTTTAATATTGATTTAGGTAATCACGGAATTCTTCCAAGAACGTTCTCAGGATTGCAAGGTGTAATTTTCAGTCCGTTTTTGCACGGCGATTTGAGTCATATTGCTAATAATTCGTTGCCACTTTTTATTTTGACAACCGCGTTAATTTATTTTTACAGAGAAGTTTCACTAAAAGTTTTGGTATACGGAATACTATTTTCAGGAATAATCACTTGGATTATTGGTCGCGAATCCTATCACATTGGCGCCAGCGGATTAATTTATGTTTTGGTTTCCTTCATTTTCTTTAAAGGAATGATGACTAAATATTATCGATTGATGGCGTTATCACTTGCCGTTGTTGTTTTATATGGTGGAATGATTTGGTATGTTTTTCCCGACGTAGACCACAAAATTTCTTGGGAAGGACATTTAGCAGGGTTACTAACAGGATTTGTTTTTGCTGTAAGATTCAAAACACCCGATTATGTAAAAGACATACAATACGAATGGGAAAAACCTGATTTCAATCCGCAAGAAGATGCCTTCATGAAACGCTTTGATGAAAATGGCAACTTTGTAAATCCACCAAAACCTGAAGAACTAATGGTTGAGTATGAAGAAATTTTAGCTGAACCTGTGAAATATGTTTATGTTTTTAAGGAGAGTAAGGATGAAGATCAAGTAGACGAATAGTTTGCTTTTTAGCCCCGATAGCAATGAAAATCTCGTCTTTTGGGACGAGATTGTAATGTATAGCGGGAAAATGGTTTGCAAATAAAGCCCAAGCCATTCGCTTCTAATAAAATTGTTATTGTCGTTGGCGAACTGTCTCATACAAAAATGCTCCACAAGCCACAGAAACATTTAGTGAACCAATAGTTCCGAACATAGGTAGTTTTCCTTTGGCATCTACAATTTTCAAAACCGATGGATTGATTCCTCTATCTTCGCTTCCCATGATGATAGCAACTGGTTCGTTTAATGAAATATCGTAAATACTATCTTCGGTTTTTTCGGTTGCGGCAACTGTTTTGATTCCGCTTCCTTGAAGGTAGAAAATAGCGTCTTTAATGTGATCTACTTTACAAATTGGCACATTAAAAACTGCTCCAGCTGAAGTTTTTACAGTATCTCCATTCACTGGTGCTGAGCCTGTTTTTTGAACAATAATTCCGTCAACTCCAGTACATTCTGCAGTTCTAATTATGGCACCAAAATTTCTAGCATCGCTCAATTGGTCAAGGATTAAAAACAAAGGCATTTTTCCGCTTTCTACAACGCTGTCAACAAGAGTTTCTAGCTTTACAAACGAAATAGGAGCAATGGTTGCCACAGCACCTTGGTGATTATTTGGAGTTAATCGGTTTAATTTTTCTACAGGAACATAAGAGAAATTAATGCTATTTTTTTTCATAGCTTTCATCAATTCCTGCATCAATTCGCTTTGGGCATCGCTTTGAACGAATACTTTATCGATTTCTTTTCCTGCATTTATAGCTTCTATAATTGCTCTAATTCCGAAGATTTGGTTTTCTTTTTCCATGGCGCAAAGGTAAACTTTTTTAAGAAGGTTTAAAAGTTTAAATGAGTAAGAGTTTAAAAGGTAGCTTTCAAACTAATATGAACAATAGAATTAGAAAGTTTTATGGCTTGTTCGTTGGTGCTTCCGTTGGCGTAAATCAAATTGAAAAGTCCGTTTTTTGTCAATAATCCAAATCCGAAACCGAGTCCAAGAAGATTGCCTGTTGAATCAGTTGTTTTATCTTGAAAATAACCATAATCAATTATAGAATGCACATAAATATTTGGCGAAAGTATATAGCGATACTCAGTCAAAATAGAGGAGAAGATGTTACCTTGTAAACTATTCTCATTAAAGCCTCGAATCGAATTGATACCGCCAAAACGATGCAATTCATTAATAATATAGTCATCACTTTGCAGATAGAAATTTTGAGTTTTTAAATTGACCACATTTTTATTGTTGAGATACAAATTATGTTTCAAATTCAAACTTCCAAAAAACTGTGAATTACTTTGAAATTTGGACTCGCGTTTTCCTGTTCCAATTTTTAAACTATAATTACTTTTTTCAGGAAACAGAAAATCATCTTGTTTAAAATCTACAAACTCAAAAGTAGACGTAATAAATTGGTTTTCAAAGTCACTTATAGTAGAAGTGTTTACATTATTAATATCACTTGATTCAGCCGATTGATAACCTAAATACAATCTAGTATTATAATTAAAATAATAACCTAAATCGATGGATGTCTGTGTATTTTGAAAGGTACTGTCTTGCTTGAAAATATTCAGTTGTGCTTTCAATCCAATCGGGCTTTTGAAAATATAAGGAAGTTCTAAACCAAGGTTAAACGTTTTTTGATCTTCGCCATTGCTTTTCCAATACAAAGCTATTTTTTCACCTGAATTTAAAATGTTATTCAAAGTCAAATCCAAATAACCATTAAAAATAACTTTAGAATTTTCATCGTTAGAAAAACCAATAAAACCATCAAAGTTATTCGCTTTTGCTTTTTCCAAATAAACATAAACTTTTGTGGAATCTTTGGTAAACAAAATCTCAGGATATTTAGTTTGCTTTACAAATCGATATTGCTCAATGTCTTTGTAAAGTTTTTCCAAATTCTGCTGATTGAAAACTCTTTTTCTATAAAGTCGTTTCAAATTTTTCTTGTGACCTTCCGGAAATTTGTCATAACCATTAATAACAATATCATTCAATTGACGCTTTTGTTCCGTTTTTACATTCAAGTCAGCCGTAACAAGACCGTTTTTATTTTTAATATTCAGTAATTTCACTTTAGCCATCGAAAAACCTTTTGTTTCTAATTGTTTCAAAGTCGAATTCAAAAAGGCTTCACTTTCAACAAAAGGCAATTTCAAAGTGTCATTTTCAACTTCATAAATGCCCCAATTTTTAACTGTATAATCTTTACCTATATATATATGTATAAAATTAGTTTTTTCACCTATATTATATAGGTATAAAAAAGTGCTGTCATTTTCCTTTTTACTTTCAATCATTTCATGCTCTAAAAAACCAACCTTCAACAACTTTTCAGAAAATAATTTAGTTTCATCAACAACACCTTTTGCATTACTAAAGGATTTAGAATAACCTACAGAATCGATAACTTTAGTTTGCTTATCATTTTTACCAATAATTTTCAAATGCATATTTTGCCCAACGCTATTTAGGGAAAATAGAAATATGAAAATTAAAATTAGTTGTTTCATTAAAGCTGAATTTAGTTCAGTTTCTAGGAGCGAATGGCTTGGGTTTTATTTGTAATCCTTATTCCTGCTGCCTTTCCAAATCTTTTTTTGCAAAAAAGGATTTTCCCTTGCATCAGGGCTATAAAGCCAGCTATTCTAATATTTGTTGCCGTTGTAAAAATAACGTAAAAATTGTGAGTTTAATATATTTTTTCAGTCCTTAAGAAATGTTGTTGAAAATTAATGAATTATGATTTTTTTTATTAAAAATAATTACTACATTTGCAACCCCTAAAAAGTGGGGAATTAATAAATAAAAGAAAAATTAGTATTTAATTATGCCAACAATTCAACAATTAGTAAGAACAGGAAGAACTCAAATCACTAAGAAGAGTAAATCGGTTGCTTTAGATTCTTGTCCTCAAAGAAGAGGTGTTTGTACGCGTGTTTACACTACTACTCCAAAAAAACCAAACTCTGCAATGCGTAAAGTTGCGCGTGTACGTTTGACTAATGGAAATGAAGTGAATGCTTACATCCCAGGAGAAGGACACAATTTACAAGAGCACTCGATAGTATTAGTGAGAGGCGGAAGAGTAAAAGATTTACCAGGAGTTAGATACCACATCGTTCGTGGTGCGCTTGATACCTCAGGTGTAGCAGGAAGAACGCAACGTAGATCTAAGTATGGTGCAAAACGTCCAAAAGAGGCGAAAAAGTAATTTTTAAAACTCAAAAAGAAAAGACATGAGAAAAAGAGCAGCAAAGAAAAGACCTCTTTTACCAGATCCAAGGTTTAATGACCAATTGGTAACACGTTTTGTAAACAACTTAATGTGGGATGGTAAAAAATCTACAGCTTTTAAAGTATTTTATGATGCAATTGACATCGTAGAAGCAAAGAAAAACAATGATGAAAAATCAGCATTAGAAGTATGGAAAGATGCTTTAACTAACGTTATGCCTCACGTAGAAGTACGTAGTCGTAGAGTTGGTGGAGCTACATTTCAAATTCCAATGCAAATCAGACCAGATAGAAAAATTTCTATGGCAATGAAGTGGATGCTTCTTTATGCTCGTAGAAGAAATGAGAAATCTATGGCTCAAAAACTAGCTTCTGAAATTTTAGCTGCTGCTAAAGAAGAAGGTGCTGCTGTTAAAAAGAGAATGGATACTCACAAAATGGCTGAAGCAAACAAAGCATTCTCACACTTTAGATTTTAATACATACAGAAATGGCTAGAGATTTAAAATTCACGAGAAATATTGGTATTGCAGCTCACATTGATGCTGGTAAAACAACAACAACTGAGCGTATATTATTTTACACTGGTAAATCGCATAAAATTGGTGAGGTGCACGATGGTGCTGCAACAATGGACTGGATGGCACAAGAGCAAGAAAGAGGTATTACAATTACTTCTGCTGCTACAACTTGTGAGTGGAATTTTCCAACAGAACAAGGAAAAGTATTACCAGAATCACAACCTTATCACTTCAATATTATTGATACTCCTGGACACGTTGACTTTACTGTAGAGGTAAACCGTTCTTTACGTGTACTTGATGGTTTAGTTTTCTTGTTTTCTGCTGTTGATGGTGTTGAGCCACAATCAGAAACTAACTGGAGACTTGCTGATCAATATAGAGTTCCACGTATGGGATTTGTTAATAAAATGGACCGTCAAGGGTCTAACTTTTTGGCAGTTTGTCAACAAGTAAGAGATATGCTAAAATCAAATGCAGTTGCAATTACTTTACCAATTGGTGAAGAAAATGATTTTAGAGGTGTAGTTGATTTAGTAAAAAATCAAGCAATTGTATGGCATGATGCAACTCAAGGTGCAACTTTTGATATAATTGATATACCAGCTGATATGGTTGCTGAAGTTAAGGAATATAGAGATATTCTTATTGAAGCAGTTGCTGATTATGATGAAAATCTGCTTGATAAATATATGGAAGATCCAGATTCTATCACAGAAGAAGAAATAAATAATGCTTTACGTGCAGCTACTATGGACATGGCTATCATTCCTATGATTGCAGGTTCTTCTTTCAAAAACAAAGGAGTTCAGTTCATGTTAGATGCGGTTTGTAAATATTTACCATCTCCTTTAGATAAAGAAGGTATTCAAGGTATTCACCCTGATGATGCTGATTTATTAGAAGAAGATCAAACTAAAATCTTACGTCGTCCTGATGTAAAAGAGCCGTTCGCTGCTCTTGCATTCAAAATTGCTACTGACCCTTATGTTGGTCGTTTAGCTTTCTTCCGTGCTTATTCAGGTCGTTTAGATGCAGGTTCTTATATCTTAAACACTCGTTCTGGAAACAAAGAAAGAATTTCTCGTATCTACCAAATGCATGCTAACAAACAAAACCCAATCGATTACATCGAGGCTGGTGATATTGGTGCAGCAGTTGGATTTAAAGATATTAAGACTGGAGATACAATGTGTGATGAAAAACACCCAATTATTCTTGAGTCAATGAAATTCCCTGCACCGGTAATTGGTATCGCTATTGAACCAAAAACCAAAGCAGACGTTGATAAAATGGGTATGGCTTTAGCTAAATTAGCTGAAGAGGATCCAACGTTTACTGTAAGAACAGATGAAGCTTCAGGTCAAACTATTATCTCTGGTATGGGTGAGTTACACTTAGACATTCTTGTAGATCGTATGAAACGTGAATTCAAAGTTGAAGTTAACCAAGGTGAACCTCAAGTAGAATATAAAGAAGCTTTCACAAAATCTGCTCAACACAGAGAGACTTATAAAAAACAATCTGGAGGTCGTGGTAAATTTGGAGATATCGTATTTAGACTTGAGCCTGCAGATGAAGTTGATGGAAAAGTGCCTGTAGGGTTACAATTCGTTAACGAAGTTAAAGGTGGAAACGTTCCTAAAGAATATATTCCTTCTGTAGAGAAAGGTTTTAGAGAAGCAATGAAAACTGGTCCATTAGCTGGATATCAAGTAGATAGTTTAAAAGTAACCTTATTGGATGGATCTTTCCACCCAGTAGATTCTGATGCACTTTCTTTTGAATTAGCAGCTAAAATGGGATACAAAGAAGTAGCTAAAGCTGCAGGAGCTGTTATCCTTGAGCCAATTATGAAAATGGAAGTAATTACTCCAGAAGAAAACATGGGTGATATCGTTGGTGATATTAACCGTCGTAGAGGTCAAGTAAATGATATGGGTGACAGAAATGGAGCTAAAACTATCAAAGCTAATGTGCCTTTATCAGAAATGTTTGGATATGTTACAACATTAAGAACATTATCTTCAGGTAGAGCAACTTCTACAATGGAATTTTCACATTATGAACAAACTCCTTCTAATATTTCAGAAGAAGTTATCAAAAAAGCAAAAGGTAACGCTTAATTTTTAACAAGATGAGTCAAAAAATTAGAATAAAATTAAAATCTTACGATCACATGTTGGTTGATAAATCAGCTGAGAAAATCGTAAAAACTGTGAAAAGCACAGGTGCTGTTGTAACAGGTCCAATTCCGTTACCAACTCACAAAAAAATATTTACTGTATTACGTTCTCCTCACGTTAATAAAAAATCGAGAGAGCAGTTTGAAGTAATGTCATACAAAAGATTATTAGATATTTACTCTTCATCTTCAAAAACTATTGATGCTCTAATGAAATTAGAGTTACCAAGTGGTGTTGAAGTAGAAATTAAAGTTTAATCTGAGTAAGATTTGAAAAATAAAACCGCTAAAGTAGCACTTACTTAGCGGTTTTTTTAAACTTTAAAATAATATTTGGTGGTTGCAATATTAGTTGTATATTTGCACCCTCAAAAGAGGCGGTATGTATCGTTCTCAAAATTAATTAATTAATAAATTGTTTAATATGTCTGGGTTAATTGGAAGAAAAATCGGCATGACTAGCATTTTCGATGAAAACGGGAAGAACATTCCTTGTACAGTAATCGAAGCTGGACCTTGTGTCGTTACCCAAGTCAGAACCAATGAGGTTGACGGGTATGAAGCTCTTCAACTTGGTTTCGATGACAAAACAGAAAAACATGCTACTAAAGCTGACTTAGGTCACTTTAAAAAAGCTGGTACTTCTGCTAAAAAGAAAGTCGTTGAATTCCAAGGGTTTGAAGGTGAGTTTAAGTTAGGTGACAATGTCACTGTTGAGGTATTCAGCGAAGGAGAATTTGTTGATGTACAGGGTGTTTCTAAAGGTAAAGGTTTTCAAGGTGTTGTAAAACGTCACGGTTTTGGTGGTGTTGGACAAGCTACACATGGTCAACATAACCGTTTAAGAGCGCCAGGTTCTGTAGGAGCATCTTCTTATCCATCACGTGTATTCAAAGGAATGCGTATGGCTGGAAGAATGGGTGGTGAAAATGTAAAAGTACAAAATCTTAGAGTTTTGAAAGTAGTTGCTGAAAAGAATCTACTTGTTGTTAAAGGAGCTATTCCTGGATGCAAAAACTCTTATGTAATCATTCAGAAGTAATGGAAGTAAAAGTATTAGACATCAACGGAAAAGAAACTGGAAGAAAAGTTCAACTTTCTGATTCAGTTTTCGCAATTGAGCCAAATAATCACGCAGTATATCTTGATGTAAAGCAATATCTTGCTAATCAAAGACAAGGAACGCACAAAGCTAAAGAAAGAGCTGAAGTTGCAGGTTCTACTCGTAAGATTAAAAAGCAAAAAGGTACTGGTACAGCTCGTGCAGGTAGTAAAAAATCTCCAGTTTTTAAAGGAGGAGGAACTATCTTCGGACCTAGACCAAGAAGTTATTCTTTTAAATTGAATAAAAGTTTGAAAAGATTGGCAAGAAAATCTGCCTTCTCTTTGAAAGCTAAAGAATCAAATTTAATCGTAGTAGAAGATTTTAATTTTGAAACTCCAAATACTAAAAAATTCATTAGTGTTTTGAAAGCCTTAGGGTTAGAAAATAAAAAATCTCTAATAGTGTTGGGTGATTCAAATAAAAATGTATATTTGTCGTCACGCAATTTAAAAGCATCTAGCGTTGTAACTAACTCTGAGTTAAGTACTTATGCTATTTTAAATGCTAATAATTTAGTTCTTTTAGAGGGTTCTTTAGAAGGAATTGAAGAAAATTTAAGTAAATAACAAGCCATGAGTATCATAGTTAAACCTATTATTACAGAAAAAATCACCAAAGATGGTGAGGTTTTCAATCGTTTTGGTTTCGTTGTAGATAAAAAAGCTAATAAAGTACAAATTAAGAAAGCTGTTGAAGCTACTTATGGAGTATCAGTTGTTAGTGTTAATACAATGAATGTTAGACCAGATAGAACTACTAAATACACTAAAAGTGGTTTGATAAGTGGAAAGTCAAATGCTTATAAAAAAGCAATTGTTCAAGTACAAGAAGGAGAAACAATAGATTTTTACAACAATATCTAATAAATTAAGATGTCAGTAAGAAAATTAAAACCTATTACCCCGGGTCAGCGATTTAGAGTTGTTAATGGTTTTGACGCCATTACAACTGATAAGCCGGAGAGATCTTTGATCGCACCGATAAAAAACTCAGGAGGTAGAAATAGTCAAGGAAAAATGACCATGCGTTATACAGGCGGTGGTCACAAACAAAGATATCGTATCATTGATTTCAAAAGAACTAAAGTTGGAATTCCAGCTACAGTGAAATCAATTGAGTATGATCCAAACAGAACTGCTTTTATCGCATTATTATGGTATGCTGATGGAGAGAAAACGTATATCGTTGCTCAAAACGGTTTACAAGTAGGACAAACTGTTGTATCTGGTGAAGGTGCAGCTCCTGAAATTGGAAATACTTTACCATTAAGTAAAATTCCTCTAGGAACAGTGATTTCATGTATTGAATTACGTCCTGGTCAAGGTGCTACAATCGCTAGAAGTGCAGGTACTTTTGCTCAATTAATGGCAAGAGATGGTAAATACGCTACAATTAAAATGCCATCAGGTGAAACAAGATTAATCTTGTTAACTTGTTCAGCTACAATTGGAGCAGTATCTAATTCTGATCATCAATTAATTGTATCTGGTAAAGCAGGTAGAACAAGATGGTTAGGAAGAAGACCAAGAACAAGGCCGGTAGCTATGAACCCTGTCGATCACCCAATGGGTGGTGGTGAAGGACGTTCATCTGGAGGTCACCCACGTTCTAGAAAAGGTCTTCCTGCTAAAGGTTATAGAACTCGTTCTAAAGTTAACCCGAGTAATAAGTATATTGTTGAACGCAGAAAGAAATAATTAGATAGACATGGCACGTTCATTAAAAAAAGGACCTTTTGTACACTATAAATTAGATAAAAAAGTTCAAGAAAATATCGAAAAAGGAAACAAAGGTGTTGTTAAGACTTGGTCTAGAGCATCAATGATTACTCCAGATTTCGTAGGACAAACTATCGCAGTACACAATGGTCGTCAATTTGTTCCAGTTTATGTAACTGAGAACATGGTAGGTCACAAATTAGGAGAGTTTTCACCAACAAGATCATTTAGAGGTCATGCTGGAGCAAAAAATAAAGGTAAAAAATAAGAAGCAATGGGAGTTCGTAAAAGAGAATCAGCAGACGCAAGAAAAGAGGCTAATAAGTCTATAGCTTTTGCTAAATTAAATAACTGCCCTACTTCACCTAGAAAAATGCGCTTAGTAGCAGACTTGGTAAGAGGTCAGAAAGTGGAAAGAGCTTTAAATGTATTAAGATTTAGCTCAAAAGAAGCTTCACGCAAATTAGAAAAACTATTATTATCTGCAATCAATAACTGGGAGCAAAAAAATAGTGAAGGTAATGTAGCTGAAGCAGGCTTATTTGTAAAGGAAATCCGTGTTGACGGTGGAATGATGTTGAAAAGACTTCGTCCAGCACCACAAGGAAGAGCACACAGAATTAGAAAACGTTCTAATCACGTTACAATCGTATTAGGACAATTAGATAACACACAAAGCAATTAATTAAGATGGGACAAAAGACAAATCCAATAGGAAACAGACTTGGTATCATCAGAGGATGGGATTCAAACTGGTATGGTGGAAATGATTACGGTGATAAAATCGCTGAAGATTATAAAATCAGAAAGTATATTCATGCTCGTTTATCAAAAGCTAGTGTATCAAAAGTAATCATCGAGAGAACTTTGAAACTTGTAACCGTTACTATCACTACTGCTAGACCTGGTATCATTATCGGAAAAGGTGGACAAGAGGTAGACAAGTTGAAAGAAGAACTTAAGAAAATTACTGACAAAGAAGTTCAAATTAACATCTTTGAAATTAAAAGACCTGAGTTAGATGCTTATTTAGTTGCAACAAGTATTGCTCGTCAAATCGAAAGTCGTATTTCATACAGAAGAGCTATTAAAATGGCCATCGCAGCAGCAATGCGTATGAATGCAGAAGGTATTAAAGTTTTGATTTCAGGTCGTTTGAATGGTGCTGAAATGGCACGTTCAGAAGGTTTTAAAGAAGGAAGAATTCCTTTGTCAACTTTCAGAGCTGATATTGATTACGCACTTGGTGAAGCTCATACTACTTATGGTAGAATGGGAATCAAAGTATGGATCATGAAAGGTGAGGTTTACGGAAAACGTGATTTATCTCCACTAGTTGGAATGGATAAAAAGCAAGCTTCTGGTGGAAAAGGTGGAGACTCTCCAAGAGGAGATAGAAAACCATTCAACAAAGGTGGTAAACCAGATGCACGTAAAAGAAAGTAATTTTTTAAATTAAAGAAAAATGTTACAGCCTAAAAGAACAAAATACCGTAAGGTACAAAAAGGTAGAATGAAAGGTGTTTCTCAAAGAGGACACATGCTTTCAAGTGGAATGTTTGGAATTAAATCTGTACATGAAAAAGGTGTATTTTTAACTTCACGTCAAATAGAAGCTGCGCGTATTGCTGCAACTCGTTTTATGAAAAGAGAAGGACAACTTTGGATTAATGTATTCCCAGACAAACCTATAACAAAGAAACCTCTTGAGGTACGTATGGGTAAAGGTAAAGGTGCCGTAGAATATTGGGCTGCCGTTGTTAAACCCGGAAAAATTATGTTTGAAGTTGGAGGAGTACCTTTAGCAGTTGCAAAAGAGGCATTACGTCTTGCAGCTCAAAAGCTTCCAGTTAAAACTAAGTTTGTTGTTGCTAGAGATTTCGAAGCATAATATATATAAAATTATGAAACAATCAGAAATTATTAGTCTGTCTACAGCTGAGTTACAAGTTAAACTTAGTGAAGTAAAAAAAACATACGCTGAATTAAAAACCGCTCACGCTATTTCACCAATTCAAAACCCACTTCAAATTAGAACAATGAGAAGAGCGGTAGCAAGATTGGCAACTGAATTAAGCAAAAGAGAATTGTAATCTGCTGAACGATGGAAGATAAAAGAAATTTAAGAAAAGAAAGAATTGGTGTGGTTACTAGCAACAAAATGGAGAAATCTATAGTTGTTTCTGAAACAAGAAGAGTAAAGCATCCAATGTATGGTAAGTTCGTGTTAAAAACTAAAAAATATGTTGCACACGACGAAACAAATGACTGTAACATTGGGGATACAGTAAAGATCATGGAAACAAGACCTTTATCTAAGTTGAAATGTTGGAGATTAGTTGAAATCATTGAAAGAGCGAAATAGTTATGGTACAACAGGAATCTAGATTAAAAGTAGCAGATAACACAGGAGCAAAAGAAGTTTTGACTATCCGTGTTTTAGGAGGAACGAAACGTCGTTATGCCTCTGTTGGAGATAAAATTGTAGTGTCTATTAAAGATGCAACACCAAACGGAAACGTTAAAAAAGGTGCTGTTTCTACTGCAGTTGTTGTACGTACCAAAAAAGAAGTGAGAAGAGCTGATGGATCTTATATCAGATTTGACGATAACGCATGTGTATTGTTAAATGCTGCTGGTGAAATGAGAGGAACTCGTGTTTTTGGTCCGGTTGCCAGAGAACTTCGTGAAAAACAATTCATGAAAATTGTATCATTAGCACCTGAAGTGCTTTAATTCGATTAATGATGACAAAGTTAAAAATAAAATCAGGTGACGTAGTAAGAGTTATTGCTGGAGACCATAAAGGTACTGAAGGTAAAGTTCTTAAAGTTGACCGTGAGAAAAATAAAGCGATTGTTGAAGGTGCTAACATGGTTTCGAAACATACTAAACCAAGTGCAAAAAACCCTCAAGGAGGAATCGTTAAGAAAGAAGCTCCTATTCATATTTCTAATTTGTCTTTAATAGATCCAAAATCTAAAGAAGCTACAAAAACAGGAACAAGAGTAGAAGGAGATAAGAAAGTGAGATTTTCTAAAAAATCAAATCAAGTATTATAGTTATGGCATATATCCCTAGACTAAAAGAAGAGTATAAGAGCAGAGTAATTGCAGCTCTTAAAGAAGAGTTCGGTTATAAAAACGTAATGCAAGTTCCTAAACTTGAAAAAATCGTTATTAGCCGTGGAGTTGGTGCAGCTGTATCAGATAAAAAGTTAGTTGACTACGCAGTAGATGAATTAACTAAAATTACTGGTCAAAAAGCGTTAGCTACAATTTCCAAAAAAGACGTAGCGTCATTCAAATTAAGAAAAGGAATGCCTATTGGTGCTAAAGTTACTTTACGTGGAGAAAAAATGTATGAGTTTTTAGATAGACTTATTACTTCAGCTTTACCACGTGTAAGAGATTTTAGTGGAATCAAAGCTACTGGATTTGACGGAAGAGGTAATTATAATCTTGGTGTTTTGGAACAAATCATTTTCCCAGAAATTGATATTGATAAAGTAAACAAAATTTCAGGTATGGATATTACTTTTGTAACTTCAGCAGCAACTGATAAAGAAGCAAAATCATTATTAGCAGAATTAGGTTTACCTTTTAAAAAGAATTAAGACATGGCTAAAGAATCAATGAAAGCCCGCGAGGTTAAGAGAGAAAAAACGGTAGCTAAGTATGCTGAAAAGAGAAAAGCTTTATTAGAAGCTGGAGACTATGAAGGTTTACAAAAATTACCTAAAAATGCTTCACCAGTTCGTTTACACAATCGTTGTAAATTAACAGGTAGACCAAGAGGTTATATGCGTCAATTCGGTCTTTCACGTGTAACATTCCGTGAAATGGCAAACCAAGGATTAATTCCAGGTGTTAAAAAAGCTAGTTGGTAAATTAGTTTATTTCAGCAGATAATTGTACATTTGCCGGATTTTTGCCGGTAACGTGCAATTATCTGCTTTAAAAATTGAGTTTAATGGCTTCAGGTTCAACAGAATAGTTCTTTTGAAAACCGTAGCCGAATTTTAATAAATATGTATACAGATCCGATTGCAGATTATCTTACGAGAGTCAGAAATGCTGTTAGAGCTAACCACAAAGTGGTTGAGATTCCAGCTTCTAATCTTAAAAAAGAAATCACAAAGATTTTATTCGATCAAGGATATATCTTAAGTTACAAATTTGAGGATTCAACCGTTCAAGGTTCTATCAAAATTGCTTTGAAGTATGATAAAGATACTAAAGAGCCTGTAATTAAAGACATCCAAAGAATTAGTAAACCAGGTTTACGTAAGTACGCAGGTGCTTCAAAATTACCAAGAATCTTAAATGGTTTGGGTATTGCTATTGTTTCTACATCAAAAGGTTTGATGACTGGAAAACAAGCTAAGCAATTGAATGTTGGTGGAGAAGTAATTTGTTACGTATACTAATTTAAAGCTAAGCGACAATGTCAAGAATAGGAAAAAATCCAATTGTAGTTCCAGCTGGTGTAACTGTAGAAGTTACAGAAGGATTGGTTACAGTAAAAGGAAAATTAGGACAACTAACTCAGGAGTTTTCGGACGTTACTGTAAAGTTAGAAGAAGGTCAAGTAATTGTGGAAAGATCATCTGACCACAAAGATCATAGAGCTAAACATGGTTTATACAGATCATTAATCAATAATATGATTGTTGGAGTATCAACTGGTTTTACTAAAGAATTAGAGCTTGTGGGTGTGGGATACAGAGCTTCAAATCAAGGACAAAAACTTGATTTAGCTTTAGGTTTTTCTCACAATATCATTTTAGAAGTTGCTAAAGAAGTTACTTTAGAAACTATTTCTGAAAAAGGTAAAAACCCTATCGTAAAACTTACATCTTATGATAAACAACTTTTAGGTGCTATTACTGCGAAAATTAGAAATTTCCGTAGACCAGAACCATACAAAGGAAAAGGTATCAAGTTTGTAGGTGAAGTATTAAGAAGAAAAGCAGGTAAATCAGCTTAAAAATAAAGGTTATGTCATTAACAAAATCTGAAAGAAGACAGAGAATCCAGTATAGAATAAGAAAGATTGTTAGCGGTACTGCTGCTAGACCAAGACTTTCTGTATTCAGAAGTAATAAAGAAATCTACGCACAGCTAATTGACGATGTAAATGGTGTTACTTTATTAGCTGCTTCATCTAGAGATAAAGGAGCGGATATTAAAGGTACTAACGTAGAAGTTGCAACAGCGGTTGGAAAACTTGTTGCTGAAAAAGCGTTAAAAGCCGGTATAGATTCAGTAACATTCGATAGAGGAGGTTATTTATATCACGGTCGTATTAAATCATTAGCAGAAGGCGCTAGAGCCGCTGGACTTAAATTCTAATATATTATGTCTAAATACAAAAATGTAGAATTAGTAAAACCTAGTGGTCTTGAATTAAAAGATCGTTTGGTAAGTGTAAATCGTGTTACCAAAGTAACAAAAGGTGGTAGAGCTTTTGGGTTCTCAGCAATTGTTGTTGTAGGTGATGAAAATGGTGTTGTTGGTCATGGATTAGGAAAATCTAAAGACGTTTCTGAAGCAATTGCGAAAGCAGTAGAAGATGCAAAGAAAAATTTAGTTAGAATTCCTTTAAGTGGTCAATCTGTACCTCACGAACAAAAAGGTAAATTTGGTGGAGCTCGTGTGTTCTTAATGCCTGCATCTCATGGTACAGGAGTTATTGCTGGTGGTGCTGTTCGTTCAGTACTTGAATCAGTTGGAATTCACGACGTATTATCAAAATCTCAAGGTTCTTCAAATCCACATAACGTGGTGAAAGCAACTTTTGATGCATTACTACAAATGAGAAGCGCTTATACTGTTGCAAAACAAAGAGGAGTTTCTTTAGAGAAAGTTTTTAAAGGTTAATTCAAGGAAATTATGGCTAAATTATTAGTAAAACAAGTTAGAAGCAAAATCAACTGTCCACTTACTCAAAAGAGAGGTTTAGAAGCTTTAGGTCTTCGTAAAATGGGACAGGTTGTTGAGCATGATTCAAATCCAACAATCCTTGGAATGATAAATAAAGTTAAACACTTAGTTTCCGTTGAGGAAGTTAAATAACAATTATAGTTATGAATTTAAGTAACTTACAACCTGCTGAAGGTTCTACACACAATCAAAATAAAAGAGTTGGTAGAGGAGAAGGTTCTGGTAAAGGTGGTACTTCTGCAAGAGGTCACAAAGGAGCAAAATCTCGTTCAGGATATTCTAAAAAGATTGGTTTTGAAGGAGGTCAAATGCCACTTCAAAGACGTGTGCCTAAGTTTGGTTTCAAGAACATTAACAGAATTGAGCATCAAGGTGTAAATCTTGACACTCTTCAAGCTTTAGTTGATAACGGAATCGTTACTGATACTGTAGATTTTACAGTTTTAGTCGAAAACCGTTTAGCTACCAAAACCGAATTAGTTAAAATTTTAGGTAGAGGTGAATTAAAAGCAAAATTAAAAGTAACTGCTCACAAATTTACTGCTACTGCAAAAGCTGCTATCGAAGCTGCTGGTGGTGAAGCAGTAACATTATAATATTCTGACCTTATGAAGAATTTTATTGAATCGTTTAAGAATGTTTGGAAAATAGAAGAGTTGAGAAACAGAATCTTGTTTACTTTAGGTTTACTTTTAGTATATAGATTTGGTGCTCATGTAACTCTTCCTGGTATCGATGCTACACAGCTTTCTGGACTTGCAGGGCAAACAGATAAAGGGATTGGATCAATTCTTGATATGTTTACCGGTGGAGCATTTTCAAAAGCATCTGTTTTTGCATTAGGTATTATGCCTTACATTTCTGCTTCAATTGTTGTTCAGTTAATGGGTATAGCAATTCCTTATTTGCAAAAATTACAAAAGGATGGTGAAAGTGGTAGAAAGAAATTAAACCAAATTACACGTTGGTTAACTATTGGTATCACATTACTTCAAGGTCCAGGTTATATTTATAACTTGTACAGAACCATTCCTAGTAGCGCATTTTTGTTAGGATTTGATTCATTTTCTTTCTTATTTTCTTCAGTTTTGATTTTAACAACAGGTACAATTTTTGCTATGTGGTTAGGAGAAAAAATTACTGATAAAGGTATAGGAAATGGTATATCTCTATTAATTATGGTCGGTATTTTAGCAAGATTACCTCAAGCTCTTATACAAGAGTTTCAATCAAGAGTTACCAACAATAATGGTGGTTTAATGATTCTTGTTATTGAAATTATTGTTTGGATGTTGGTAATTATTGCTTGTGTACTTTTAGTTATGGCAATTAGAAAGATACCTGTTCAATATGCTAGAAGAACAACTTCTGGTGATTTTGAACAAGATATGATGGGTGGTAATAGACAATGGATTCCATTAAAATTAAATTCAGCTGGTGTTATGCCAATCATTTTTGCTCAAGCAATTATGTTTATCCCTGCTGCTTTAGCTGGTCTTTCACAGTCTGAAACATCTCAATCTATTGCAGGTGCTTTTAGCAACATGTTTGGATTATGGTATAATTTAGTATTTGCTCTATTAATCATTATCTTTACATTCTTTTACACGGCGATTACGGTTCCAACAAATAAAATGGCAGACGATTTAAAGAGAAGTGGTGGTTTTATACCAGGTATTAAACCAGGTGTTGAAACAGCAGATTTTCTTGATAAAATTATGTCATTGGTAACTTTTCCAGGTTCGTTATTCTTAGCTTTAATAGCTGTGTTCCCAGCAATTGTAGTTAGTTTAGATGTACAACAATCATGGGCTATGTTCTATGGTGGAACTTCTTTAATCATTATGGTTGGAGTTGCAATCGATACTATTCAACAAATAAACACTTATTTATTGAATAAGCATTATGATGGTTTGATGAAAAGTGGTAAAAATAGAAAAGCAGTAGCTTAATTTTTATGGCAAAACAATCAGCAATAGAACAAGACGGATCAATAATTGAAGCATTATCAAATGCTATGTTCCGTGTAGAATTAGAAAACGGACATATCGTTATCGCACACATTTCAGGAAAAATGCGTATGCATTACATCAAGTTGTTACCTGGTGACAAAGTGAAACTTGAAATGAGTCCTTACGATTTGTCTAAAGCAAGAATCACTTACAGATACTAAAGTTATTAAAAATGAAAGTAAGAACATCAGTAAAAAAGAGAAGCGCAGAATGTAAAATTGTGCGTAGAAAAGGAAGATTATACGTTATTAACAAAAAGAATCCTAGATTTAAACAAAGACAAGGATAATTATGGCAAGAATAGCAGGGGTAGATATACCTAAAAATAAAAGAGGTGTTATAGCACTTACCTATATCTTCGGAGTAGGAAAAAGTAGAGCTATTGAGATTTTAGAAAAAGCTCAAGTTAGCCAAGATACTAAAGTTCAAGATTGGAATGATGATCAAATCGGAGCAATTCGTGATGCTGTATCATACTACAAAATTGAAGGTGAACTTCGTTCAGAGACTTCATTAAACATCAAACGTTTAATGGATATCGGATGTTATAGAGGAATTCGTCACAGATCTGGTCTTCCATTAAGAGGACAAAGAACTAAAAACAATTCTAGAACAAGAAAAGGTAAGAGAAAAACTGTTGCTAACAAGAAAAAAGCAACTAAATAGTAAGTAATATGGCTAAAGCAAGTACAAAAAAACGTAAAGTTATTATTGAATCTTCAGGAGAAGCTCATATTAATGCAACTTTTAACAACATCATCATTTCGTTAACTAACAAAAAAGGTGAAGTTATTTCTTGGTCTTCTGCTGGTAAAATGGGCTTTAGAGGTTCTAAAAAGAACACTCCTTATGCTGCTCAAATGGCAGCTGAAGATTGTAGTAAAGTAGCATTAGAAGCAGGACTTAAAAAAGTAAAAGTTTATGTTAAAGGTCCAGGTAACGGAAGAGAATCTGCTATCAGATCAATACATAATAGTGGAGTAGAAGTAACAGAAATCATTGATGTTACTCCAATGCCTCACAATGGATGTCGTCCTCCAAAAAGACGTAGAGTATAATTTTATACTGAAATTTCAGTATCTAATATATAATTAAGTATAACAAGAGAAAGAACAAAGATTATCGAAGGATTTATTGACCTGAATTCATAATCTCTATCTCAAAACAATTTTAAAATGGCAAGATATACTGGTCCAAGTACAAAAATTGCTCGTAAATTTGGCGAAGCAATCTTCGGAGCTGATAAAGCATTCGAAAAAAGAAATTATCCTCCTGGACAACACGGGATGGCTAAAAAAAGAGGTAAGAAATCTGAATATGCTGTCCAGTTAATGGAAAAGCAAAAAGCTAAATATTCTTACGGAATCTTAGAAAAACAATTTAGAAACTTATTCGAAAAAGCAGCAGCTTCTAAAGGTGTAACAGGTGAAATCCTTTTGCAATTATGTGAAGCTCGTTTAGACAATGTTGTTTTCAGAATGGGAATTGCTTCTTCTAGAAGAGCTGCAAGACAAATTGTTTCTCACCGTCATATTACAGTAAATGGTGAATTAGTAAACATACCTTCTTATCACTTGAAACCAGGTGACGTAGTTGCTGTTCGCGAAAAATCTAAATCTTTAGAGTCAATTGAACGTTCTTTATCAAACTCTAATCATGTTTACGAATGGATTACATGGAATAATGATACTAAATCTGGTACGTTCGTTACTGTTCCTGCTAGACTTCAAATTCCAGAAAACATTAAAGAACAGTTAATCGTAGAGTTGTACAACAAATAATAATTGACACTAGTCTAAATTATGGCAATATTTAATTTTCAAAAGCCCGATAAAGTTATCATGATCGATTCAACCGATTTTGAAGGTAAGTTTGAGTTCAGACCTTTAGAACCTGGTTACGGATTGACTGTTGGTAATGCACTTAGAAGAGTTTTACTTTCTGCTTTAGAAGGTTATGCTATTACATCTACAAGAATTGAAGGTGTAGAGCATGAGTTTTCTACAATTTCAGGAGTTGTTGAAGATGTTACAGAAATTATCCTTAGTCTTAAACAAGTACGTTTCAAACGTCAAATTGAAGATATCGATAACGAATCAGTAACTATATCTATAACTGGTAAAGAGCAAATTACAGCTGGTGATTTTCAAAAATTTATTTCTGGATTTCAAGTTTTAAACCCAGAATTAGTTATCTGTAACCTTGATCCAAAAGTTAATTTCAATATGGAATTAACAATTGAAAAAGGTAGAGGATACGTTCCTGCAGAAGAAAACAAAAAGCAAAATGCTGCAATTGGTACAATCTTTACAGATTCTATCTTTACACCAGTGAAAAACGTGAAATATGCTATTGAAAATTTCCGTGTTGAGCAAAAAACAGATTATGAAAAATTAGTTTTTGAAATCAAAACTGATGGTTCAATCAATCCAAAAGACGCTCTTACTGAAGCTGCAAAAGTATTAATTCACCACTTCATGTTATTCTCAGATGAGAGAATCACTCTTGAGGCAGACGAAATCGCTCAAACAGATTCATACGATGAGGAATCATTACACATGAGACAATTGCTTAAAACTAAGCTTGTTGATATGGATTTATCTGTAAGAGCATTAAATTGCTTAAAAGCAGCTGAAGTTGATACATTAGGAGACCTTGTCTCTTTTAACAAACACGACTTAATGAAGTTCCGTAACTTCGGTAAAAAATCTTTAACAGAATTAGATGAACTAGTTGCAGTTAAAAATTTAACTTTCGGAATGGATTTGTCAAAATATAAATTAGATAAAGACTAGTTTCTTTATTCAAATTAAATAGCATTTAAAATGAGACACGGAAAAAAGAACAATCACTTAAGCAGACAGACTGGACATAGAAAATCTATGTTAGCTAATATGGCTTGTTCATTAATTGAACACAAACGTATTAACACAACTGTTGCTAAAGCAAAAGCACTTAAACAATTCGTTGAGCCGCTTATAACAAAATCAAAAGAAGATACTACTCACAATCGTCGTATCGTTTTCGCTTACTTACGTAATAAATATGGTGTTACTGAACTTTTTAGAGAAGTAGCAGCTAAAGTTGGTGACCGTCCAGGTGGATACACACGTATCATCAAAGTTGGTAACCGTTTAGGTGATAACGCAGATATGGCAATGATTGAGTTAGTAGATTTCAATGAAATTTACAACGGTGGTAAAAAAGAAGAGAAAAAAGCTAAAAGCCGTCGTGGTGGAAAAGCTAAAAAATCTGAAACTCCAGCAGCTGAAACAAAAGCTCCTGAAGCTCCAGAAACTTCTTCTGAAGAAACTACTGAATCAGCAGAATAATGAATTCAATTTCATAAATATAAAGGATAAGCTTTCGAGTTTATCCTTTTTTTTATGTTTAAACAGAACTTGTTTAAGTTTTTGGAGCGAATGGCTCGGGAATTATCCGCAATCCTTTTTCCCGCTTTCCACAGTATCTTTATTGTTTTAAAGAAAAACAATAAAGGATACTTGTTACAATCAGGGCTAAATAGCCAACTATTAGAATGTTTATAAACTTTAATAAATCCACTTTAGAATTATAAAAGATTAACTTAAATTTGCAAAACAACAACTAACTACTTTTTACTAACTACATCAAATGAAATACACAACTCGTCCACAAGCCATTTTATTATTAGCCGATGGAACCATTTTTTATGGTAAATCAATCGGAATTTCTGGAACAACTTTCGGAGAAGTTTGTTTCAATACAGGAATGACAGGTTACCAAGAAATATTTACCGATCCATCTTATTTTGGTCAAATAATGGTGGCTACCAATCCACATATTGGAAACTATGGTGTCAATGCCAATGAAGTAGAATCTGAAAAAATAATGATATCTGGTCTTGTTTGTAAAAACTTCAGTTTTAATCATTCACGTCCCGATTCTGAAAGTAATTTATACGATTATTTTGAAAAACAAAATCTAATCTGTATTTCAGATGTAGACACAAGAGCGCTTGTAAGTTACATTCGCGATAATGGAGCACAAAATTCTGTGATTTCAACAGATGGAACTTCAATTGAAGAACTAAAAAAGCAACTAGCAAATGTTCCAGATATGAAAGGGTTGGAGCTTGCTTCAAAAGTTTCTACCAAAGAGCCTTACTTTTTTGGAAATGAAAACGCAACTTTCAAAATTTCTGCTTTAGATTTAGGAATCAAAAGAAACATCCTTAGAAACCTTGCAAAAAGAGATTGTTATATAAAAGTATTTCCATACAACACATCTTTTGATGAGTTAAAAGCATTTAATCCTGATGGATATTTCTTGTCAAATGGTCCTGGCGATCCAGAACCTCTTGAGCAAGTTCAAGAAACAGCTAAACAAATGATAGCATCAGATAAACCAGTATTCGGAATTTGTCTAGGTCACCAAATCATAGGTTTAGCAAACGGAATTTCTACTTACAAAATGTTTAACGGACACAGAGGAATCAATCATCCAGTTATGAATGTTCTTACTGGAAAAGGAGAGATTACTTCACAAAATCATGGTTTTGCTGTAAACAGAGAAGAACTGGAAAATCATCAAGGTTTAGAAATTACTCATTATCATATCAATGACAACACAGTTGCTGGTATGAAAATGAAATCTAAAAATTGCTTCTCAGTGCAATACCATCCTGAAGCAAGTCCTGGTCCTCACGATTCTTCTTATTTATTTGATGATTTTATTGCAAATATTAAACAAGATAAATTTCAAGAAGTATAGAAACATAAGGATGTAAGTAATTGCATCCTTATTTTTTTAATCATTAACTGTATAGCCTTCATAAATATCTGTAAATTTCACATTGTTTTTTAAGAATGTGCGATTTACAACGAGCCATTTATTATACATTATCTTTTTATTTTTCTGAATTACATCAAGAATATCAAACAAAGCATTTTTCTTTAAGTTATATGACTTAACTGCTACGTTGTATGCTTCAATAGATTCTTGAGATAAATTATTTGTTGTTTTTTTTAATTTTTGTAATGAAATAAATGCAGTTGAAAAATCATTAAATACAGGTATAATTTTCTTTTTTTGTGAATGAATGAAATAGGAGTAAGTTAAATTTTCATTATTCAAGGAAGTATCAACAAAAGTTGATTTATACAATGCGGTTTTTGAAATTACATCTAAATAAGCATTATCCAAAGCATTTATAGACTCTTTAAAATCATTGTCGTTAATATTAATTATTGAAGCATTTATTTTTTCATCAAGTACATTTATTTTAAAAAAAAGCACATTTTGATAGGCATTATACTCTAAAACATTTTCTCCTGTTAGACTTTTAATTTTAATATTATTCATTCTCCCAAACTCTTTCTTGCTTTTTTCAAATTGTCTTAGTTCTTCAAAATAACTTTTTAAAGCAACTTCTCTTTTACTTAAGGTTGTATTGATTTCTGAAACACTTAGTTGTGAAAGCAATACATAATCATTCATTATTAACGAACCATTGTTTAAACACTCAATGGTTTTTTCATTCATTTTAATAAAACTATCTCTTAGTAAAGTGTTTTTTTTAAATCCTTTGTCATTTTGTTTGATAATAGAATTTATATTTTTCAATTTTTCAATAATTTTTTTTGAAGTTGAAACCGATCTGCTTTCTAACTGATTCTCTATAATAGTATTTGAATACTCAATCAAAGATTTTTTTATGTAAAGTTCATTCTTTGCAAAATCATCAATATAGGCTTTTAAAGTTCTATATTCATTGGAATTCTCTTCTTGTGAATATGATATTGTAGAAGATATAAATAAAAGGAAAACATAAAGTAAATTTATTTTTTTGTCAATTGTTAAGATAGATTTTTTCATCATTCGCATATTTAATATTTAATGTAAAATTACTAGCAACTATCTTATTAAAAGTTACAG
>NZ_JBIISA010000005.1:0-153623 GCF_044341265.1 Flavobacterium sp.
TGCCTGCATTGAATGTTCCGCCTGTTCCTGTAGTTCTTACCCATGAACCACCTGAACTCTCACCTGTAATCAAACTAAATAAATTAATAGGTGTAGAACTACTACCGCAAATGTTTAAACTTCCATCAGTGCCCGCTGTTGGTTGGGAAACAAAATTTATTGTAGCAATACTTGAATCATCAATACAAGGCGTAGTTCCAATTAAAGTATAAGTAAATGTACTATTTGTTGTTGTTGCTGATGGTGTAAAAGTTCCAGCAAGAGCATTAAAAGTTCCTCCTGTTCCTGATGTTCTTACCCATGAACCTCCAGATTGTTCACCAGTAATAATACTAAATAAATCAACTGTTGTTAAATTTCCTAAACAAATAACCAATGTGCCATCGTTACCTGCATTTGGTTGAGGGTTTATGTTTACTGTTGCTATACTAAAATCTCCTGTACAAGGTGCTGCTCCTGTTAAAGTATAATTAAAAGTACTTGTTGTAGCTCCAATTGCAGGCGTGTAAGTTCCTGCTGTCGCATTGAAAACTCCACCTGTTCCACTAGTTTGTGACCAAGTTCCTCCAGCTTGCTCGCCTGTAATTAAATTAAATAAATTTATTGCAGTAGTTGATGTTTCACAAATTGTTGTATTTCCATCAGTTCCGGCATTTGGTGATGTATTTACATTTACTTGAATCAATTGAAATGGTCTACAAGTAACATCTGAAGGCGCTGGGTTTGCAATAGCATATACATAATAACTTCCTAAAACATTAGGCAAAGAACCTGCACTTCCTAAAACTGGTGCGTCATAAGTTGCAATTCCACCTGCATTAGGTGTAACAGTTCCAAGTAAAGTACCTCCAGTATACATATTTGTTCCAACTTGTGGAGTAGTAAAATACACATAACTTATACTGTTAGCAGCTGTAAATGTAGTATTTACTGTAAATGGTGTTGGGTCTGAATTCAAACATAATGTTTGAGTTGGTGATGGATTTGTTATGGTTGGACAAGTAGAACAATCATCCAAAATTATATTAAAAGACTTAACTCTTATACAAGGATTATTTGTACTAATTAAACTCATATAAATAGTTTGACTTGTACCAGATGCTAAAACATATGCAGCTGGATTAGCAATACTATTAGCTGCAGCATTTTCAGCATCAGCTTGGTTTGTATAATAATAAACATCATATGCACCTGTTCCATTCAACGGACCTAAAACTGTAGGTTCATTTGATGTTAAATTAAATACATTATTTGGAATACAATTTGTAATTGAATTTGGTGTTAAAGTATCATCAGGAAAAACCTCAATAGTAACAGGTTCTGTAACTGTTCTTACAATAGTTGCTGGTGGTCCTGGGACATTACATTGAGTATATCTAACTTCTGCTGTGTAAGTTGTTGTAACTGATGGACAAACAGAAATAGTTGGAGTTGTGCCTATTGGATTTCCATTTTGTAACCATCTGAATGAAGTCAAAGAAGGTCCTGAAGGTGTAAACCTCCATGATTCATCATTTGCAATCCAAGTACCTGTATTTCTACCAGGTGCAGCAAGTCCTTCAGCTGCTACTTGACCATGTATGCCTATAACACCACTACCACTATTCCATCCAGCACAAACGCTTCTTCTTTTAACGTGTATATCAATTATATTAGTTGATTCATATAAAACCAATTGACTCTCTTGCAAACCTTGTGCAGTTCCACATGAAAACAAAGGCATGTTTCTTACATTCACAATCAACTTTCTGCACGGAGCAACACCATCAACAATGTATCTAACATCAACTGGTGGTGTAGCTGGAACATTAGGATTTGTATCCTGCATTGGGAAGAAAATGGAATTTAAAAATTCAGGTTGAGCTGTACCCAAAGCTGGTATAGCTGCAGTAAATGGCCAAGGACTTGTTGCTGGTTGACAATTAGGATTCGTTGTAACAAAAGTTAAATAAGTATTAGTACTTAATTGAAATGCGTCAAAACAACTACCATAAAAACTAAAATCAAATGGTAAAGGTGTAGCTGCTGAGTAGGCGTCATCAATATTACATAATGATGTTCCTGCATTACCTAATGGCGCTAGAGGCGCATAAGGAATAGATGCCACAGTATAAGAAGTGGTATCTTTAATATCTATATATGATGCTGAAATTGTGGTGCAACTAGATGCATTACATAAAACAGGATTTGGAGCATCAATTGTAATCTCATCTGGGCAACAATTAGTTATGTATGTTAGTGTTCCTGTTGAAGGTTGACTTACACATCCAGTAGCTGAATTAGTAATTATTACTGTATAATTTCCAGCAATTGCACTATTAAAACTAGGCACGTTACCAGGTGCAGGAACTCCTGCAGGAACAGTCCAAGCATAATTATAAGTTCCAGCAACTGAAGGTGTAGCTTGAATTAAAACTGGAGCTATATCACCAGTACATTTAACAGGACTGTTAACCAATACTGATGGTGATGGATTTATAGTAATTGTAAAACTATTAGTAACATCTGTACAACCACTCAAAGAAGCAGTCACTGTAATAGTTGCTACAATTGGAGCAGAAGTTGTATTAGTTGCAAGTACGTTAGTTAAATTTCCTAAACCAGCACTTCCAATCGCCAATAGAGGATTATTGTTTGTCCATGATACTGTTGATCCTGGTAAATTAGTTGGAAATGACAAAGAAGGTATTAATGTACCATTACATACAATTTGATTACCAGGTACAATTAAAGCTAAAGTATTCACTGTAACAGTAACTAACTTAGAAACAGAACAAGTAGCATTTGTAGTGAATGAAATATCATCAATTGCAAAATCATTTCCTGCAACATTTGTATTTCTATCATACATTACGATTTGTGCCGTATTACTTGCACCAGAATTCCAAACGTATGAATATTGAGTCCAATTTCCACATGTTGCAATAGCTGGAGCTAATCCAATTCCTTGTGATACTCCATTTATCAAAACTTCTATTTGTGCAGGATTTGGCGTTGCGACTGTTTGAATCCAATAACTGAAAGTATGATTTTGACCAGGTAAAACTGGAACCGTTTGACTCCATAATCTGTCATTCCCAGCATTTAAATTTGAACCATCAACAACCATCATATTTCCAGTTCCTGTGGTATGATCACCACAAGTGGAAAAAGGTGTAAACCAAGAACTTGGATTTGTAACAATTCCATAAGCTTTCTGAATTCCAACCGCTGGTGCTGATGCTATATATTGATAATCAGTACCAAAACCACTAGTTCCTTGTGAAAAATCTCCATTAACAATTAAACTTCTAGGTGAACTTATTGATGAAGTCACTGTATATGTTGTAGTAACTGTAGGACTAACTGTAGGTGTTGCACTATTTGGAGTTGTCAATGATGGATCTGCTGGTGATGCTGTCCAAGTATAGGTTGAACCTCCACTTACGGATAATGTTGTGTTACTTCCATTACAAATACTTGTATTAGAAGAAACTACTAAAGGATTTACTGGATTAGCAATAACAACGTTTGACTGACTAACTGTTGTTGGAGCGCTATCTGTTACTGATATTGTGTATGTACCTGCAGGCAAACCTGTAAAAATTCCTAAAGCATTTGTTTGTGAAACAGGACCTGTAATTGAATAACTAGTGTAAGATTGTGAACCTCCAGTGGCATAAATCGCTATTGATCCATCTGAAGATGCAGGACATGACGTATTTAAAGCAGAATAAGTTATTGATAATGGTGAAGCAGGTGGTGTTAAAGACAAGTCGTCTATAGCAAAATCATTACCAACAGGATTTGTATTAAAATTTCTTAATTCAATATTTACACATGCATTTGTTGGTGTAAAAGTATAAGTTCTAATTTCCCATCCAGCAGCAGGTAAAGGTGCTAAAAAACTTGGTGGCGATGTTAAAAGTGTTGCATTATTAAAAACTACTCTAATATCTGGTTGTGTCGACACCCCTGTTACATTTGTTGAAATTGTTTTTACCCAATAACGAAAAGTATATGTTGATCCAACAGTTAGTCCGCAAACTCCACCTCCAGAATTACCAGCTTTCCAAAAACTTGGATTACCGCCATCTGTACTACCATCAATAATCATCATTCTACCAGATGCTAAACCAGTAGTATGGTCAAAACCACTTATGAAATTAGACGTATTATAAGGTTGAGGATTTCCTCCAAACGAATAATCACCGGCTGCAGTAGTTCCGGTTGGTGTTGCAACATAATTATATCCAGTACTATTGATGTTAAATCCTACACCTACTCCACCTGATTCAAAATTACCATTAACTAATAAATTTTGAGCCGTTATAACATTGATAAACAGGCAACTTAACAATATAATTAGAGTATTTCTTTTCATTGCATAATACATTTTAAGGAGCGAAATATACATAAATTTAACCAAAATTTATCTTAAAATTTCTAATTTTTAAAAATAGAGTTTCCATTGCTAATTATAATTCAATAATATTTATCTTTGCAATTAAAATTTGCTAAAAAAATCTTATTAAAAAATGACCAATAACGAAGAATTTGCCGACGAAATCGGAAACAATCATATTGCCACAAATGAGCAAACACCTCTTAGAAATGATGCGTTTGAAAAAACGGATGAAGAGAAAATCGAATTAATAAAAAAAGATGTCGAAAATATACTTTTCACTCTTGGAATGGACCTAACTGACGATAGTTTAAAAGGCACACCCAATCGTGTGGCGAAAATGTTTGTTAAAGAGATATTTGGTGGTTTGAACCCAAATAAAAAACCAAGTTCTTCTACTTTTGACAATAAATACAAATACAACGAAATGTTAGTTGAAAAAAACATAACTGTTTATTCAACTTGCGAACATCACCTATTACCAATAGTAGGTAGAGCTCATATTGCTTATATTTCAAATGGTACAGTTGTTGGTTTGTCTAAAATGAATAGAGTTGTAGATTATTTTGCAAAAAGACCTCAAGTTCAAGAAAGACTTACTATCCAAATCGTTAAAGAGCTTCAGAAAGTTTTAAACACAGAAAATGTTGCCTGTATTATTGATGCAAAACATCTTTGTGTAAATTCTCGTGGAATAAGAGATATTGAAAGTAGTACTGTAACTGCTGAATTTGGAGGAAAATTTAAAGATGATATAGTTAGGAGAGAATTTTTAGATTACATAAAATTAGACACAAATTTCTAGATTTCTAATCATTTACTTATCAATAAAACAATAAATATAATATGCAACTTTATAAAAATCAAACACTTAAAATTTATAATTCTCTTTCTGGAGAAAAAGAAATTTTCACTCCAATAACAGATGGTACTATTGGAATGTATGTTTGTGGACCAACTGTATATAGCAATGTACATCTAGGTAATGTTAGAACTTTTATGAGTTTTGATGTTATTTACAGATACCTTTTACATTTAGATTATAAAGTTCGTTATGTTAGAAATATCACTGATGCTGGACATTTAACAGATGATGGCGATATTGAAAATGATAGATTTGTAAAACAATCAAGATTAGAAAAATTAGAACCCATGGAAGTGGTTCAAAAATATACTGTTGATTTTCACAAAGTATTGGATTTATTCAATTTTCTTCCTCCAAATATTGAACCAACAGCAACTGGTCATATACTTGAACAAATAGAATTAACTCAAAAATTGATAGATGAAGGATTTGCTTATGAAAGCAATGGATCGGTTTATTTTGACGTTTTAGAATATAACAAAAGAGGTTTGAATTATGGTGAATTAAACAACAGAAATGTTGAAGAATTATTAGCAAACACTCGTGATTTGGATGGGCAAAACGAGAAAAAAAATCCTCAAGATTTTGCATTATGGAAACATGCGACTCCTGCTCACATTATGAGATGGAATTCACCTTGGGGTGAAGGTTTTCCTGGTTGGCATCTTGAATGTACTGCTATGAGTACTAAATATTTAGGAGAACAATTTGATATTCACGGTGGCGGAATGGATTTGAAATTCCCTCATCACGAATGTGAAATTGCACAAGGAAAAGCTTGCAATGGAGTTTCACCAGTAAGACATTGGATGCATACAAATATGCTAACAATGAACGGTTTAAGAATGAGTAAGTCTACTGGAAATTATATTCTTCCGATGGAACTAATTGAAGGTGGAAATAATTTTTTTGAAAAACCTTTTCACCCAAATGTAGTTCGTTTTTGCTTTTTGCAAGCTCATTATAGAAGCGTTTTAGATATTTCTAACGATGCAATGGTAGCAAGTGAAAAAGGTTTCAGTAGATTGATGGAAGGTCTTCAACTTTTGAACGATATTCAAACAAGTTCTTCTTCTACTTTAGACATTTCCTCTTGGAGTCAAAGTTGTTATGATGCAATGAATGATGATTTCAATACTCCTATTTTAATCGCTCAACTTTTTGAAGGAGTACGTTTTGTGAATTTACTTAATGATAAAAGAGAATCAATAACTTCATCTGATTTAGAACTGCTAAAAAAGACTTTAGAGGAATTTACTTTCGAAGTTTTAGGTATTAGAAATGAAAAAACTTCCGGAAATAACGGAGAAAAATTAGAAGGTGTTGTCGAAATGCTTATTGAAATGCGAAATGAAGCTAGAGCTAATAAAAACTGGTCACTTTCAGATGAAATTAGAGATAAATTATTAGCACTTGGAATTCAACTAAAAGACGGAAAAGAAGGAACATCCTTTAGTGTTTAATCAAAATTCAAATGGTGAAAAAAATAATTATTTTTCCTCTTGTACTACTTATTCGGTTTTATCAAGAAGCAATATCACCATTCACTCTTTCAACTTGTCGATTTGAACCTACATGTTCCAGTTATTTTCTTGAAGCGTTGAAAGTTCATGGATTGATAAAAGGATCTTATTTAGGAATTAAACGAATTTTAAGTTGTCATCCATGGGGAAAAACTGGTTATGACCCTGTCCCTGAAAAAAAATGTACACATAAATAACATAATTTTAGAATTAAGTAATTTTAAAATTACTATTTTTGATAAAATTCATATTAAAAAACACAAAAAATGATTTGGAATCCGTCAGAAGGAATACATATTGGCTCTCTTAATTTGAGGTTTTACAGCTTAATGTTTGTAATTGCATTTGGATTAGGTTGGTACATCATGAAAAAGATTTTTATTAAAGAAAAAGAACCTTTAGATAAATTGGACACTCTTTTCGTATGGACAGTATTAGCTACTTTGTTTGGTGCACGTCTAGGACATGTATTTTTTTATGATTGGGAATACTTTAGAAATCATCCACTTGAAATATTGCTTCCTTTTAAGTTTGAACCAGAATTTCAATTTACAGGTTTTGCAGGATTAGCAAGCCATGGAGCTGCAATTTCAATAATAATTGTAATGTACTTTTACAGCAAAAAAGTAGTAAACAAACCTTTACTTTGGGTTTTAGATAGAGTTGTGATACCTGTAGCTTGTGGTGCTATTTTTGTAAGATTAGGTAACTTCTTTAATTCTGAAATTGTTGGAAAAATAACTACCAATGAAACTTTTGGAATTAAATTTGTTCGAGATTATTTTTCTCCTCAAGCTGCCATGAATCAAACTCAGATTGCAAATCCAGATTTAGCTTATGATGCTATTGTAAACAATCCAAAATTTGCAAACCTACTTGCTGAAGTTCCTTTAAAACATCCTGCACAACTTTATGAAGCTTTTGCCTATATTTTTGTATTTTTTATCTTGTTATTCTTGTATTGGAAAACAGATACTCCAAGAAAACATGGTTTAATTTTTGGAATTTTTCTAATCCTTTTATGGACCGTACGTTTTGCAGTAGAATATGTAAAAGAAAGTCAAGGTGGTTTCGAGAGTTCTCTTGGTCTATTTACAACCGGACAATGGCTAAGTGTTCCTTTTATTTTAGTGGGTTTATATTATCTGTTTATGGCAGAAGAACCTCTTCCTGATGATATAAAAATTTAAAATTTAATCCGATATATAAGAAGAGAACTAACATGGTTCTCTTTTTTTTTACAATCAAAATAGTTTTAATAACTGATTAAAATAAACAATTTGTTGCTATTTTAGCTCATCCGAAACTTAAATTTATCTACAAAATGAATTTTCCAAAAATTGCTAAATTGATGATTGAATTAAAAGATGCTGATTTAAAGTTTCGAGAGAAACTTATTAAAGAAAAAAAGCTATCTGAAGGTTACAACAATGAAATGGAAACTCTTCATATAAAAAATGCAGAAAAACTAAATGAAATTATTGACGAAATTGGTTTTCCAACCATTGAAAAAGTCGGAATTGAGGCTAGTGAATCGGCTTGGTTAATCATTCAACATTCTATAAGTAAACCTGAATTCATGAAAAAGTGTCTAAAACTATTAGAAAATGTAGCTATTGAAAACAAAGATTATGAGAAGAATTTAGCAAGTTTAACAGATAGAATAAGTGTGCTAGAGGGAAAGCCTCAATTATACGGAACTCAATTCGATTGGGACAAAAATGGAGAGTTAAGTCCTAATGAATATGATGATCTTTTGAAAGTTAACTTCAGAAGATTAAAAATTGGATTCAATACTATTGAAGAACAAACGCAAATTATAAGAATACAGGCTGAAAAAGAAAATCAAACTGCTCCAAAAAATCTTCACGTAAGAGAAAAAGAATTTAACCTTTGGAAAATAAAAGTTGGTTGGATAAAATAAAAATGACTTTAACAATGATTGAATTTAAACTTATTTGAGAACTAATACATTGAACCAAGACCAAATATCAAACTTTAATACATAAAAAAAAGCTACCTTAAACAAGGTAGCTTTTATATTTAGAAGCAGTTCACTTATGAATGGTGACGCTCTTCAATTTCTTTAATATCTTTCTTATTCATTGAGTCAACTAAAACTGGTGTTGCAATAAATAAAGATGAATATGTTCCAACAACAATACCAACAAGCATTGCAAAGATAAATCCTCTAATAGATTCACCACCGAAAATAAACATGATTAACAATACTAAAATCATGGTTAAAGACGTATTCAATGTTCTTGATAATGTAGTATTAATAGAAGCATTTACTACTTCTTTGAAAGTACCTTTAACATTTCCTGCTAAGAACTCTCTAATTCTATCAAATACAATTACTGTATCGTTCATAGAATATCCAATAACCGTCAAGATTGCCGCAATGAAGTGCTGATCCATTTCCATGTGGAAAGGCATCACTTTATATAATAATGAGTATAATCCTAATACAAAAATAACGTCATGTAATATAGCAGCGATAGCACCTAATGAATATTGCCATTTACGGAAAGAAATAACTAAATAAAGTCCAACAACTAGCATTGCACCAATAACAGCCCAAAAAGAGTTAGTTTTGATATCTGCAGAGATAGCTGCTCCAACTTTAGAAGCTTGTAAAACTCCAAATTGTTTACCATCGTATGAATTAATGAAGTTTTCATATGAAGTATTAGTATAATATTTACCTAAAACTTTATATAACTTTTTATTTACTTCTTCATCTACGTTAGTACTTTCTTCTTTGATTTTATATTTAGTTGTTAATTTTAACTGATCATCATCACCAAATACTTTTGCTTCAACTGTAGTTCCAAATTCTGCGGATAACTCCTCCGAAACTTGAGTTGGCTCTACTGCTTTTTCAAATTTAACTTGGAAAGTTCTTCCTCCAACAAAATCAACACCTTCGTCAAGACCGTTTAAAAAGAAGATTGAAACCAAACTTCCAATTACTACAACAGAAGAAAATAAATAAGTATATTTTTTAACCCCAATAAAGTCGTAATTGAATCCTGTAAACCAATTTTTAGTTAATGGCGTTGTGAAAGTTAAACTTCTATTGTTAGCAATATCTTTATCAATAAAGATTCTTGCAATAAAGATTGAAGTAAATAATGAAGTTACTATACCAATTAATAATGTTGTTGCAAAACCTTGGATAGGTCCTGTTCCAAAAATAAATAATATAGCTCCAGTCAATACGTGAGTAACGTTTGCATCAATAATTGAACGCATTGCTCCTTTCCAACCATAAGAAGATATAACTGCATCGCCTAAAGTTTTACCTTCACGAAGTTCTTCTTTTGCTCTTTCATATATAATGATGTTTGCATCTACAGCAGTACCAAGTGTTAAAACGATACCAGCAATACCAGGCAATGTCAATACAGCACCTAAACTTGCTAAAATTCCGAATAAGAAAAGTAAGTTAACTAACAATGCAATATTCGCATACCAACCAGCTCTACCATAGTAGAATACCATCCATAAACAAACTAATAAGAAACCTACAATTGAAGATATAAAACCTGCATTGATAGCTTTTTCTCCTAATGATGGTCCAACCACTTCTGATTGAACAATTTCTGCAGCAGCAGGCAATTTACCAGCTCTTAATACATTCGCTAAATCTTTAGTTTCAGTAACATCAAAATTTCCTGAAATTTCTGATCTACCACCAGCAATTGGTCCTGTAGAAACACCTGGAGCAGAATAAACTACATCATCAAGTGCAATAGCAATATAACCTTTAGTTGTAAATGCATTTCCTGTTAATTGCTCCCATACTTTAGCACCTTGACCATTCATTTGCATAGAAACTGCAGGCTTACCTAATTGATCAAAAGTATCTCTTGCGTCAGTGATAACTCCACCACTTAAAGGTGCAACATCATCTTTATTTCCTTTTAAAGCATAAAGTTCAAAAGTTTCAATATCAGCTTTAGTTTTTTCGTCTTTAGTGATAGTTGGTTTACCCCAAACAAATTTTGCAAAACGTTTGTCAGCTGGTAATAAAGAACGAATATCTGCTCTTTTTAAATAAGAGTTAATTTTAGCTGTATCTTTTACAGAAACAATACCTAAAATTGGTCCACCACCTTGACCTACAAATTTATCTAATATAGGATTACCTCCTTTTTTAGAATCAACAGAATCATTAGCCTTATTAGCTAACATATCTTTAATAGAATCGTTTGTTACAGTTTTTACTTCTGGAGTAGTTGCATTCTTTTCAGTAGCTTTCAAAGCGTCGTTTGCAGCCATTAAGAAACCACCTACTTCATCAATTTTGTAAGTTTCCCAAAACTCTAATTGAGCTGTTGATTGTAATAATTTTTTGATACGGTCAACATCTTTAGCACCTGGTAATTCAACAAGAATTCTTCCTGTTTGTCCAAGTTTAGCAATGTTTGGTTGAGTAACACCAAATTTATCGATACGTTTTCTTAATACGCCAAAAGCAGATTCAACTGATTCATCAACTTTTCTTCTGATAACTTTTTTAGTTTCATCATCAGACATTTTAAAATTGATTTCGTCAGATAAATTTTTGTTTGCAAAAATATCTGGAGAAGCCAATTTTGTATCACCTTTGATAGCATCAAAAGCCACAAAGAAAGCTTCTAAATAAGATTGATTTCCTTGTTGATTAACCTTTGCATCTTCTAAAGCTTTATTGAAAACGGCATTTTTAGAATTGTTAGAAAGACCTTTCAAAACATCTTTAACCGAAATTTGAAGAATAACGTTGATACCTCCTTCAAGGTCAAGACCTTTGTTGATTTGTTTACCGACTACCTCATCATAAGTGTAATCAACAAGACCAAACATACTAAAAACCTTTTTGTTTTTAATATCGTTTAGATATTCTATTTCTTTATCTTGGTTTCCTTTTGCAAATGCTTTAGCGTCATTTTGAACACCGTTAGATACAAATGTGAAAGAAAGTTGGTAAATACTTACCAGTGCAAATAGAATTGCGAAAAATTTAATAAGTCCTTTATTCTGCATTATTACTAAAAATTAATTAATTTTTGTTTGTTGGGTTTAAAAAAACAAGTAAATATAAAGTAAGCCATTGATTTTCAATGTAAATCAATAAAAATACTTTTGTACACGTTTTTTGAAACGTGCAAATATATAATTAACCTAAAGATTAACAAATTATTTACACATTAATATCAAAAAAAAGACTGCAAAAATGCAGTCTTTTTAATCTATTGTATTTTAATTTATGATAAAATCGATTTCAAATCACCATTCATTGCTCTAACTGCGTCTGCACTCTTAGCAAATTTTGCTTTTTCTTCGTCGTTTAATTCAATGTTCACAATTTTTTCAATACCATTTCTTCCGATGATACATGGCACTCCGATACAGATATCGCTTTGTCCGTATTCACCTTCTAACATTACTGAACAAGGAATCATTTTCTTTTGATCGTTTAAGATAGAATCAACTAAAAATGCTACAGAAGCTCCTGGTGCATACCACGCAGAAGTTCCTAATAAAGCTGTAAGAGTTGCTCCACCAACCATTGTATCTGCAGAAACTTTTGCTAATTCATCAGCTGATAAAAATTCTGAAACTGGTACTCCGTTGTAAGATGCCAATCTTGTTAAAGGAATCATTGTAGTATCTCCGTGACCACCAATAACCATTCCTTGAATATCGTTAGCTGGTTTGTCTAAGGCTAAAGATAAATAAGTTTTGAAACGTGAACTATCTAAAGTTCCTCCCATTCCAATAATTCTATTTTTTGGTAAACCTGTAGCTTTTAATGTCAAATAAGTCATTGTATCCATTGGATTTGATACAACAACAACAATTGCATTTGGTGAATGTGCTAATAAATTTTCAGCCACTCCTTTTACAATTCCTGCATTAATTCCGATTAACTCTTCACGAGTCATTCCTGGTTTTCTTGGAATTCCAGATGTAATAACTACTACATCACTTCCTGCAGTTTTTGAATAGTCATTTGTACTTCCAGAAACCTTTGTATTGAATCCTAAAGTAGTTTGTGTTTGCATAATGTCTAAAGCTTTTCCTTCTGCAAATCCTTCTCTAATGTCTAATAATACGATTTCACTCGCAATTCTTCTGTAAGCAATAGCGTCTGCGCATGTAGCTCCTACGTTTCCTGCTCCTACTATGGTAACTTTCATTGTATTGTGTGTTTATTTATATTGATAAAAATTAAAATTCATATTGTACGGATAAGTTTGTGTTTACAAATTTACCAAAAGCAAATGAAGTTTGAACATAAATTTTGCTAAATTGATATCTACCTGAGATTTCTCCAATAGTATTGAATTTTGATTTGTAAATATCTTTTAGTTTTTCGTTCAAAATATATTGCACCGGAATAAAATTTTCTATTTCACCTTTTGGTCCAGATAAATAGTATTTAAAATCACTTTGATTAGCAATAAAACTGGTCATTAATTCAAATCTCTTCCATTCTTTTGAGGCACTTATTTGAAATTGCCATGTATCTACTTCACCGGTAATCTCATTAATACCTAAATTACCATAATTAGTATAAGTGTCTAAAAATCCAAAACTTATTTCTTCTTTTGAGTAAGCTACTAATCCAGCTAAATGTATCTTTTTAGATTCTAACGATTTGAAGTACTGACTAAAATTATGTTTTAATCCAAATCCGTATACTTGATAATCTCCACGTTTTAATTTGACTTTTGAAGAAAATTTAACGACAGCTTCAAATCCTTTCCAAAGCGAGATTGAACCTTGCAAATAAGGATAAAAAATAGTTTCTTGATTGACTCCTTTTGGAGTTTCAATACGAACTTGGTTATTGTCAATTTCTCCAATTAAATAGTATTGTGAATCACTACCTAAAGCAGTTGGAACTGTTGCTGAAGAATTATTTTCTATGGTAAAAAAAGAAAAATCAGAGTTTTTAATTTCAAAGCTTCTGTCTCTTTTTGGTACAAAAAACAAATTACCATGCAAACTCAAAGTTACATCATACAATTTTCTCTTTTTTGGAGAAGTCATCCAATTGGAAGATGCTTGATATACAGCAGCATCAGTGGCTGGAGTAATATATTTTTCAGAGTAAAATGTTGCATCTGTTAGAAACAAACCAATATCTTCTATCGTTTGTATAGATTGAGAAAAGGATTTGCCCGAAAAAATCAGACAAATCCCTATCATTATATATTTTAAAAACTTATTACGCATCGATGTTTGCGTAAACAGCATTCTTCTCGATAAATTCTCTTCTTGGTGGAACTTCATCACCCATCAACATTGAGAAAACTCTATCTGCCTCAGTTAGGTTATCAATAGTAACTTGACGCAAAGTTCTGAAGTTTGGGTCCATTGTAGTTTCCCATAATTGCTCCGCGTTCATCTCTCCAAGACCTTTGTAACGTTGGATTCCTGCACTTCCACCCATTCTTTCGTTAGCAGCATCACGTTGATCATCGTTCCAAGCGTATTCTTTTTTGTTTCCTTTTTTAACTAAATATAAAGGTGGCGCAGCAATATAAACGTGACCGCCTTCAATCAATTCACGCATAAAACGGAAGAAGAACGTAAGAATCAAAGTAGCAATGTGACTACCATCGACATCGGCATCACACATGATAATTACTTTGTGGTATCTTAACTTTTCTAAATTTAAAGCTTTAGAATCTTCTTCTGTTCCGATAGTTACACCAAGAGCAGTAAAGATATTTCTGATTTCTTCGTTTTCAAAAACTTTGTGGTGCATTGCTTTTTCAACGTTCAAAATCTTACCTCTTAATGGCATGATGGCTTGAAAGTTTCTATCACGACCTTGTTTTGCCGTTCCACCTGCCGAATCTCCTTCGACTAAGTAAACTTCGCATTTTGCTGGATCTTGTTCTGAACAATCAGATAGTTTTCCTGGTAAACCTCCACCACCTAAAACGGTTTTACGTTGTACCATTTCACGTGCTTTTTTAGCAGCGTGACGCGCTTGAGCAGCAAGGATAACCTTTTGAACAATGATTTTAGCATCGTTTGGATTTTCTTCCAAATAATTTTCAAGCATTTCAGAAACCGCTTGAGAAACTGGAGAAACTACTTCTCTATTTCCTAATTTGGTTTTCGTTTGCCCTTCAAATTGTGGTTCAGAAACTTTTACCGAAATAATAGCTGTCAATCCTTCACGGAAGTCATCACCAGCAATTTCAAATTTCAATTTATCTAATAAACCTGAAGCGTCAGCATATTTTTTCAACGTACGAGTTAATCCCATACGGAAACCTTGTAAATGCGTTCCTCCTTCGTGCGTATTGATATTATTTACGTAAGAAAAGATATTTTCAGAATAACTAGTATTGTAAACTAAAGCAACCTCAACAGGGATTTCTCCTTTTTCGTGCTCCATACTAATTACGTGAGAAATAATTGGTTCACGACCCATATCTAAGAACTTAACGAATTCTTTCAATCCTTCTTTTGAATGAAAAACTTCACCTTCGTATTCTCCGTTATCTTTTGTACGACGTTTGTCAGTTAATGTAATTGTAATTCCTTTGTTAAGGAAAGACAACTCACGCATACGAGCTGCTAAAGTATCGTAGTTATACTCAATGGTTTGAGTAAAGATAGTTTTATCAGGATGAAAAGTAACCATTGTACCACGTTTGTCGGTTGTTCCAACTTGCTTAACAGGATACATTGCTTTACCTCTTTCGTATTCTTGCTCGTATATTTTTCCGTCTCTAAAAACGGTTGCTTTTAAATTATCAGAAAGTGCATTAACACAAGAAACCCCAACTCCGTGAAGTCCTCCAGATACTTTATAAGAATCCTTGTCGAATTTTCCACCGGCACCAATTTTGGTCATTACTACTTCAAGAGCAGAAATACCTTCTTTTTTGTGCATATCAACTGGAATACCTCGACCGTTATCTTCAACAGAAACTGAATTATCTTCGTTAATAAAAACTCCAATAGTATCACAATGACCTGCTAAAGCCTCATCGATTGAGTTATCTACTACTTCATAAACTAAATGGTGTAAACCTCTAACGCCAGTATCTCCAATGTACATGGAAGGACGCATTCTAACGTGCTCCATTCCTTCTAATGCCTGAATACTGTCGGCTGAATAGCTATTTTTTTTAATTTCGTCGCTCATAATAAATTATATCGTATGTATGATTTTTGTCTAACACGCAAATATACAATTATTAAGACGATTTTAAAGCATTTTAAAGCATTTTGTCGTAGAAGTTATTAACATTTATCTTTTAATAAATTTTAATTGATTTAAAACGATTTTTGGAAGTTGTGTAAAAAGTGTTTTTCACAACTAATTGATATACTGACAAATGCTAAAAATAGTATTCAGTGTTCAGATTGCAGTTTTCAGATTAAACAAAAACGCTTATCATAAATGACAAGCGTTTTAAACAAACAAACTAAACTTCAATCTAAAGTCAAGAAACTACGCTTGACTTTATGCTTTTACATAGGCGTCATCGTGAACATTAGCCACGGCTCTTCCTGATGGATCATTCATGTTTTTGAAAGCTTCATCCCATTCGAGTGCAATTTTGGTACTGCAAGCAACGCTGGCTTCTTGTGGAACGCAAAGTGCTGCAGTATCGCTTGGAAAATGCTCTGTAAAAAGAGAACGATAATAATATTCTTCTTTAGACGTAGGTGTTTGAATTGGGAATTTGAATTTTGCATTCGCCAATTGCTCATCAGAAATTTCTTTTGCTACCATTTCTTTTAAAGTGTCAATCCAACTGTAACCTACTCCATCGCTGAATTGTTCTTTTTGACGCCAAGCTACACTTGCTGGTAACATGTCTTCGAATGCTTTACGCAAAACCCATTTTTCCATGCGTTCTCCGTTAATCATTTTGTCTTGTGGGTTGATGCGCATAGCAACATCCATAAATTCTTTATCTAAAAATGGCACACGACCTTCAATTCCCCAAGCTGCTAAACTTTTGTTCGCACGTAAGCAATCGTACATGTGCAACTTGCTTAATTTACGTACTGTTTCTTCATGAAATTCTCTTGCATTTGGAGCTTTATGGAAATATAAATAGCCACCAAACAACTCATCTGAACCTTCGCCTGAAAGCACCATTTTGATTCCCATTGATTTAATAACTCTTGCCATTAAATACATTGGTGTTGATGCACGAATTGTAGTAACATCATAAGTTTCTAAATTATAAATAACATCGCGAACCGCATCTAAACCTTCTTGAATGGTAAATTTAATTTCGTGGTGAATTGTTCCTAAATGATCTGCTACAACTTGTGCTGCGGCTAAATCTGGAGAACCTTCTAAACCAACTGCAAAAGAATGTAATTGCGGATACCAAGCATCAACTGTATCTCCTGATTCAACTCTTTTTTGTGCATATTTTTTGGCAATAGCTGAAGTAATTGACGAATCTAAACCTCCAGAAAGTAAAACTCCGTAAGGAACATCACTCATCAATTGACGGTGAACTGCTGCTTCTAAAGCGGTTTTAATTTCTTCTATACTCGTTGCGTTATCTTTTACTGCATCATATTCTGTCCATTCTCTGTTGTACCATTTTACGAATTCGCCATCTTTGCTTGACATGTAATGTCCTGGTGGAAATAATTCTATTTTAGTACAGTATCCTTCTAATGCTTTAAGTTCTGAAGCTACATAAAATGTTCCATATTGGTCCCAACCAATGTATAATGGAATAATTCCCATGTGGTCGCGAGCAATGAAATATTCGTCTTTTTCAACATCGTAGATTGCAAATCCAAAAATTCCGTTCATCTCGTCTATAAAGTGAACTCCTTTTTCTTTATATAAAGCAAGAATTACTTCGCAATCACTTTCAGTTTGGAATTGGTATTTACCTTCAAATTGTTTGCGTAATTCTCTATGGTTATAAATTTCGCCATTAGCAGCTAAAACCAAACTTTTATCTTGGCTAAACAAAGGTTGTTTTCCAGAAGCTGGATCAACAATTGCTAATCGTTCGTGCGCTAATATAGCTTTATCGTTACTAAAAATTCCGCTCCAATCTGGTCCGCGATGACGGATGATTTTTGCCATTTCTAATACTTGAGGTCTTAATGATTCTGATTTTTGTTTTAAATCAAAGGCGCATACAATTCCACACATTTTATTTCTAGTTTAAAAGTTTAAAAAAGTTTAAGAGTTTATAAGTTCTGCCTAAAAACTATATTCTTTATTTGATGAAGCAAAATTGAGGTAATACTTCAAATATTAAAACTAAAAAAGAATAATTAGTTATAAATTGTAACTGAAAAATGATTTTATATGAAAATTATAAAGTAAAATTGTTTTGAATTGTGGTTTTGGGTTAGAATTTGTTAATTATTGAACAGATTCTATCTTGAATTTGGTGGTATTAATTTCAAACTCAAAACCTACTTCATTTCCCATTAATTTACTTCCTAAAGGTGATTGAGGTGAAACAGCGATAATAGTTTTATCTTCAACAGTGATTTTTGGTAAAGCTGCACTTATAAATAATAACATACCATTGGCTTGAACCAAACTCCCTAAAGCGATTTTAGTATGATTTGCAGAAGCGTCAATTTTATCAAGAATTTCTTTTTGGACGAGAATTTCTTTTAGTTTGTGATTCAGTTTTTCTTGTTCGATATGCATCATCGACAAAGCTGTTTCATGCTTATCGCCTGCTGAACCTTTAGCATCGTTTTGAGCATCTTCTGTTAATCCGGAAATCATATCACGGAATACATCGATTTTGTCTTGAAGTAATTGTTGGTGTTGTTGGAGGATTTGTTTTTTCATTTTGGATTATTGGATTGTTAGATTATTGGATTGTTAGAAATCCAATAATCTAACAGTCTATTTTTCTAAAAATCAAATTTATAATTAGCACCTAATAATCCTTGCACACCTTGCACTGGATAGTTTATCCATCTTTGGTAACTTTGGTTAGCTAAATTATTTCCTTTTAAGAAAAAGGTCAATCTTTCATTGTATTTGAATCCAATATGAGCATTCAAATCGAAATAGCTATCAAGTGTTGTCGTTTCTGTGGTATATGTTGGTGGAAAAATTGCTAAAGCTGTTTGTACAAACTTAAGATCTTTTCGTTCTCCAACAAAGAAAACACTTGTTCCTGCATACCATTTATCAGTTATATTGAAATCTAAATTTGCTCCTAACTGCAAAGCTGGTAAATTCCAAGCTTCTTCTTGAATATCGGTTGTGTAACTGCTAAAAGTTCCGTTAACACCAAAAGATACATTTTTAGAGAAATCTGCTTTTAATTCACCATAAAAACTCACTGTTTTAACATCATCATACACAACATCAAATGAGTTTCCGTATGCGTAACCATTTTTATTTGTATTGTAATGAGAGAATTCATTTCTTAAGAACATTGGTTTACCTCCTTCATTCATCAATGAACCACGAATGTTGTATCCTATAGTATTGGCTAATTTACCTTTTAATCCAACATAAATGTCAAATTTTTGATCGGTTGGAGCAATTCCTAATGTTGGTGAAATGAAGAAATTTTCTTGTACGAATTCTTGATAAGAATTTTGTCTCAAAGCACCTTCAGCTCCAGCATAAGCTACCATTAAATCGCCAACCACTTTGTAAGATGCAGTAATATTTGGATATATAAAGAATTTATTTTTTCCAGATTCTGTTGCCATGCTATAAAAGAATCCAACACCTAAATTTACAGATAAATCATCTTTATTGATTTGGAAACTTGGTTTCATTCCTACGTTGGTGTAACCATATTTCAACTCAGTTATTCCGTTATAATCTTTGTCAAACTTACCATTGATGTAATCGAAAACAAAATCTACTTTTATCTTTTCATCCATTACATCAAATGCAAGAGAAGGTTTTGCTACTAAACGATTTTCTCCAGAAGAAAAAGCATCTGAAAAACGATTAAATTTGATTGTTGCCTCCTTCAAAACACTTTCTCCAAGCGCTAATCTTCCACCAAGTGAAATGGTTTGATAGGTTTGTTTAGAATCGATTGCTTTAATAAAAGCATCCTTATCGGCAGGGATAAAATTTTCATAGAACAATGGATTCAAACCATACCAATTATACATTTGATGCTGATAACCCAAATCTGCATTCCATGACAAATTTCTAGATTTACTACCGTAAGTTAAATCTAGAGAAGAGTTTGAAAATTTATCATCTAAATCCAAATCTTTAATTCCGCCTTGAGAAGAAAGATGTCTTAGCATTGCTCCTACATAATCACCACTTTCTAATGTTTGTGTTACAAACAATTCGGCATTGATATTTCCATAGTTTCCTGCTGCTAAAGTAGCGTAATTACTATACAATTTTTCTTGCTTTCCTTTATCAACTCCAGCTGCTTTTCCTTTAGAAGGTGTAAAAGTTGAAGCTACTGGAAAAGAAAAAATATTGTACTGAATATTCTCTTTTTTAGAATTATCATCGTCTTCTAAAGATGGTGTTTCTTTCACTTTAAAAGCATCTGAAATAGTTGGTGTGTATGGTTTTACAACGTTAACAACTTCTGTTCCGATGTTTTCGTCTTTCTTTTGAGCAAAAGTGATTTGAGTTCCTAAAAGAACAGTTACTATTGCGATTTTATATTGGAAATTGATTTTCATTTTTTTTTATTTTTTATTGCACAGAGTTTAAATAAAATTTATTTTTCAATAGAAGAATTCGTTTTACTTTCCTCTGATTTAATAGTATTCAATTCTGTTTTAGCTTCTTCAACAACATCTGTGAATTCAGCAAAATTTTCTATCACACTTTCTAAAATTGCGGTTGCTTGGAAACTATCTTTCAATCCGTAATAATTTTTCGCCATTACCACTAAACCTTTAGCTCCAAAATATTTATAACCAGAATAATCTTTAGCAATTTTTTGAACCACTTTATTGGATTCTGCAAATTTTCCATCCTTATTTTTGAAATAAGCATCATAAAATAGTGCTTCTGCGGCTAATTCACCTTTTGCAATTTTCAATAAATTAGCATAAGCTGTTCTTGCTTTAGCTTCATCATTTGCTTTTATTGCTGAACGTGCTACAATAATTTGAGCATCACTTTTTACTTTATTATCGGTTTTTGGATTTGCCAAAACTTTATCAGCATAAACTACAGAATTTGGATAATCTTTTTGTGAATAATACGCTCTCATTAAATTAGCTTGAGCAAAAGTTACGTTTTGCGGAAAATCAGCTTCTGTTTCTAATCGTTTTAAAACTGGAATGGCTTTGGTAAAATCATCTTTTTTCAAATGAATTTCACATAAACGAGCTAACGATTGTTCTGTAAATTCGCTTTTTGATTGTGCAATTACATATTCATAATTTGGAATTGAATTTGTTTCCAAACCATCAGCATAATACGATTGTGCTAAATAGAAATTGGCTTTCAAAGCATGAATTCCTTTTGGAAATTTAGCCACATAGCTACTTAAAGTTGCGATGGCTTGTTTGGTGTTATTTTGCAAATATTGTTTTTCAGCAGCTTCATAAGTATCGTTATCTAATTCAGCATCGGAAACTTCCACAAAATCTAAAGTCCTAACCCAAGTCGCATACTCGTCTACTTTTCCGTTATCAACATAAATCAATCTTGCTGTAGAAACAGCTTCTAATGCTTCTGGAGTTCTTGGATAATCGGCAGCTACTTTTTTAAATTTTGTTATAGCTTCATTATCTTTATTTGCATTGTAATAAATCAATCCTTGACGTAAAACCGCTTTTGAAGCATAAGAACCATTTTTAAATTCTGACAATAATTGGTCGTAAGTTTTAATTGCTAAATCAGTTTTATTGTCAGCCACATAAGTATTTCCTAATTCAAACAAGGCATCATCACGATATTGAGAGGTTTTGAAAGTTGCTAAAAACTTATTGAAATCTTCAATTTTCTTATCATTTTTACTTACAAAACCATAAGAAATTGCTTTTTGAAATGCTGCATAATCAGCGTCAACACTTTTTAATTCAATCGCTTTATTGTAAGCATCCATTGCTGGCCAATATTTGGAAGTTACAAAACGGCTGTCTCCAAGTCTCAAATAAGAATCATTCAATCGGATTTTATCGTCTTTTACAGCATCAATTTGCGCTTGAAAATAATTTCCAGCTTGATCATATTCTTTTTGCTTGAAATAACAATAAGCGATATTGTAATTTACATTTTTAAATTCAGGTGTGTTTTTAGCTTCAGCCATTCCTTCAAATTGCTTGAAACTTAACAATGCTTCGTTGAAATTATCTAAAGTAAATTCTGTTTCAGCTTTCCAAAATGTAGCTCTTGCTGAGAATTTTGCGTCTTTTTGTTCTTTCAACGATTTGGCAAACATCTTTTGAGCTTCTTGATAATTTCCGTCTGTGTATAATTCTAAACCTCTATAAAAAGTTACTTTTTGATACGCCAATCTGTTTTCTGGATTTTTATTTTTTTCCAACAAAGTCAGCGCTTCTTTGTAATTTTTAGAAGTGATATACGAGTTAATCAATAAGTTTTCAATTTCATTTTTGCTAGGTGAATTTGGATATTTTGCCAAAAAAGAAGACAAAACATCAGGAACCGATTGATACGAATTTCCAATTTCATAACTGATTTTAGCATAATTCAAATTGGCATCTTCTTGAATTTTCTTATCAAAATCCATTTCAGATGCAATCTTGAATGCATTTAAAGCTTGTTGCTTCTTGTCGGTTTTCATGTAGCTTTCACCTAAATGATAGTAAGCATTTTGAGCAACAAAATCCTTTCCATCAATAATCTTATTGAATTGCGAAATAGCGTTTTCGTAGTCTTTTTGTTGGTAATATGTATATCCTAATTGGTAAAAATCAGTGTTACTCCACTTTCCTTTTTTGCCGTTATATTCTTTCAAATAAGGCAATGCTTCACCATATTGTTTCAAATTGAAATAACTTTCTCCAATAATTTTATTCAATTCCGATTTTTCAACAGCCGATGATTTTGCCATAGCAGCCTTACCCAAATCGATTGCTTTTTGAAAATTTCCAAGTTTAAAATTCATATCAGCTTGAAAGTAAGACATCTTTTCTTTGTATTTCTCTTCACCAGAAACTTGATCAAAATACTTAGTTGCTTCTTTATAATCATCGCCTTCATAAGCCATAAATCCTAAGTAATATTTGGCTTGTGAACCATATTCTTTAGAATTAGCAACTTTATTAAAATAAGCAGTAGCTTCTTTTTTATTTTTAGCTGTAAAAAAAGCATATCCTTTTTGAAAATTAAAACGTTCTAACTCATCATAAGTCAGGGCACTTTCGTCAACTTTATTGAAATATTCTAATGCTTGTGGATAGTTTCCGTTTTCAAAATAGAAGGTCGCAACACCAATGTAAGCTTGATTTTGCTTAGTACTTGTTGGATAATCCGCTACAAAATCTTCCATCAATTTATCTGCACCAGATTGATTTAAACGAATCGCACAATTGGCTATATAATAAGCACAATCAGCTTGTACCTCTTGTTCTTTGTTATTTTGTTGCACTTTTTCGAATAAAATCTGAGCGGCTAAATATTGTTTGTCGTTGTATAAGTCTGTAGCTCTATCAAATTCAGAAAGTTGGTTGGTATAAATAGCAGTTTGCTGTGCCGAAATTGTAGCGCCAGAAACCAATACATTTAAAAATAAAAAAGCTGTTATTTTACGCATTTCGTATATTTTTTAATAATCATTCAAAATTACCATTCTACTAAGTATAACGAGACATCGTTTGGTTTTATTATAAACATTTTTCTTAACAATCTAATTTAAGATATTATTAAGATACGAAGCAATAAAAATCAACTTGTTAAGTTTTTAAATTAGGAAACTTCAAAATTTATATATCCAAAATCTTATATCTAATATCTAAAATTTATTACTTTTACCCAATAAACAAAATTTCCTATGTCACAACCAGTATTATCTTTAAAAGACGTTACTATTTATCAAGAAAATAAAGTCATTTTATCTCAGGTGAATCTTGAAGTAAATCACGGCGAATTCCTTTACATCATTGGAAAAACCGGAACTGGAAAAAGTAGTTTTATGAAAACTTTGTATGGAGATTTACCTTTAACCGAAGGTGAAGGCCATATCGTGGAATATGATTTGGCAACACTACAAGAAAAAGACATTCCTTATTTGAGAAGAAAAATAGGAATTGTTTTTCAAGATTTTAAATTGCTTCCAGATAGAAATGTGAACGACAATATGCTTTTTGTATTAAAAGCAACTGGTTGGGTTGACATGACCGAAATGCAAAATAAAATTGATGAAGTTTTAGATAAAGTAGGAATGAAAGGTTTTGCCAATAAAATGCCTCACCAACTTTCTGGTGGAGAGCAACAACGAGTTGCTATTGCAAGAGCATTACTTAACGACCCAGAATTAATCTTAGCTGACGAACCAACTGGAAATCTTGACCCACAAACTAGTGCTGAAGTTCTTGAGGTTTTAAAAAATATCAATGCTAACGGTAAAACTATCATTATGGCAACACATGATTATGCTTTATTAATGAAATTCCCATCTAAAACACTTAAATGTGAAGATGGTGCTATTTTTGAAGTGGTTCAGAGAAGTGTTTAGATGAGTTCATCTTTTGAAGAAGTAGAACAAGAACCATTGAATAAATAACAATGTGAAAGCGATCACATTGGAAACAAGAAATTCCAGATATAAAAACAATAAAAAGTATTCCGAAAGAACAGAAAAATTGTATTGAATTGCTTGTTTTATATTGTATTAAAGTTAAAAAAGACAATAACAATCCCACCAAGGTAAATACATTATTTTGAATTTTAGATATTCCTTTAAATAGAAACTGAAAACTATCAAAGTAGCTTGTGTTCGACTCATTTTTACATTCACTAACAATGTAATTGCCTTTACTCGAATTTGAATACAAACAAAAAATATAAGCTTTGACTAAATTAAGCTTATTGTTCTTGAATTGTTCTTTAAAATCTTCATTCGCAAGTATTTTTATCTGATGACTTGAAAGACCTTCCAACGTTTTAGCTCGTTGGTTTTCGCCTGGTATAAATTCGATATTTTTTCTATAACAATCTGCTTTAGCGCCAACATAGTTGTAATAAGTAACAGCACCAATATAGCTAATTGTGTAGTCACCAAAACTCTTTTTTATCGATAGTACTTGAAAAAAGATTAAAATCCAACTTAAAACTAACACAACAGAAAATTTTGAAAACAAAATGTACTTCACTTTTTTTACGTAAAAGATTAACAATACAATTGCAAATCCTAAAGCAACTGGCTTGATAAGCGCGCACAAAAACAACACAATTAAAGCTAAAACAATATAATCTTTTTTTTGAGTTTTACTATATTTGGTTATGAAAAAGACAGCTAGCAAAAGTAAAAATGAAAAAAGAGCTTCTGGCAAAAATTGAAAAGCATAAGCCAAATTACCGATGCAAAAAACAAATAGCAATGACCAAAAAAAAGCATTTTTTCGATTGAGAATTACTTCAACTATTCTAAAAAATAGTATAATTGAAAAAAACCATATACAAAAATTAATTAAAAACGACCATTGTAATACCATTTCAGTGGAACCATCACACAAATAAGGAAATCCAAAAATTGCTGCAATTAATAAAGGTCTTGTTGGACTTAATTGACCATGATGATACAACATTTTTGAAGCTTCTAAATACGTTATATCATCACCTAAAAAATTAAAATGAGGAGCTAATTGAAGTGCAAAAGAAAAAATAAACACCCAAATCAAGGCAATAAAAAACAATATATATTCATATTTAATTTTTGAAATCATTTGTCTGATTGTTTAGTTGCTTTAAATAATATGTTACGATGTTTTAGTGAATAAAATATAAGTATCAACACAAATGGATAAAATAACACATGAAAGCGGTCACCTTGAGTACTAGATATTCCTGAAATCAAAAAAACATAAAAAAAGTAGGTACAAAAAAATAAGATAATTTTGGGTACTTTCTTATGCACTAGTATCAATACTATTGAAAAAATTAGACCAAACAAAGTTAGTAATTTGTTTTGCCACTCAGAAAGTTCTTGAGCAATCTTTACAATTAAATCAAACCCTACAGATTTGTTTTTATTTTCTACAATCAATAAATTAGAAGAACCTGTTTTGGTATTTTCTTCAACATCATCAATATAAGCTAACACTAAATTTTTAGTATTAAACTGAACTTGCGATAAAAAATCTTGAGTTGCAACTTTCTTTTGATTGGCATAATCTAAACTAAAAATATAAGCAGCTCTTGAATTAGTAGATTGATTTAAAACTTTATTTTCTTTAAAACAGATGGCTTTGCTTCCGAGATAATTATAATAAGTAACATCACCAATATAACTAAAAGTGTAATCGCCAAATTTAGATTTCATTGATATCATTTGAAAAGCAAGTAAAAAGACCGCTAGTAGTATTAAAATAAAACTTTTTGACAAAATTGATTTTAGCAATTCTTTGTAGAAAAAAAGCAGTACTAGAATTACAAAAAAAACAATTCCTGGGCGAACTAAAATACTAAACAATAAAATAAAAACTGCAATATGAAGGTAACGAATTGTAAAAGTGTTAAAATAATGAGTTAGAAAATAAAAAACAAGTAACATCAAAAATAGAAAAGGAAGTTCCGACAACATAACAGTTATATTAATAGAAATTCCAATTAAGCTTATTAAAAGAAGAGTTATATTAAAAGAAGTTTTCCTTGAAAAAAAAAGTAGTGATTGTTTAAAAAAAAGTTGAACTACAAGTATATAGAGAAGAAAATTAGTCAAAAACAGAACCGCGGAAAACAATGAAAAATTATCTTTAAAAAGTACTGGTATGGCATAAAAAAAAGAAAGTCCGATAGGTCTGTATTCGTGTACAGCTAACTTAGTGATAAATAAATTTACTGATTCAACATAACTATCACAATCTGGACAATAAAATGATTGCTTAAATAGTTGTAAAGTAAATACCAAGGTAAGTAAGAAAGCTGTAGAACTCAGAAGTAAAAGTAACTCAAAACTTATTTTTTTATATACAGCCATTGGATTTAGATAAAATATTTACATATTTTTACAAAAATATATATTTAATGAGAGAATTAACAATTATAATTCCAGTATTTAATGAAGAAAAAACGATACATTTACTTCTAGACAAAGTAAAAAATGTTACTTTAAATGGAAACTTACAAAAACAAATTATAATTATTGATGATTGCTCAACCGATAATACCAAATCGGTAATTAATGACTATATCACTTCTAATGTTGAATTTAACATTCAATTATTTTCTCACGTTAAAAACAAAGGAAAAGGCGCTGCTATTCATACAGGAATTTCAAAGGCAACAGGCGATTTTACAATAATTCAAGATGCCGATTTAGAATACAATCCTGAGGAATATAACATTTTATTACAACCCGTTCTAGATGGTTTTGCCGATGTAGTTTATGGCTCGCGATTTATGGGTGGCAATGCACATAGAGTGTTGTTTTTTTGGCATACTATTGGAAATAAATTTTTGACATTTCTTTCTAATATGTTTTCCAATTTAAACTTAACCGACATGGAAACTTGTTATAAGTTATTCAACACTAAAATGCTTCAATCACTACACTTGAATGAAAAAAGATTTGGTTTTGAACCAGAAGTTACAATAAAAGTAAGTAGAATCAAGAAAATAAGAATATATGAAGTTGGAATTTCTTACTATGGAAGGACCTATGATGAAGGAAAAAAAATAAATTGGAAAGATGGCTTTCGAGCTATTTATTGCATCCTAAAATATGGACTTTTACGTCTCAAATAATTAATAATTTGTCAAAGCAAATAATTGTTATATCAGGTATTAATATGAAAGATGGTGGAATTTTCACCATTATGGACAATTGTTTGCTCAAAATATCGCAATACGCTCAAAATAAAAACATTAAAGTCGTTGCTTTAGTTCATGATAAATCTAAATTTGATTACCCCAATATTGAATATCTAGAATTCCCTGAAGCAAAAAAATCTTGGTTCAAACGCTTGTATTACGAATATTTTTACTTCAAAAAATTATCTAAAAAATTAAATCCTGACATTTGGTTTTCACTACATGACGTTAGTCCTAATGTGATTGCTAAAAAACGTTTTGCTTATTGTCATCATCCAACAGTGTTCTATAAAGCGACATACAAAGATTGGAAATTTGATTATAAAGTGGGTGTTTTTTCTATTTTATATAAATATTTATTTCAAATTAATATCAAGAAAAACCAAGCCGTTTTTGTGCAACAACATTGGATTAAAAATGAGTTTGAAAAACTTTACAACATCAATAATGTAATGGTTTGTCAGCCAGAATTTGTATCAATTTCAAATCAAAAAAAAATTGATTTAGATGTTTCTAAAATTCATTTCTTTTATCCATTAATTGCCAGAAGTTTTAAAAATGTTGAATGCATTGCTGAAGCTTTAATACTTATACCCGATTCTATAAAAAATGCCATACAAGTTCATCTTACATTTGACAAAGAAGATTCTAAATATGCGGATTTTATAATTGAAAAATATCCACTAGCACAATTTAATTTTATAGGAAAATTATCTCGTGATGAAGTTTTTGGCTATTATGAAGCCATGGATTGTTTAATATTTCCTTCAAAACTTGAAACTTGGGGATTACCTTTATCTGAAGCAAAAGCTTTTGGTAAACCGATTTTATCAGCCAACCTACCCTATGCAAGAGAAACCGTTGGTGATTATGAAAAAGTATCCTTTTTTGATGTCAATAATCCAACAGAATTGGCGCAATTGATTACCGATTTTGTAGACAAAACCATTAAATTTCAAGGAAATAAATATACTTTTGATACCAAGAACCAATTGAACGATTGGAATGCTATTTTTGATTTTATATTTAAAAAATAATTTATGCCTTTTTTTTCAATAGTCATTCCGCTTTATAACAAAGAAAAATATGTTGAAAATGCTATAAAAAGTATTCTCAATCAAACCTTTACTGATTATGAAGTTTTGATAATAAATGACTGTTGTACCGATAAGAGTATTGAAAAAGTAATGCCTTTTTTATCGGAAAAAATCAAATTAATTCATCATTCTGAAAATAAAGGACTTTCGGCAAGTAGAAATACTGGAATTGAAAAAGCGTCGACCAACTATATCACTTTTCTTGATGCTGACGATTTGTGGAAACCAACTTTTTTAGAAACTATTAATCGGTTGATTCATAATTTCCCAGAAGCCAAAATTTTTGCAACCAATTATGAAGAAATTTATCCTACTAAAACTTTTAAACCCTATAATGGCTCGTTTAATTTAGCGGAAAATCATGAAGGATACATCAATTTTTTTAAATTAAATATTGGCCAAGGTATCTATAATCATGGTAGTGTTTGTGTTCACAAAGAAGTCTATGAAAAAGTTGGGAATTATGATGAAAATATAGATTTTTCTGAAGATATTGATTTTAATATTAGAGCCAATTTTCATTTTAAACTTGCTTATTCATCAACAATCGGAATGAGTTATTTAATGCAAGTTGAAAATCAAATTACAGCAACATCTATCGTAAATAAAAAACTTCCTGATTATAACAAATACAAACCATTTGAAGAAAAAAATACACAAGTTGCGGATTATATAAATTTTGAAAAGTATGTTTTGGCAAAAAAACTCAAACTTTATGGCGATAAAAATTTAGCAGCTTCACTAATTAAATCTATAAACACCTCAAAACTCAATTGGAAACAGAAAATTTTATTACAGTTGCCTACTTATTTGTTAATTACAATTGATAAAATAAAATCTTTTTTGATAAAAAAAGGCATAAAAGTAGCTACTTATTCGAATTGATGTATGCTATAAAAGACTTGTAGTTTCTAATATAATCTTCTTCATCATAAACTTCTGATGCTAGAACTAAACACACTGCACCAGAAGAGAAATTTTCAAGTTCTCGCCAAATATTATTTGTGATTAACAAACCTTTATCGGGTTTATTCATTGTGATAACTTGTTGATTTTTACCATCTTTTAAAACCACATCAAAACTTCCTGAAATTGCTATTAAAATCTGATTCAGTTTTTTATGTGCATGTCCGCCACGCTTAGATGTACTTGGAATATCATACAAATAATACACTCTTTTAATATCAAAAGGAACAACACCATTTTCAAGAACAGCAATGTTTCCTTCTCTATTTAATATTTTGGGAATATCAATTAACTTAACGTTCATTTTTTAATTGTTTAAAAAGTGACAACCATTGATTTCCAATGTTTTCAACTTCAAATTTTGATATACTTGTTTTGCAATTGCTTTTACAATGTAAATATAAGTTTTTATCCTCATAAAATGTATTCATTGCAGCAATCATAGCCTCTTTATTTTGATTTTCTACTAGTAAACCATTTTGCAAATGATTAATAATTTCTGAAGGACCTGTTTCACAATTATAAGCTACTACAGGTGTTTCACAAGCTAAAGATTCTATTAAAACCATTGGCAAACCTTCATATTTACTTGTAAGCACCGTGAAAAGTGCTTTTGAATAATAAGCAAAAGGATTTTCTACATTTCCTTTAAAAATGATGTTTTCTTTCTGCCCTATTCTATCAGCTAAATTGATCCAATCTTGTTTTAATTTTCCGTCTCCTAAAATAATAAGTTTGATGTTTTTATCTGGTAAATTTGATTTAGAATAACATTCAATAAGATGGTCAAATTGCTTTATATTTTTGTTCATACTTCCAGCAGCAACAATGAAATCTCCTTCAAAATCAATACTTTCTGATTTGATTTCTTTTATATTTTTAAAATCAATTGGATTGTAAATTTGATGGATGTTTTTAAAATTATATTCCGTTTTAATCTTCTCTTCAATTCCTTTAGAAACAGCAATTAATTGTTTGCTATTTTTATATAGTAAATTGGCTAAAAACTTACTTTTTGGAATATAAGAATCCAATTTATTACTGTGAATCGTTTGAATATGATTTTTGTATAAATAATTGTGAATAATAAACTCTTGCCAAAAAAAATGTTTGTCTCTAAAATCTATTATAAAATCAAAATTATGGTCATTTAAATATTTTTTTAAGTGCAAAAATCTTTGAATTCTGTTTACAAACCCAAACGTACTCGAACTGTATTTGGCTAAATGCATTACTTCACCAGAATAATCATATTCTATTTTACCTGCAAAAACTAAATGATGAACTTCAAAACCTTGATTAACAAAAAAATGAGACAAATTCGCAGCACATCGTTCTGCTCCACCATCAGAAAGAGTTACAGTTACAAGGCAGATTTTATAAGATGTTCGGTTTTGAGTCAATTTTTTGTATTTTAGCAAATGTAAATAAAACTTTTAAATGCGCATATTACTTGTTGGTGAGTTTAGCCGATTACATAATTCTCTCAAAGAAGGATTACTAAAATTAGGACACGAAGTGGTCATAGTTAGTAACGGTGATGGCTTTAAAAATTATCCATCAGATTATTCCAATAGAGCATTTTGGTGTGAAAGCAAATTAGGAAATCTACCACGACAGTTGATATATAGAATAACAAAATTTGATATTTCAAAAATTGAACGTGGCCTTCGTTTCTATTTACTTTTAAAGAAATTAAAAGGTTTTGATTGTGTTCAATTAATTAATGAAGCTCCTATTCAAACTACTGCTAAATTTGAATTACATTTATTAAAAAAACTCTTCAAACAGAACCACAAATTCTTTTTATTATGTAGTGGTGTTGACTATGTTACTTTGAATCACATGCTCGAAAAAAAGGAACGTTATTCGATAATGAATCCTTATTTTGAAGGAACCAAAGAAATAAAAGAACAATATAAATGGATGTTTGATTTTAATTCAAAAACTCATATTAAAATTCATAAATTTCTTTTAAAGAACATAAATGGTATTATTGCAAGTGATTTAGATTATGTTAATCCATTAAAAGATAACCCTAAGTTTTTAGGAATGATTCCAAATCCTGTGAACATTTCAAATGTTAACTACATTGAAAATCCAATAGAAGGTAAAATAGTTATTTTCTTGGGAATTAACATTGGAAATTCATACAGTAAAGGAATTCATTTATTTGAAGAAGCATTAGAAATTATCAAACAAAAATATGCTGATAAAGTTGAAGTTATTGTCACAAGAAATATTCCTTATCAAGACTACATAAAACAGTTTAATAAAGCGCATATTGTTTTAGATCAAATCTATGCTTATGATCAAGGTTATAATGCGTTGGAAGCTATGGCAAAAGGAAAAGTAGTATTTACTGGTGCCGAAAAAGAATTTGAAGAGTATTACAATTTAACAGAAAAAGTAGCTGTGAATGCTTTACCAAATGTTGAAAATCTAGTAAAAGAACTTTCCTTTTTAATAGAAAATCCAAATGAAATTCAAGCTATTGGAATTCGTGCTAGAGCATTTGTTGAGAAGGAGCATAATTACATTAAAGTTGCTGAAAAATATTTGAAAGCATGGGAGAATTAATAAACCAATCAGATATTTTGAAGTACTTAAAAACTAAGTCAGCCAATTTAAGTTTTATTGATAAACTTAAAGTGGTTTATCGACCTTTGATTTGTCCTTTTGATGATTTACTCAATTACATTGAAAATGATGACTCTGTTTTTGACATTGGTTGTGGTTCAGGACAATTTTGTGCATTGGTAGCCAAATTTACTCCAGCAAATGAAATTTATGGAATTGAAATTTCTGAAACTCTTGTTCAAAATGCAAGAATTGTGAATCAAGAATTTAAAGATAAAAAAAACATACAATTTGAAACTTTCAATGGTTCTGAAATTCAAAGTTTAATTCAAAATTATTCTAAAATATATTTGATTGATGTTTTGCATCATGTTCCAAAAGAAAATCAATTAGAATTTTTAAAAGAAATTTATTTTAAGATGTCTATTGGAAGCAAGCTGATTCTGAAAGATATTGATGCTAGTAGCTTATTACTTTATTTCAATAAAATGCATGATTTAGTTTTTAGTAGAGAAATTGGAAACGAAATGAAAGCCAATTTTGCTAAAAAAGTAGTTGAAGAAATTGGGTTCAAAGTTCTTAAAAGTTATACTAAAAGAATGTTTGTGTATCCGCATTATTTTTTGATTTTAGAAAAATGAAAACACTGAATTATAAGATAATTTTGTTTCTAATTATTTCATTCTATTGCTTAATCTTAAGTCAGTATGGAATGGAAACTTGGGATACTGGATACATGTCAAGTTTTGCTTGGAGAATAGTAAATGGTCAAAACGTTTATGAAGATTTTATCTATAAATTTCCTCCTGTTACGATATATGTCCATGCTTTTTTCATGAAAATTTTGCCAGAAACTGGTCAGTTTTTTTATTTTAGAATCATTGCATATTTGAGTTTTCTTCTTCAAGTTTATTTTTTTGTATCTGGTACTTATCTGATTTACAACATAAAAAAAGTAAACAAATGGGGTTTGATAATTTTATGTTTTTTAATATCGTGGTTGAATTTCCCACCCTATCCTTGGCCAACTACAGATGGGCTTTTTTATGCTTCAATTGCTTTTTGGATTGTAGCAAAAAACACTAAAGTTAATTTTGTAACACTTTTTTTTATTGCTTTCTTCTCGTTACTTTCAGCTTTATCAAAACAATCTTTCTATTTGATTCCGTTACTCATCTTGGTTTGGATATATTTCAGATATAACTTAAAAGCAAGTTTATATTACCTAATAAGTTTATCAATTTTAATAGGAATATTTATCTTATTAATTTGTCAAATAACAACTTGGCAAAATTTCAAACAACAACTTAATGGAACTTTAGATTTAAGAGATTTATACATTGTTGGGTTTCATCATTATGTATTTATGCCATTTAAGTTTTTTGTTGCATTAACGATTATTATTTCAGTTAGCTTGTTTATCTACCTCAAAAAAACAAATCAAAAAATTAGTCAATTAACTCCACATCTTAAGAAAATAGCAATTGCATTTCTATTAGTTGCAATCTTTTTATTTTTGATAAATAAGTTTTTTGCGGCTTCTTTTCTTGCTTTTGACGCAGCCGCTATTGCCATATTATATTCCTATTTTGAGAAAAAGAAAACTATTAGTTATCTGTTTCCACTAGTGGTTTTGATTGCGATATCTTGGTCCGTATCGATAAGTTTAGGTTACCAAACAACAATATTATTTGCCACAGGAATCATTTTGACTTTCATCACATTATTTGAAAATGAGGTTTCTTTAAATCCAAAAAAGTATATTTTGATAGGATTGCCGCTTTGTTTGGTAGCATTTGTAGCCAATAAAAATCCTTATCATGAAGGTTCTATTTTAGAACTAAACTATTCTCTTGAATCGATTTCACCCAAGTTAAAATATATTAAAACAAAAAAAGAAACTTTTGAAAAACACCTAGAATTAAAACAATTAATTAAAAAATATGGTGAGAATTATATTGTAGCGCCAAGTATGCCAATGGCTAATTATTTGTTCAATACTCAAAGTCAACTTCCTGGAGATTGGTTATTAGATCATGAAATAGATGGTCAAAACGAAAGATTTATTAAAATTTGTTCTAATAAAAAAAATTATATCTTTATTGAAAAATCATTTGTAACTGGTGAAGATTTTAAAGAAGCTACAATTGAAGCAAGTCCAACTGCTTGGTACATTTACAAAAAATTTAATAAATTTGATACAACCAAATATTTCATAGTTTACAATTCAATCAAACCAAATGAGAAATTACCTTAAACTCATAAGAGTTGAACAATATATAAAAAATGCGTTTGTATTTGCACCGCTTTTTTTTGATAGTCAGTTTCTAAATTTAGACAATTTGATTAATGTAATTTTGGCATTTCTATGTTTTTGCACTATATCAAGTAGTGTCTATATTTTTAATGATTATTTTGATATCAATGAAGACAAAAATCATCCACAAAAACGTTATAGACCCTTAGCTTCAGGTAGTATTAGTATAAAAAATGGATTGGTTTTGATGCTAATTTTAATGATTAGTTCCCTAACAGTTTCTTATTTGATTTCTGTTGAATTGTTTCTTGTAATCATTTCCTATTTAGCGTTAAATTTTCTTTACTCAAAATGGCTTAAACATATTGCTATTCTAGATGTAAATATCATCGCAGTTGGTTTTATACTTCGTATTGTAGCTGGTTCAGTAGTAAGTGATGTAGTTCCATCGATTTGGATTTTATTAATAACTTATCTTTTGGCATTATTCTTAGGTATTTCTAAACGAAGAACTGATGTTATTCTTGCCGAAAATGGTAATGATGTCCGTAAAAATATTGAAGGTTATAATTTGATTTTTATTGATGTTATTTTAGGAATTTTGGCATCCATAATCATTGTTAGCTATATATTCTATTGTATTTCGCCAGAAGTTCAACTACATTATCATTCAAAATTATTGTATGTTTCCATCATCTTTGTTGTTAATGGAATTTTTAGGTATTTGAAATTGGTTTTTGTAGATCAATCAACCTATTCTCCAACAAAAATAGTTTTGAATGACCGATTTATTCAAATTACAATTTTGGGTTGGCTACTGCTTATGAGTTATTTATTATATTTCAGAAGTTAATATGAAAACATTAGTATTAGTTGACTTTGACAAAACGCTTTACAAAAAAGATAGTTTGATAGAATTTACTAGATTCTACAAAGGAACTTTTCAATTAATAATAGGTTTTATAGCTCTTTCACCAATGCTTTTAAAGTGGAAACTTGGAAAAATTTCTAATGAAACTGCTAAACAACAATTCATTGCATATTTTTTTAAAAACGAGTATTACAATTTGTTTTTAGAAAAAGGAAAACAGTTTTCAAACGAAAATATTTCGATAAATCTTAATAAAAATATTTGGGAAAAAATTCAGAATCTTCAAGAGCAAAACGCCGATATTTACATTGTAACTGCTTCGTTTCGCGAATGGATTTATGGTTGGACAGAAGAAAATAATTTAGAATTAATTACCACAAAACTTGAAATTGTAAACAATAAAATTACAGGAAAATTCAAAACAAAAAACTGCTACGGAATAGAAAAAGTAAATCGAATAAAAGAAAAAATAAACCTAGAAAATTACGATAAAATTGTAGTTTTCGGCAATGGAAAAGGCGATTACGAGATGCTTCAGCTAAGCAAATAAACTTTTTCTAAAGTAAATACTCAAGGTGATAAAATAGATTGAATAAGTAAAAGCATGAGCCATAACAACGCCTTCAATTGAAAATTGGGAAATCAAATAGATACTACTAAAATACAATACGAAAAGAGAAAATAGCTCCGAAATAACGAAAGCTTTAGTAAGTTTCTTAGCATAAAATTGATATCCTAAAATAAAAGATGCCGCTTTAAAAGTATCTCCAATTAATTGCCAAAAAAACAATTTAGAAACCGGCAAAAATTCTTTTGTAAATAAAAAGTAAATAATAAAATCTCTTAGAAAATAGATTACAATCATTCCAATTATAAAAACTGGTAAAATTCCTTTGTAGTAATTCCAAAAAAGCGTTTTGGTTTCTTGATTACTTTTGGCTACAGCTAATTTTGGTAAAAAATAAATAGAAATAATTGATGTAATAAACATAAAATAGTAGGAAGACATTCTACTCATTGCTTCCCAAAATCCTGCTTGTTCAATTCCTAAATTAACTATAATGTATTTTCTAATGGCAAGAAAAACCATTGGCCCAAATACGGCTGAAACCAATGCCATCAAAGAATAGGATGATAAATTTTTCAGAAAAGAAAGATTGTAAAACTTCAAATCAATAGCTTTTAAAATCTTAATTTCTTTATTAATTGAGAAAAAAGAAACTAAAAATAAAACAGATGGCGTCAAAATAATTGATAGCAATGCGCCTTCTGTATTCAATTTCCAAATCAATAAAACAGAAGCTATCAAACCAATTAAACTTCCGAAAATATTGATGTAAATTACTTTTTTATAAGCTCCAAATCCATTGATTGTTGCTATCAAAAAGAGGTTTCCAATATAAAATGGCAAAGCAACTGCAAGTGATTTAAATACAAAAGCATATTGATATTGATTGCCGAAAATTGAAGTGTTCAAATATTCTGAAAAGAAAAATAATCCCAAACTAATTAAAAGACAAGTGAATAAGACTGTAATAAAAATAGTAGAAAGTGTTTTCTTAAGTTGATTGTCATCCAATTTATGTTCGGCAACATATTTTACAACTCCATTTTCAAATCCGAGTGTAGCAAAAGCTTCTGTTGTTGTTAGAAAATTTCTCAAATTTCCAACCAAAGCCATTCCACTTGGGCCAACAAAAACGGCTATAAATTTAGAAGTAATAAATCCAACAAAAATCTTGATTAAAATACTAATTGCATTCAAAGAAGTGGCTTTGAATAAAGGTTTGGACAGTATTTCTTTAATAAAACTCAATTAGTATTTATTTAAAATTGAAATAACGATACTAACTTCATCATCAGTCATAATTGGACTTATTGGTAAACTTAACACTTCATCATGAATCTTTTCAGTAATTGGAAATGATAAATTATTCCATTCAGGAAATGCCTTTTGCTTGTGTGGCGGAATTGGATAATGAATTACCGTTTCAATTCCATTTTTTAGTAAATAATCTTGTAAATCATTACGGTTTTCAGTTCGAACAACAAACAAATGAAATACATGATTATTAGAAAAATCCCAAGTTGGCAAAACTATTTTATCGTTTTTAATTTCAGACAAATAACGTTTGGCAATACTTCTTCTTTTATCGTTATCTGCATCTAAATTTGGTAATTTTACATTTAAAAAAGCCGCTTGAAGTTCGTCTAATCTTGAATTTATCCCAACAAATTCATTATGGTATTTCTTTTCTGAACCATAATTTCGCAATGAAAATAGAACTTTAGCTAATTCAGCATCATTGGTTGTAATAGCACCACCATCGCCAAGTGCACCAAGGTTTTTACCTGGATAGAAACTAAAAGCTCTTGTATGACTTCCTTTAAAAATTAAACCATGAGCCTGTGCAGCATCTTCAATGATGAGCAAGTCATGTTTATAACCAATAGCAATAATTTCATCCATTTCACACAATTGACCATACAAATGAACTAACAAAATTGCTTTGGTTTTAGATGTGATTTTTTCTTCAATTAAATCTGGATTGATGTTGTAAGTTTCCAATTTTGGCTCCACTAAAACTGGGACTAAATCTGCTTGTAAAATTGCTAAAACACTAGCAATATAGGTATTTGCTGGAACGATAACTTCATCACCTTTTTGTAAATTTCCAAGTTGAATGTAAGCCTTAAAAATCAATACCAAAGCATCCAAACCATTGCCGACTCCAATACATTGTCTTGAACCACAATAATTGGCAAAATTAGTTTCGAATGATTTTACTTCGTCACCCAAAATAAACCAACCTTTATCTAAAACTAATTTCATTTTTTCTTGAAATTGCTCTTGATAACTTAAATTTAATTGCTGCAAATCGAGGAATTTTATCATATCAAAACAGATTCTAGTAAGGAATAATTCTTTGTTTGAACTTCATAAAAATTTTGAATTACTGTTTTGGCTCCAAAACTTTCTTTCCAAAACAACAAACCTTCATTTATTTTTGTTCCTTGCTCTTCATTGGAATTATTAAAATCAAAAAAATGCTTGTCTTTATAAACTTCTGTAATCAAATGATGGTATAAATAATCTAAGCTTCCTAATTCATTCTTATCTGAATTTCCAGAAACATATTGTGGATGTGCTACTTTATCAGTACAAAAAACAGTTGTTCCTGCTACAATTTTATCTTTATCATACACGTTAAAATGACGAATATTATTTGGAAAACGTTGTTGCAATAAGGTAATTTCTTCAACCGAATGAACTGGTTTTACTTGATGTTTTTTATCTAAATTCGGAATCAAAATTTCGTTCCAAAACAACTCAAAATTCAGTTCTTCTTTTATAATTAAATTATTTTTTTTACCTCTACGAATACTTTCTTTTCTGGTTTTTGTAATAGAATAAGGCTTAGTCAAATCAATTACAGAAAGTGAATCTCTCCTATTCAATTTTGCTTGAGTGATAAACAAACAATATTCTAATTCATCTGAAAAATAATCTAAATAAAAATTTGGGATTGTTTTTAAAACCAATTTCTCAATCGAATTTTCATTTAAAAACTGTAACACACCTTTGAAAATTGAAATAACTGAACTTAATTTAGCTTTAGAATTTAAAACCAATCCGCCATAAGTTAAACCTTGATGTGAATAAATTGTATTTTCATTCTTATTGGCAGGCAAAACTGCAACCAATTTATCTTCATCAAAAACCATCAATGAATAATCCTGAAATCGATCTGAATGATATTCCATGAAGTCTCTATTGAATAGAAAAGTAGCATTCTTGGCAACACTTATAAAAGTATTCCATTGATCAAAATCTGCTGAATTATATAATCGAATTTGGTAGTGTTTCACAACTAAAATTAAAACTTTGGAAAATTACACAATTATTTAATATTAAAACGAATTTCAAAAATAGTCATAATTAAAAATAATTGACTAATTTAGACATCATAATTGCTATAATTTTGTGAATCTAAAACTTCATTATCTTACTTTTAGTATACTATTACTTTCTTTTTGCAACTGTTTTGGGCAAAACGTAACTTTATACAATCAATTTAACGGACGATTCGACTTCACTTTCATAGGAAATACCATGAACTTAGGTGAAAACAACATCACTTTTGGATGTGAAAATTTGCTTTTAACTTCATCAGACGCTACTTTAAATTTGAATTCCAATCAGATAATAGAGAGTGCTTATTTGTATTGGGCAGGTTCAGGAGCTGGTGATTTTAATGTAAAATTAAATGCTGTTGACATCACAGCTCAACGAACTTTTTCTAATATTTCAATAAGTTCAGGACTTCCCTATTTTAGCGCTTTTAAAGATATTACAAGTCAAGTCATTGCTACTGGAAACGGAACGTATACACTTTCAGATTTAGATATTTCACAAACACTTATAAATGAACAAGGATATTGCAACAACAGAACCAATTTTGCAGGTTGGGCGATAGTAATTGTTTACAAGGAAAATAGTTTGCCTTTGAATCAAATTAATATTTATGATGGTTTACAGAGTATTCCAAATGCTTTGAATATTACGTTAAATAGTTTGAATGTAATTGATAATAACAATGCTCAAATTGGCTTTATAGCTTGGGAAGGTGATAATGTTTTAGCTGTAAACGAAACCCTTAGAATTAACGGAAATACGCTTAGTAATCCGCCATTAAATCCTGCGAATAATGCCTTCAATAGCACCAACAGTATTACAGGAAGTACGACTCTTTACAATATGGATTTGGATATTTATAACATTCAAAACAACATTAATATTGGAGATTCCTCTGCACTAATTCAACTAACATCGGGACAAGATGTTGTTTTGATAAACGTTGTAGTTACAAAACTTAATAGTCAATTACCAGACGCGACGATTGCTTTAGACTCAATTAATCAATCTTGTAGCTCGAATATTTACACTATAGATTATATAGTTTCAAATCTTAATTGTACCAATCCGCTACCAGCAGTAACACCTATTGCAATTTATGCAAATGGAATACTAGTTGGGCAAACGCAAACACAAAACACAATTCCGATAGACGGAAGTGAAAACGGACAAATTACCATCATAATTCCTAACACAATTCCAGCAGATTTTACCTTAACTTTCGTAATTGATGACAACGGAACTGGCACAGGAATTGTAACCGAAATAATTGAAAACAATAATACTTTTTCGCAAACAATTTCTAGTTGGCTGCCACCAAATTTTAACCTTCTTGAACCTTTAACCTCTTGTAATGAAGGGTTTACTGTTGGTACTTTCAATTTTTCAAATTATGCCAATCAAGTTCTAACCAATTCAACTGATACTTTTATTGGATTTTACGAAACGGAAGCAGATGCAACAAACAATATCAATGCAATAGCAAATACTTCAAATTATGTTTCAACTTCAACTCCAAAAAAAATCTTTATAAGAATTGAAAATGACCATTGTTTCTCAGTTACTTCATTTGATTTAACTACAAAAAACTGTCCTCCAATTATCTACAATTATGTTACTTCCAATAACGATGGCTTTAACGACACGTTTTTTATTGAAGGATTAAGGAACATTTTTGTGAATTTTGAATTAGAAATTTACAATCGTTGGGGAAGGCTAATTTGGACAGGGAATAATCAATCAGAAGATTGGGATGGTGAAATTACTATGGGACAAACCATAAGTTCCTCATTAGCTTTAAAAGGAACTTACTTTTATATTTTAAACTTAAATGATGCTGATTACCCAAAACCTTTTGTGGGATGGTTGTATTTTACAAAATAATCATAAGCAAATTTTAAGGCGGAATATTTTAAAATTCTCTGTAACTTCGCACCATAAACAAGTTATCGCTTTTGAAACAAATCACTTCTATACAAAATCCGTTAATTAAATCTTTAGCCTTATTACAAGAAAAAGCTAAAGCTAGAAAGCAATCAGGTACTTTCTTGATTGAAGGTAAACGTGAAATTGAATTAGCCATAAAAGGTAATTACGAACTAGAAACTATTTTATTTCTTCCTGAATTAATTACTGAAACTGAAATCAATAAACTTGTTAAAAACAAAGTTGAGCTAATTGAAATTACCAAAGAAGTATATCAAAAATTAGCCTACAGAGATACAACTGAAGGTATTCTAGCGGTTGCAAAAACAAAAACTTTATCGCTAAACGATTTAAAATTACCTGAAAATGCTTTGATTTTAGTGATGGAATCAATTGAAAAGCCAGGAAATATTGGTGCTATGCTTCGCACTTGTGATGCTGCCAAAATTGATGCCGTGATTATTGCCAATCCAAAAACAGATTTGTATAATCCTAACATTGTACGTTCTAGTGTAGGATGTCTTTTTACCAATCAAATTGCCTCTGATACTACCGAAAATGTAATACAATTTTTAAAAGACAAAAAAATTGCTATATTTGGTGCCACATTACAGAACTCCAACTTCTACCATACTCAAGATTATACTACAGCTAGTGCATTGGTTGTAGGTACAGAAGCGACAGGCTTAACACAAGCTTGGCGCAATAATGCTACCCAAAACATCATCATTCCGATGCAAGGCGAAATCGATTCTATGAATGTCTCTGTAGCTTCAGCTATTTTATTATTTGAAGCCAAAAGACAAAGAGGATTTTGATTTTCAACTTAAATTTATACCATGAGAAAACTATTTTTTACTGCAATTTCAACTATTACATGCGCTTTATCGTTTGCACAAATTTCTGAATCTAAACTAGATGATGTTGTAAACAGAACTATGAAAACCTTTAACGTACCTGGAATTGCTGTTGCAATTGTAAAAGACGGAAAAGTAGTTATCTCAAAAGGTTATGGTGTAACCAATATAAATACTCAGAAAAAGGTTGACGGAAATACACTTTTCGGAATTGCCTCCAATAGCAAAGCATTTACATCAGCAGCATTAGCAATGCTTGTAGATGAAAAAAAACTTGATTGGGATGATAAAGTCATCAAATACATTCCTGAATTTAAAATGTATAATGATTTTGTTACTAACGAGTTCACAATAAGAGATTTATTAACTCACAGAAGTGGATTAGGATTAGGCGCTGGTGATTTAATGATATGGCCAGACGGACATGATTTTACTCCAAAAGACATCATCAAAAACATTCAATATCTAAAGCCAGTTTCTTCTTTTAGAGCGCAATACGATTATGATAATTTACTTTACGTAATTGCTGGTGAAGTTATTGAACGAGTTTCAGGAACATCATGGTGCGAATTTGTTGAAACACGAATCATGAAGCCTCTACAAATGAACAATAGTGCAGCTTCTTGGAACAGACTAAAAGATACTACAAATACTATCGTTCCTCACGTACCTACCAATGGAAAATTAGAAATTATCAAGCGATATACTAATCCGATTTTTGATGCTGCAGCCGGAATTTACGCTAGTACAAATGACTTAAGCAAATGGGTTATTGCTCAACTTAACAAAGGAAAATACGGCACAAACAATCAATTATTTAGTCAAGAGGTTCACAAAGAAATGTGGACACCACAAACGATTCTTCCAATTAATGGTATGAAACCTTACAGTTGCAACTTCAAAGCTTATGGATTAGGATGGCAATTATCAGATATTAATGGCCATTTACAAGTTTCTCACACTGGAGGATTGGACGGAATTGTTACGCAAACCATCATGTTTCCAGACATTCAATTGGGAATAATTGTATTAACTAATCAACAATCTGGAGCTGCTTTTAATGCAATTTCAAATACAATTAAAGACAGTTATTTGGGTCTGAAAAATCCCGATCATGTAATTACGCTAAGCGAAGAACGCAAAAATAAAGAAGAAAACGCTGATAAAATTACAGATGAAGTTTGGAAAACTGTAAATCAAAATAGCATTACTCGTGTAAAAATTGATTTTACAAAATATATCGGAACATATAATGACAACTGGTTTGGAGAAGTTTACGTTTATGAAAAAAATGGAATCTTAAATTTTAAATCCAAACGTTCACCGAGACTTTCAGGAACCATTTTATTTTACAAAGACCAAAACTTTGTTGTGAGATGGAACAACAGAAGTTTCCATGCAGATGCTCATATTTTCTTCGAACTTGATGCAGAAGGAAAAGCTATAAAATTTAAAATGAAAGCTATATCACCACTTACTGATTTTAGTTATGATTTTCACGATTTAGACTTCTCAAGAATAGATAACTAAATCTAAAATTTTTACACTAAACTTGTTTAGTATTCAAATCCAAATTCTGAAAAAAATATCGGAATTTGGATTTTTTTTATTGCAATTTCAATAATATTTCTTATTTTTAGCTAATTGAAGAATTTGCTATGACAGAGATCGATTTAGAAGAAGAAAAAAAAGCATTAGCTCGCGAATACAAAGAGTTACTTCGCATTAGTTATCAAACACTTACACCTGAAGACAAGAAACTCATTCGTAAAGCATTTGATGTAGCTGTTGATGCACACAAAGACCAACGCAGAAAATCTGGTGAAGCCTATATCTTTCACCCTATTGGTGTTGCTAAAATCGTAGCTTCCGAAATCGGACTTGGACCAACAAGTATTGCTGCAGCCTTAATGCATGATGTTGTAGAAGATACCGAAATTACAGTCGAGGATATTGAAAAAATGTTTAATCCAAAAATTGCACAAATTGTAGCTGGATTAACCAAAATATCTCAAGTAAAGAAAGACTTGAACATCTCAATGCAAGCAGAAAACTTTCGTAAAATGTTGCTTACATTGAACGATGATGTTCGAGTAATTCTTATCAAAATTGCTGATAGATTGCACAATATGCAAACTATGGATTCAATGCCTGATTACAAACAAGTAAAAATTGCTTCGGAAACGTTATACATCTACGCACCTCTAGCCCATCGTTTAGGACTATACAATATCAAAACCAAATTGGAAGATTTAGGTTTAAAATATACAGAACCTGCTGTTTATAATGATATCGTCAGTAAGATAAAAGAAACTAAGGAAGAGCAAGATGAATACATCAAATTGGTTTCAGATGTATTAAAAAAATCACTTGACGAAGAAGGTGTTGAATACACAATGAAAGGTCGTCCGAAGTCAATTTACTCTATTCGACGTAAAATGTTGGCTCAAAATGTCAGTTTTGATGAAGTTTATGACAAATTTGCATTGCGAATCATATACAAATCCAATGCACACGACGAAAAATTCTTGGCTTGGAAAATTTATTCCATCATTACCGATCATTATCGTCCAAGTCCAAGTCGTTTGCGTGATTGGATATCATCACCAAAATCATCAGGATATGAAGCGCTTCATATTACTGTAATGGGACCAAAAGGTCGCTGGGTAGAAATTCAAGTGCGAAGCGAAAGAATGGATGAAATAGCCGAAAAAGGATACGCAGCACATTACAAATACAAACAAGGTGCAACCGAAGAAAATGGTTTGGATGTTTGGTTAAACCTACTAAAAGAAGCACTTGAAAACTCTGAAACCAATGCTGTTGATTTTGTAGAGGATTTCAAAATGAATCTCTATGCTAAAGAAATCTTTGTCTTTACACCCAAAGGTGAAATTAAATCATTACCCAAAGGTGCCACTTCATTAGATTTTGCATTCAGTATACACTCCGAAATTGGAATTAAAACAAGAGGAACTCGTGTTAACGGAAAATTAGTGCAATTAAACCACGAATTAAAAAGTGGTGACCAAATTGAAGTAATAACCTCAGTCAATCAAAAACCTACAATGCATTGGCTAGATTATGTTACCACATCAAGAGCAAAAAATAAAATCAGAAGTGTTCTTAATGAAGACACCAAGAAAATAGCCGAAGAAGGAAAAGAACTTCTTACAAGAAAATTAAAACATTTAAAAATTACTTTAAATGAAACTGTTGTAAATGAATTGGTAAACTTTTTCAAACTGAAAACAAGTTTAGATTTATTTTATCGTGTTGGAATTGGCGCTATTGAAAATCAACAATTAAAAGATTTTGCTGCTCAAAAAAGCAATACGTTAATCAATTTCTTTAAAAATAAAATCAAACGTACTCCAAACTCTAATGCTGAAGACATTAATAGACAAGAGCTAACTAGTAATTATGATTTATTGGTTTTTGGAAAAGAACAAGACCGATTAGATTACAAATTATCAAGTTGTTGTAATCCAATTCCTGGTGATGAAGTATTTGGATTTGTAACCATTAATGAAGGCATAAAAGTACATAAAAAAGACTGTCCAAATGCTATTGCATTACAATCTAACTATGCCTACAGAATCATGATTGCCAAATGGATTGATTCTTCACAACAAGAATTTAAAGCCGTATTAAAAATTACCGGAATGGATACTTTAGGATTGACTAATGAGCTTACAAAAGTAATTTCAAATCAAATGCACGTGAATATTCAAAGTATTTCCTTGAGTGGTGAAGCTGGAATTTTTAATGGACAAGTGACAGTAGTTGTACAAAATAATACCATCCTGAAAAAACTAATTGATAACATTAAAAAAATTGATGGTATCGAAAAAGTTTCAAGGGTTTACAAGAACTAACAAGATTATCAACAACTAGTTTATAACTTTTAAACTCATAAAGTTTCATACTTATAAACTATAATTTATCTTTGCGCATTATGACACAAATAGCATCAGATAATACAAAAAATCAAGAAACAGTAAAGAACGTTTTTACTGCCTATCTTGAAAACAAAGGACACCGTAAAACGCCTGAACGCTACGCTATTCTTCAAGAAATTTATAATAGTCAAGAACATTTTGATATAGAAAATTTGTACATCAAAATGAAAAATAAAAACTATCGTGTTTCAAGAGCAACGCTTTACAACACCATCGAATTACTTTTAGATTGTGGCTTGGTTAGAAAACACCAATTTGGTCAAAATCAAGCGCATTACGAAAAGTCTTATTTTGACAAACAACACGATCATATTATTATGACCGATTCTGGTGAAGTAATTGAGTTTTGTGACCCAAGGATTCAAACTATTAAAAAAACTATGGAAGAAATTTTTGGTATCGAAATCACTAATCACTCCTTATATTTTTACGCAAATAAGAAAAAAGAATAAACTAACTACACAATAAACAACAACACAATGACCGTAGATTTACTACTCGGATTACAATGGGGTGACGAAGGAAAAGGAAAAATCGTTGACGTACTTACCTCAAAATACGACATTATTGCTCGATTTCAAGGTGGCCCAAATGCTGGACATACTTTAGAATTTGATGGAATAAAACACGTTTTGAGAACCATTCCTTCTGGAATTTTTCATGATAACAATATCAATATTATTGGAAATGGTGTCGTTATCGATCCTGTAGTTTTCAAAAGTGAAATCGATGGTTTGGCAAAATTCAATTTGGACATCAAATCTAAATTAATCATTTCGAGAAAAGCACATTTAATTCTTCCAACACATAGATTACTTGACGCAGCTTCTGAAGCTTCAAAAGGTAAAGCTAAAATTGGTTCTACATTAAAAGGAATTGGACCAACTTACATGGACAAAACTGGTAGAAACGGAATTCGTGTTGGTGACATCGAATTAGAAGATTTCAAAGAACGTTACAGAGCTTTGGCAGACAAACACGAAGCTATGATTGCTTTCTACAATGTTGATATTCAATACAATTTACCTGAACTTGAAAAAGAATTTTTTGAAGCCATCAAAGATTTACAAAAACTAACTTTCATTGACAGCGAAGAATATTTGGCACAAGCACAAAAAGCAGGAAAATCAATTCTTTGCGAAGGAGCACAAGGTTCGTTATTAGATGTAGATTTTGGAACTTATCCATTTGTAACATCATCTAATACAACTGCTGCTGGAGCTTGTACTGGTTTAGGAATTGCACCAAATAAAATCAAAGAAGTTTACGGAATTTTCAAAGCTTATACGACTCGTGTGGGTTCTGGACCATTTCCTACAGAAGATTTTGGCGATGCTGGTGATGTTATGGCAAGCGTTGGAAACGAATTTGGCTCAGTAACTGGAAGAAAAAGACGTTGTGGTTGGTTGGATTTAGTTGCCTTGAAATACGCAATTCAAGTGAATGGCGTAACACAATTAATGATGATGAAAGGCGATGTTTTATCAGGATTTGAAACTTTGAAAGTAGCTACAGCTTACAACTATAAAGGAGAAGTTATACAACATTTACCTTATAATATAGAAGAAGAAAATGTAACACCAATATACACCGAATTCAAAGGATGGCAAGCCGATTTAACTGGTTTAACGACTTTTGAAAGTTTACCAAAAGAACTAAAAGACTACATCGAATTTATAGAAAAAGAAGTCGAAGTACCCATAAAAATAGTTTCTGTTGGACCAGACAGAAAACAAACAATTTTGAAGTAATAAATAGAAATCCCAAATTTTAAGTTTGGGATTTTTTTATTGAAAATAGTAGTATATTTGATAACTAAATAAGTCATTTTATGGCACAAATCCTTCAAAATATTGATTGCTTTGTGTTGTTTAATGGCTGATATATACAGGTTGTGTGACATTTTGCGCGAGTAGTTGAAAACAGACAAATATTTAAAAAAATAAAATATGGGAGCATATATTCACCCAATTCCTCAACACAAGTTTAATCAATTTAACGAAATTGATTCTGAAAGTATGCTTACAGAAGAATTAATTCAAGAGATATTAAATAACAATGTTCTACATATTCAAATAAATTCATACAGTAAAGTATCTTTAAGGACTTACGAAATATTGAATAATAGAATTTTTTCTGTAAAACCTGAAATTAGTTTGAGACTCTATGGTTGGAGTGATAAAATGACAGATTTAAAAATTTTAGATAAAATGGTAAATCTTCAAAATCTTTCAATTGATAATGTAGATGTAAAAAACGAACAATTTATCTCAAATTTAAAAGATATAAAATCACTCTCATTAGCAACTAAAAATATTACTAATTATGACTTTTTAAATAATCTAAATGAAAATTTAGAAGAACTATCAATTATCGCAGACGATGTAAAACAACACAAAATAGATATTTCTCAAATTAGTCGGTTTAAAAAATTAAAATCTCTAACTGTTTTAGGACATAATAAAAATATTGAGCAAATTATTTCACAATTAGAAAATCTTGAAATATTAATTTTATGCAAAATCAAATCAATAAAAAATTTAGATTTTATTAAATCTTTAAAAAAACTTAAATACTTACATCTAAAATCAATTCCATTAACAAATTTTAATGCACTTGAATCATTCAAAAATTTAAAGTTTATTGAATTCTACAAAGTAGAAAATCTAGAGAATCTTGATTTTATTAACGAAATGGAATCGTTGGAACATATTTTCTTACAAACTGTTAATAAAATTAAAGGTTTTCCTAAATTACACACAAACTGTAAATTGCGAAAAATTGAACTTTGGTATATGAAAAACATCAAGGATTTTAATTCATTAGAAAACTTACATTCATTAAAAGAATTTTCTTGTAGAGAAATGACTGCAAACGAACCTAGCGATTTTTTACCTATTTTGAGAAATAAAAATATTGAAAAAACAGCAATTTGGTTTCTAAAAGAGGGACAAAGAAAAGAAATGGAAAGACTCTACGAAGAACATAATAAAGAATATTCAGACGTTAACTATATGTATTAAAAACGTCGCACAACAGCCGTTACAAAAAATTGCTCACCAACAAACAACTAATATGAAAATTACAAAGTTTGGCTTTTTTCTGCTTTTGGTTTTTCAAATTTCCTTTGGACAAACTAGCGATGGAATTCCTAAAGGTTTCACCAAAATAGAAGGTTTGGAATACGTTGGAAAAATAACGTTTTACCTCGAAAAGAAAACCCAAACAATACTTGCTTATCAAAATGGAAAAGTGAAGTGGAAAGCAGCTGTTATGAAAGTTTGCGGGAAACCATCAGTTGGAAAATCTGAAATAAGAGAAATTAGAATTGAAAATAAAGGCTTAAAAATAGTTTACGGAAAACATAGTTTTGCGAATATTGAAGCAGAAACTGGAAAAGTAATATGTGAAGGCCAAGATTGAACGCAACTACCGGTTACAGCAGTTTGTGATAATGGCTGATTCAGTGCTAAATTGAACATTCAGATTTCTAATAAACATTAGTGCTTAATTGAAACTACGAGATTCTAAAACAGACACTTCACCAAGCTGGAAAGTTAGCAATAACAAGAGACAGAATATCTTTAAAAAATTAACAGATTACCATTATGAGGAATTATTTGGACATTTTAGATGAAATAAACTTAAAACTTTTGGAAGGTGGATATGAGAATGAAAGAAAAGAGCTCGAAGTAGCAATCCGAGAAGGTTCTACATCTGGCGAAATTATGTCTCATTGTGGCTATAAATTATTGGAATTTAAAAAGCAAAATGAAAAAATTCATATTTATCTAAAAAACCTAATTTCTGAATTTGTTGCTTTTTGTAATTTTAATGATATTTACTTAAAAAATCAATATTAAATTAAACCCGATATCGCGCATATCTTCCTCAGTCGATAGCGCGGATTTGCAATCCGTGCCTACTATGAAACTCTAACATTGCATTCTATATTTGATTGTGTTTGAAAAAAATCATTCAACTTCAATTTTATCTATAAGTAATTCAAAATTTTCATTTGTCTTATTTCCTATTAAAAATGCTATTTCTTCTAAGCTTTGACCATCATAATTAGGAAGTTGAAGTGTTCTACCTCTGAAAGAAGCATATAATTTAGTTACAGGAATTTCAATTGTTTCCCACTCAGTTGAAGTTTGAAATTCGCAGATGTAAGAATAATAATCACTCTCACTTTTCTTAACTCTAAACTGGTATTTTTTTCCGTCACCTTTCAAACGGATTTTAAAAACACTTTTATCTGTTAACTTTATAGGATTAAAAAAATGACGCACTGAACAAAATCCACCATTATTTTCTGTAGAAACTGTTCCTTTAAATATTCCATTTCCATTTGAATCAAGGAAAAAGTCACTTGAGGAAACGCCACCCATTACACCATCATCAACAACTTTCCAGTTAGATAAGTTGCTACCTTTTGAAAAATCAAATAATAAAATCGGATTTAATAATATTGAAAACAGTAGGATGAATTGCATTTATAGTCGTTTTAGTAAACAAACATAATCAACACATTCTATCTCAACTAAATTTTAACAATATTAATTGGATAAATAACAATTGTTTAAGAGAACGTAATATCAACTACAGCTTCAAAATAAAACTCTCACTGCCTTTCAAACTTATCTTTACAATTCCTACTCCATTGCTTACTTTTAAAGTATGAGCAACACCATAAAGTTGTTCTGTTAACAAATACGTTCCATCTTTAAGTTTCCATTCCTTAATCACATCGGCTGGAATTTTTAAATCAAACATTTCGTTAATATCTGGAGATAAATTAGAAACAATAATAAGTTTTTCATTAGCCGACCAGCGTACAAATGAATATACATTTTGACCATAAGTAGAAGAGTCTTGTCTATTCACAGACTGAATTTCTTGAAATTTACCCATCAACGCCTCACTTTTAATAGTGAAATTCAATAAACGCTTGTAAAAATCTCTCAGTTCTTTTTCGCTTTTAGACAATTGACCTCCATCAAATTTACCATTATTCATCCATCGTTGGTGATTAGGAACGCCTACATAATCAAAAATTGAAGTTCTAGAACGTCTACCAAAACCAGCATCTTCGTTTCCTGCCTCACCTACTTCTTGCCCGAAATAAACCATCGTTGGCGAAGAACTCAAAGTAGTAGAAATCACCATTAAAGGTTTTCCTTTTTCACCACTTCCAGCAAATTCTGAACTTGCCAATCGCTGTTCGTCATGGTTATCAAGAAAATGCAACATATGATGCTCAATATCTCTCATTCTGTTTTGAATATCAGTCAATCCATCAGGAGTTGTTTTTCCCTGAATAACGGCTTTTAGATGATCGTAAGTTTCAACTTTGTCATACAGATAATCCATTTTTCCTAAGAAAATATAATTTCTATACTCATTCGGATTATATACTTCAGCCAATAAAAAAGCATTTGGATTCTTCATTTTAATAGCCGAATTCATATAACTCCAAAACTCATAAGGAACCATTTCTGCCATATCGTAACGGAAACCGTCAACGCCTTTTGCTGTCCAATACAAAGCAATATCTCTAAATTTTTTCCATGAACTTGGAACGTCTTTATCTTTCCAAAAATCAAAATGCTCTTTATAAGATTTCTTTTCAAAACCATTTGGAAGTTCAGGAAAATCCTTAGAACCGTCTGGACGAATTCCGTAATTTACTTTTACCGTTTCATACCAATCGTTGATGTCTGGTTTAGCCAAACGCGAACCATTTCCAGTCCATTTTGCAGGATATTCATCAAACTTAGCATCAATCAACGGATTGCTTTCTCCATTCAAAGGACGATAATCATCTGATGTAGGCACTTCAAAGTGTTGCTCTGGAATATAATAAAAGTTGTTATTTCTATCATATTCAACCGATATTTTATCTTCAGCACCAAAGTCTTTCACACCTTTTGGATTATTTTTTCCTTCATATTTTCTAGCAATATGATTTGGAACAATATCAATCAATAGTTTCAAACCGTTTTTGTGAGTACGAGCAATTAAAGCTTCAAATTCTTGCAAACGATTCGCAGGATTAACAGCTAAATCTGGGTTTACATTATAATAATCTTTTACAGCATAAGGCGAACCAGCTCTACCTTTAACTACTTCTGGATCATCATTTGAAATTCCAATATTGGTGTAATCTCTCACCAAAGCATGATGTGGAACTCCTGTATACCAAATGTGCGTAACTCCAAGATTTTTAATTTCTTGCAAAGCTTTATCAGTAAAGTCGTTAAACTTTCCCACTCCATTTTCTTCTATTGTTCCCCAAGGTTTATTGGTAGCATTTGTATTTCCAAACAATCTTGTAAAAACCTGATATACAACTTTTTTCTTCTCTGTTGGCGTCACTTTCTTCTTATCCACAATGGTAACTTTTTTATTTTTGGCGGTTGGTTTACTTTTTTTATTTTGAGCATTGACAGTTAGTGATAATCCAATCAAAGCGAGCAATAAGACTTTCTTCATAATGAGTACTATTTACGGTAACATGATTCAACAAATATAAAAATTTGAAAATCATTTCAAACTACTAATAAAAAAATCTTAATAAACATTTGTGCTGATTCTAATTTCATAAATTTGCGGATGTTTTAAAGTTAGATTTCTGATATGAAAAAAATTGCATTTTTATTCCTCCTATTTTTCAATCTTAATAGTTTTGCTCAAACTCAATCTGAGATTAATGAAGAAGCATATAACAATTATAAAAAAGCAGATAAAGAACTAAATACTGTCTATCAAAAAATTTTAACTGAATATAAATCTGATATTGAGTTTATTAAAAATTTAAAAACAGCACAAAAAATTTGGATTACTTTCAGAGATGCAGAAATGCTTGCAAAATTTCCTAAAAGAGAACCTGGATATTATGGAAGTATTCAACCAACTTGTTGGAGCAATTACCTGCAAGAATTAACCGAAGAACGAATAAAAAGATTAAAAATTTGGCTTACAGGAATTGAAGAAGGAAATATGTGTTCTGGTTCTGTAAACATTAAATAACAACTAAATTGAACGATTTTTTAAAATACCAAGCACAAACATCACCTTATCCGCTAGGAATGGAGGTTTCGCATGCTATTGGTTCCTACATTTACAATACTGACAATAAAAGATATTTAGATTTTGTTGCTGGCGTTTCGGCTTGCTCACTCGGTCATCAACATCCACGTGTAAATCAAGCCATCAAAGATCAGTTGGATAAATATTCTCACGTAATGGTTTATGGAGAATATTCTCAAAGTCCAGCTGTACAATATTGTAAATTATTGGTAGAAAATTTACCTAAAGAACTAAATAAAGTTTATTTAGTGAATTCTGGAACTGAAGCTTGTGAAGGTGCTTTAAAACTTGTTAGACGCGTTACTGGAAGAAGTCAGTTAATTTCGTGTCACAATGCTTATCATGGAAATACGATGGGTTCGATGAGCGTCATGGGATTTGAAGAACGCAAACAAATTTTTCGTCCTCTAATTCCTGATGTTGATTTCATAACTTTTAATAATGAAGACGATTTACAAAAAATAACAACCAAAACTGCTGGAATAATTCTTGAAAGTATTCAAGGTGGCGCTGGTTTTATTCAACCTCAAAACGACTTTTTAGCTAAAGTAAAGAAGCGTTGCGAAGAAGTTGGTGCTTTAATGATTGTTGACGAAATCCAACCTGGTTTTGGAAGAACTGGAAAATTGTTTGGATTTGAAAATTACAATGTAGTTCCTGATGTAGTCATTATCGGAAAAGGAATGGCTGGCGGAATGCCTGTTGGTGGTTTCATTGCCAACGAAAAACACATGGATTTATTAAGTCACAATCCTAAATTAGGACATATTACAACTTTTGGTGGTCATCCTGTGATTGCTGCCGCTTGTTTGGCAACACTACAAGAAGTTTTAGAAAAAGACTACGCCAAACAATCTTTAGAAAAAGAAAAACTTTTTAGAACACTTTTGGTACATCCTTTGATACGAGAAGTTAGAGGAAAAGGATTGATGTTAGCCGCAATGACATCTGATGAAGAAATAACAAATCAGGTGATTTTGCGTTGTCAAGACAAAGGATTGATTCTATTTTGGTTATTGTTTGAAGGAAAAGCCATCCGAATTACACCACCATTAACTATTTCTGAAGAGGAAATTAGAGAAGGTTGCCAAATTATTTTGGAGGTTATGGATGAGATAGTTGCGGGTTAAAAGTTGCGAGTCATATAAATTTCGCAAAAACTCGAAACCCGAAACCCGAAACTCGAAACTGTTGAATGTTAATTAAATTGTTCAAAACAAAAATCTATTTTCCTTAAATGACGATATTAGTTAACTACTTTTATTAAGGATAATTTTAAACAAAAAGCTATGCATTTGGATCACGACGAAGAAGACTACAATCTATCCTTATCGAAGTTTGAATCCATGTTGAAAACCAATAAAGTTTTCTTTTTTGATTCAGAAGAATTTGAAGAAATTATTCTTCATTATCTTGATATGGGCAAAGCTAATTTAGCTAAAAAAGCTTTAAAATTAGGACTTGAACAACATCCTAAATCAACTGGTTTAAAGCTAGTTCAAGTAGAAATGTTGGTGTATGATGACAAACTCGAAATAGCTGAAAAAATGCTTAACGAATTGTATGCCATTGAGCCAACAAACGAAGAAATTTTTATACAAAAAGCTAATATTTATTCGAAAAGAGACAACCATGTAAAAGCGGTTGAACTCCTTGAAGAAGCTTTAAAATTTACCGAAGATTTAGCCGATGTTTACAACCTTATTGGGATGGAATATCTGTTTATGGACAACCTTGAAAAAGCAAAAGAGAATTTCAAAAGTTGTTTAGAAGTAGATATTGAAGACCAATCGGCACTATATAATGTGGTTTACTGCTACGAATTTTTAGACCAAAATGCAGAAGCCATTGAATATATTAAAACCTACATTGATAGAAATCCTTATTCCGAAATTGCTTGGCATCAACAAGGACGTTTGTATTACGGATTGAAAGATTATGTAAATGCTGTGCGTGCTTTTGAATATGCTACCTACATTGACGAAGAATTTATGGGTGCTTTCATGGAAAATGGAAAAGCTTTAGAACGTTTAAAACGCTATGAAGATGCTATTGAAAACTACCAAAGAACTATCGATTTAGACGATCCAACTTCATATGCTTTATTACGTATTGGAAAATGTCACGAAAAATTAGGAAATAAAGCGGAAGCGTTAAAGTATTTCAACAAAACAGTTCATGAAGATCCTTTATTAGACAAAGGCTGGATTGCGATAACTGATTTTTATGTTCGTCAGAAAAATTTTCAAAAAGCATTGTTTTATGTAAATAAAGCTTTAGCAATTGACGATCAAAATCGCGCTTATTGGAAACGTTTTGCAACGATAAATAAAGCCATGAACTTCTATGAAGAAGCCGAACTTGGTTTTAGAAAAGCGGTTGAATTTGGAGATGACCATTTAGACACTTGGTTGTTTTGGGTTGATATTTTACAGTTTTTAGGTGAAAATGACTCAGCAGTCATCACATTACTTCAAGCTTCCGAGTTGTTCCCAGAAGAATATCAAATCGAATACCGTTTGGCAGGATTTTATTTTATGCTAAATGATACTGAAAAAGGAACATTTCACTTGAGTAATGCTTTGCGTTTGAACTTTAATAATCAAACATTATTAGAAGAATTATTTCCAACTGTTTGGACTATCAAAAAAGTGCAGAGTTTGATTAAGAAACACAATAAATAGAATACAATTTTCAAAATAAACCATTAAGATATTAAGAACCATTAAGCTTTTTCTACTTAACGAACTTAATTTCTTAATGGTTTTTAAATTAAAATAAACTTGGAAACCAATAAAAAATTCGGATTAATTGGAAAAGATATTTCCTACTCCTTTTCTAAAAAATATTTTACAGAAAAATTTTCAAAAGAACTTTTTGATGATTGCACTTACGAGAATTTTGATATTCAAACAATAGAAGAATTTCCGAATGTATTGAAAGAAAATCCCGATTTGAAAGGGTTAAACGTAACTATTCCTTACAAAGAAGCAATTATTCCATTTCTTGACACCATGTCGGATAAAGCTTTTAGAATTGGAGCAGTGAATGTAATTCGTTTTACCAAAAAAGGGAATCTAAAAGGCTATAATTCTGATTGGTATGGTTTTAAAAAATCGTTAGAACCACTACTCCAACCACATCATAAAAAAGCATTAATTCTTGGAACTGGCGGTGCTTCAAAAGCAGTTGCCTTTGCTTTAGATAAACTCGGAATTTTCTATACTTTTGTTTCAAGAGAAGCTACTGAAAACGCCATTGATTACAACAGAATCAACACCACGACATTTGATAATTTTCAGATAATTATTAATTGCACACCACTCGGAACTAGCCCGAATACAAAGGAATTTCCTCCTATTCCTTATGAGTTTTTTACAGAAAAACACATCGCTTTTGACTTAATTTACAATCCCGAAGAAACACAATTTTTAAAGAAAGCCAAGAAAAAAGGTGCAGCTATTAAAAATGGCTACGAGATGTTAGTTTTTCAAGCAGAAAAAGCTTGGACGATTTGGAATAAATAATTTTCTTTTCTTTCTCTTCTTAAAATTTTCTTAATAAAAACAACAGAAACCATTGATTTTCTTTGATTTTTGATGCTACTTTACTACCTTTCGCCCTCCAAAAAGGAAAATATTGTATAACCTTACACATTTAAGCAAATGTTAGAAGAAAAGAATGATAACCTGTCAGTTAACGAAAACGAGACAGATGGAAACGTAAACAATGCCTCTCAAGAAGCGGTTCAAACTGAAAATCAAGAAGTTGAAGCAATCGCAGAAGCTGTTGAAACAGAAGTTGAATTGGTTCCTGATACCGAAGTTGAAGCTCCATTAGTAGCTGAAGCTGAACAAGAAACGGTTCTAGACGTTGAAGACCTTGTAGGTGAACAAATTACAGAAACACCTGTAGAAGTTCCAACAATCGAGAATACAGCAGAAGAAGTTGTAGAAAATGTTATTGAATTAACAGAAGAACAAGTTGCTGACGATTCTATGGTTTTAGAAGATGCAAATGATTTTGCAATGAACGCTATTGCCAATGCGAATGCAGAAGAAAGCGAAGATGAAACGGTAAAAGGTCGTTATGACATTCCGTTGCAAGATTATGAAGCTTTGCCAATGGAAAAATTGGTTGAAGAATTAGAAACATTGGTTGCAACTGACCAAGTAATGTCGGTTCGCGAACATGTTGAAGAAGTTAAAAAAGCATTTTTATCTAAATTTCACCATTTTATGGATGAAAAAAGAGATGAATTTCATGCTGAAAATCCTGATACTACAGAGGATTTCCATTATAGCTTTCCATTAAAAACAAAATTTGATTCGTTATACAATCAATACAGAGATAAGAAAAATGTACATTTTAAATCGCTTCAAAACAATTTGAAAGCGAATTTAGAAAACAGAATGGCGATTGTAGAAGAGTTGAAAAACTTGGTAAACAATTCGACAGGAAATATTGCCAATGCTCTAAAACAGTTAAATGATATTAGAGAACGTTGGAAAAATGCAGGACCAATTCCAAAAGATAAATACAACCACGTTTGGAATAATTATCATTTCCACATTGAGAATTTTTATGATTTCTTGCACTTAGATAGAGATGCACGTGATCAAGAATTCAAACACAATTTAGAATTAAAAAACAAAATTATAGCTCGTGTTGGTGAATTAATTCATGAAACTGACATCAACAAATCGTTCCGTGAATTACAAGATTTACACCGTATTTGGAAAGAAGATATCGGTCCGGTTTCTAGAGAAAATCGTGAAGAATTATGGAAACAATTCAGTGAATTGACCAAACAAATGCACGACAAACGTGAAACTTTTTACGAAAGTTTTAGAGCAAAAGAAACCGAAAATCTTGAAAAGAAAAACGAAATCATTGCGCAATTAGAAGTTTTAGCACAAGAGAAAGTAGATTCGCACCAAGCTTGGTTGAACCAAATTGTAAAAGTCGAAGCTTTGAGAAATCAATTCTTTGCTACAGGAAAAGTTCCTAGTGAAGTTAATGAAGCTACTTGGGCAAGATTTAAAACTACAGTTCGTGATTTTAATGTTTTGAAAAATTCATTTTACAAAGACATTAAGAAAGATCAAAACGATAATTTAAGCAAAAAACAAGCACTTGTAGATAGAGCAAATGAATTGAAAGAAAGTGAAGATTTTGCTGCTACAACGCCTTTAATGAAGCAAATTCAAGAAGATTGGAAACAGGTTGGACACGTGCCAAGAAAGTTTTCTGATAAACTTTGGGATGAATTTAAAGCGGCTTGTAACCATTATTTTGAACGTTTGAAAGACAGTAAAAAAGAAGAAAATGCTGAAGAAGTTGCTGCTTTTGAAAAGAAAAAAGAATATTTAGAAACGTTGCGTTCATTTGAATTAGTTGGTGATCATAAAACCGATTTGGATGCAATAAAAGCACATATTGAAGCTTGGAAATCTATTGGAAGAGTTCCTTTCAACAGAAGACATGTAGAAGGAAAATTCAATAAAATTCTAGATGCTTTGTTTGAAAAATTAAGTTCAAGCAAAAAAGAAAGTGAGCAATTGCGTTTTGCTAATCGTTTGGACAACATTTCAGGTTCTGAAGACAGTAGAAAATTAGATAATGAAAAAATCTTCATCATGAGAAAAATTGATGAAGTTCAACATGAAATTTTCCAATTAGAAAACAACATTCAGTTCTTCCAAAACACTAAGAATGCTAAGAAAGAAAATTCAATTGTAACTGAAGTTAGAAAAACAATTGAAAGACATAAAGAAGAATTAATTTCTTGGAAAGACAAATTAAAACAAATTAGAAATTTGAATAAATAAAACGAAAGCTCACTTTAAACGGTGAGCTTTTTTTATAGCTTAATTTTAATTTACAACAATCACAATTTATAATGTAAAATATGTTTTCAATTCTTAAATTAACTTTGATAATTGAAATTTAAAACTTCAATTATGATTTGCCAAGTTGGCGCAACAGCATTTAGAATATAGAGATTTTCCAACTTTCCGTCTATAACCAACGAAATGGTACACGAGCTGAATAACTGTTAATCATAAAATTAAAAAACTACTTAGGTAGTTTTTTTTATTTCTCTTTTTACACAAAATAAAATCTCTCTTATCATTTCTATTTTCTGTTCTTTCTCATATGACAATTATCATTTTTTTATAACAGAACTCAGGTTACTTTTGAAACTTAAAGTATTCCATCATGTCAATTTCCTTAATTCAAAAATATAATGTTCCTGGACCAAGATATACAAGTTATCCTACGGTTCCCTATTGGGAAGAAAATTTATTTTCATTGGAACAATGGAAAAATACTTTTATAAAATCATTCAACGAATCTAATGCTTCAGAAGGTATTAGTTTATATATTCATTTGCCATTTTGTGAAAGCATGTGCACCTTTTGTGGATGCAACAAACGAATAACAAAGAATCACGAAGTTGAAAATCCGTATATTTTAGCTGTTTTAAAAGAATGGAATTTGTATTGCGATTTATTACCAAATAAACCCATTATCAAAGAAATTCATCTTGGTGGCGGAACACCTACTTTCTTCTCACCAGAAAATTTAGAAGCTTTAATCAATGGAATTTTTACACGTGCTATCAAAGCCAAAGAACACGAATTTAGCTTTGAAGGCCATCCAAATAACACCACAAGAAGACATTTACAATCACTTTATGATTTAGGATTTAGAAGAGTGAGCTTTGGTGTTCAAGATTATTCTAGTAAAGTTCAAACGGCTATTCATAGAATTCAACCATTTCATAATGTGGCGAAGGTTACTTTTTGGGCAAAAGAAATTGGCTACACTTCAATTGGTCACGATTTAATATTTGGACTACCATTTCAAACATTGAATGATGTAATTGATACGATTGATAAAACAAAATCGCTTTCACCAGATAGATTGGCATTTTATAGTTATGCTCATGTGCCTTGGATAAAAGGTAACGGACAACGCGGATTTAAAGGTGAAGATTTGCCTAAAGATGATGAAAAACGTCAACTTTATGAAGCAGGAAAAAATCGATTATCTCAAAATAATTATCATGAAATTGGGATGGATCATTTTGCTTTAGAAACTGATAGTATGTATGATTCTTTTCAAAAGGGAAATTTGCATCGTAATTTTATGGGGTACACATCATCCAAAACACAATTGATGATTGGACTTGGTGTTTCTTCTATAAGCGATAGTTGGTATAGTTTTGCACAAAATGAAAAAACTATTGAAGACTTTTACAAAAGATTAGATGCTAATGAATTGCCAGTTTTTCGTGGACATATTCTAACAGATGAAGATTTAATTATTAGAAAACACATTCTAAACTTGATGTGTCAATTTGAAACTTCATGGAAAAATGATAGCGACTTTTTCCCTGAATTACCTGAAATCATCAACCAACTTCACGAAATGGAAAACGATGGTTTGGTGAAAATATCAAGTCAATCAATACAAGTTACCGAAAAAGGAAAACCATTTGTGAGAAACATTTGCATGGCATTTGACTTGCGATTAAAACGAAATCTACCGCAGACAGAATTGTTTTCAATGACGGTATAAGTATCAACTGATAATGAAATAAGGGAATTAAAAGTATTTTTTAATTCCCTTATTTTTTTTGCAAATTACTTTATAAACTGCTCTAACAATGGACAATTATATTGTTGATACGTTTTGGTATTCTTATAAATTGTTAGAAAGTTTTTAATTTCAATTCCTGCAATAAATGGTTTCGGATTTTCTTCATAAGGCTTTGCGAAAGAATAATGTTTGGTTAAATCACATTCAAAAATCATTAAACTTGCCATTGCTTTTATCTCTTTATTTTTAGCTAACTGCAATGCTTTTTGATAGTATTGTCTTGCCATTTCAAGACTATAGAAATTCCCATTTTGAAATGTTACTTCTTTATCTACTCTATTGCCACCAAAAACATAATCTGCAAAACTATATTCACCCGAAGACAATCCATAAGCTGTCATCATCCAAGCGTTTCCAACAGAAGACACATTGTAATAAGCATGAGCTAATTTTAAATTACTTTCGGCTGTATTTTGTTTTTTTAACTTAATTAAAGTTGCAACAAAATTGGCTTTGTCAAATTTATAATCATATTTTCTTTCCTCAGTTCCATAAACTAAAACCTTTGGAATAAATGGATTTTCATTTAAATAGTATTTAAATTCATAGGTTTTTTCATAGAACTCTTTCGGAATTTCAGCAAAGGTTTTTTGAGCTAATTCTAAATTATTATTTCTAAAAGCAAGCGTTCCTTTAACATCTTTGTAAGCATTTATGTCTTGAAATATCGTGCCCGAACAAATGTACTTTTCAAAAGGAGTTTTGTCTTCTTTTTGAATTAATGCTATCAGGTTATCAATATCTTTTTCTTTTGCAAAACGCTCGAAATAACCTATGTAATAATAGTAGTATTGGTCTTCATAATAGCTATAATATCCACCAAAATTATCTGAATATGTCTTCTTATTTTCTGATTTTAAAAACAACAAACCAGCAGTTGCGGCATCTTTTTTATCTAAATATTGTTTACTTGCAATTCGATATAGAGAATACATACTTTTAAAAAGTGTCGCATCATTTTCTACAATATCTTCAATAGCATTGAAACTTTCGAATAGAATTTGTTTCGTTTTTTCATCAGAGATATTTCCTTGTTTCAAAGCAATTAAAGCCAATTGAATATGCTTTTGAAGTAGAATACTAGCATTCGCATTAGATGAAATTTTATTAGAATATTGCTTACCCAAATCAATTTCGTCGTTTATAAAACATAATTGTGCAATGGCTGTATTGTAAAAATCTTTTTGCTCACCAATAGCTTGAGATTGAATCTCTATCAGATATGCTTTCAACTCATTTAAGTAAGCATAATCATTAATTTCGTTTTCTTTTTTGGCTTTTTCATAATCGGTATACCAATCTTGAGTTTCAAAAACCACTGATGGAGAATTTTCGGTATATTTTGGTGTAAAAATCCAATCTTCTAATTTGTTGATTTCTCTTCCAACAAGAAAACTAAAATATTCACTTTGAGGAATTAATTGTTGAATTTCCTTCAAGTCTTTTAAAGCTGGTGATGGATTTCTCATGCATTTTAATGCCCAAATTATTCCTTTTTCAAAATCGCTTTTAGCATATTTCAATGTTTCCTCAATAATTTTATCATCAAAATTTAGCATTACTGCAAACGCTTTTTCATCACAAGAAACAAAAACTTTGCTTAAATAATAATTACGTAACGCTTTATCTTCTATAGACATAGCAAAATAATGCATTGCCCAAGGATTTAAAATAGAATTGTCTTTAGAAGTAAAATATTTTTGATACAACTCTTCAATTTCTTTAGAAGTTCCGTTGTTATAAAAATCATATCGCAACAATAAAAACGCATATCTTTTAATAAGAAAAGCATCTTTGGTAGATTTTAATTTATTTTTGAAATTTGAAATTACAGCTTTTGCTTTAGGAGTTTCGTCATAATAATTGGTTTGAATTTCATCCCAAGATTCCCATTTATTTCCGCCTAAATTGTTGTATTCAATCTTTTTAGCTAATGAAATATATTCGAAAAACAATTTATTCTTTGGTAAAACCAATGCTTCAATAAAGGAATTGTCTTTAAATACATTTTGTAAAACTTTAGATTTAGAAGCATTTTCAAACTTTTCCGATTCAGTATTATAAAGAATTTCGTAGATGTCATCAATAGAAATTTGGTTACCAAGTTTGGCTTGCCATTCTTTACAATTTCTAATTTGATCGGCATTTTTCCCTTCTTTTACCGACATATAATAATCGGCAGAATAGCAAAATGGTCTTAACTTAATATTATTAATTCGTTCTGCACGAAATAATGCTAAACGAGTTGTTTCGGGAGTCTCGCTCCATCCACAAGCAAAAATTTGAATACTAAATAACAGAAAAAAAGCACTAAAAACTTTCATAATACTTGGATATATTTTGAACTCCATAATCGTTTATGTATTTTTTATCGAATGAAAAGAAGGTAACTTTGGTAGTGTTTGAAATTTTTACTTTTTCTGTAATTATATCAATCATTTCGTCAATTTCTTCATCTGAAATTTTTTCAATTTTTATTTCATCACCATTTCTTGCGTAGAAATTTCCTATTTGAATGTCATCTTGCAAAGTGTATTTATTGTCGTCTGTTTTCTTGAAAATTGTTGGACTTTTTTCAAATTCTTGATAATCGGAAATAACACCTTTAAATTTGCCACCTCTAAATAAAACCGACCAACTAAATAACGGTAAAGCAATATCTAATTCTAATGGATACTTATCGTGAGTGATGTAATCTGCTAATTCATCACTTGTTCCAATGGAATTTTTGGTTTTATATTCGGTTGGATTTGTCATGTTGTAACACATTAAAAGCCCTTTATCCACTGGAGGAATTCCTGCTTTTTCATAATATTTATATTGCCAAAGTCGAATGGTTGAAGCAATTTTATAATTAGAAAATTTTGATTTCAATTTTTCTAACAAATAAAAATAATTCTCTTTAGATGATTCGGTCCAATCGCAATCAAAAAGAAGTTCTTGAATGTCTCTTTCGAATTTTGGCTTTTCCGCTATTATTATGGAATCTGTGCTTAATCTAGATTGAAAAGCATTTCCTTTTTGTCTTTCATAATCTGCATCTGCAATTTTGTATGCTAAAGCACTCGCTTTTTCAGTTTGATATTTATCAATGATTTTTTTAATGCGAATTGCCATTCGTTCAGATAAAATATCCAATTGAGGCTTTGACGAATTTAAAAGTACATCATTAGTAATAAATATACTTGGTGTAATATTTAAACCATCAGTAATTCGAATATTATAAACGGTTGCTACAGGTTGGGCTTCTTCTGCATATGGATTCCAATCGACGTCAAAAAAGCGAACGTACATGTGTTTTAGATTCATTTGTTTGGCAAGAGTATCTTCTTCTTGACCAAAATAACTATCGGTTTTCCAATAGCAAAAAGACTTAATGACTTCATGCTTCTTTTTACTTTCGCAAGATAAAAATAACAACGCAACTAGCGGAAAAAGGAGTTTTTTATACATTGAAATATTGGTATTAAATCGATAACGAAATTAGTATAAAACTAGTATATTTTACTAATTAAAAAGTTAGTAATTATGAAAGTTATTTTAGCTTTGATTGTAAGTAGATTTTTAAAATGTTTGTACAATATTACAAAATCAAAAAGCACGCCTTACAGCGTGCTTTTCTTTAAAACCCAAAATAAAAATTACTATCTATTAAGGTGAGAATAAATCTCGTCTTTAAGATGTAGTAACTTTGCTTTTAACTCATGAGCATACTCATCTATTACAATTTCTTCACCAGTATTGATATTGTGAATTCTATGTTCTAATTCGTGATATTCATCGAATATTTTTCTGAAATGAGTATCTTCAACTTTTAATTGGTGGATTTTATCCTGATATTCAGGAAACTCGTGGATTAAATCATGTCTTTCCATAATAGTTTGCATTTAGTTAATTAATTATGACAATTTGCATTTGCTTGCACAAACAAATTCATGTTACTTGGAGATATATAGGCAATATCTAATCCTAATCCTCTTAAAATAAAGAGCGTTCCGATAATAACTGTAACAACAGGAATTAACTTTTGCATTTTACTTCGTATTGGAATAGATAAGAAATTAGATATATAAACTACAGCACTCATCATTGGTATGGTTCCCAATCCATAAAGTAACATATAGGTTACACCTAAAGTTACATTTTGCATGGCTATGGCTCCAAAGAGAGCAGCATAAACCAATCCGCATGGGAGAAATCCGTTTAATAATCCAATGGTAAAAAGAGCATCCGGAGATTTTCTTTTAAATTGGTTTCCCAAACTTGTTTTTACATTAGATATTAACTTATAAACTGGTTTAGAAAAATTATATTTCATGAACACTCGCTCAGGAATTAATACAATTACAATCATTAAAACTCCAACAATTATTGATATGTGTTGTTGGATACCAGCCATATAAAATCCTTTACCCAATATTCCGAAAATAAGTCCTAATGATGCATAGGCAGACAATCTACCCAAATGATAAAGCATTATTTGAATTACTTTTTTTGTTGGATTGCTCCTGTCTACAGGCAACATCATAGCAATTGGACCGCACATACCAATACAGTGCAAACTACTAATCAAACCGAATATGAGAGCTGAGTAAAGCATGACGCTTGTTAATATAAAATAGTTTCTTTACTTAAGAATTCTTTGCCTTCATAAGACCAATCTATAGAAATGTCCCAACGACCGCCAACCAAATTACTTTTAGGTATGAGCAAATGTGGACTAGATAGTGAGATAGGAACCTCAAAATCTAATTTTTTGTTTGACGGTCTGTATAAGGACACTTTTCCATTTATTTTAGAGATATCAAATCCATCAGGAAATGCTATCATTATTCCATTTTCAGAAGTAGTGATTTTAACTGCTTCAGACATATCGTGAGCATTTTGCTCTTTTTCCATTTCTTTTTCAAATGTTTGTTCTTTCAAATAGTATTTTTCAACCACTAATTCGTTGTCATATTTACTATCAGATTGCACTTTGAAAACAAAGAATAAAATGAAACTCATAAAAAGTGCAAATGCAATTACTATTCCTGTTCCCCAATTGATTTTCATAACCTTTTTTATTTAAATAATTATAATCTTATTTCTAGTTGAAATTCCTTGGACCAATAAAATTGGTTGTTGTTGTTTCTATCAGTTTTTTATCATTATACACTTCTATTTTCAATTCTGTTTTATCACCTGACAAAAATGCTGGATGAATTTCAATAAATAAAGTACCTTGAGCTAAACCTTGTCTAGGAACTTTAAACGAAGGAGAACCAACCAATTTAATTTCTCCTTTGGGATCAATCAATTTGAAGGTTACATTATCAAAACCATGCTCAGTCTTATTAACCACTTTATAAGTGTAAACATTACTTAGCTTTTCTCCTTTATGCTGAAACAATTGCCCAGGTAAATGAAGAATTGTTGCCTCTACATCATTTCTAAGAAATAACATACCTACCAAAACTCCAGTTAATATAGCTAAAACTGCAATATAACCTTTCATTCTTGTAGTAAGTTTGAACTTCTCTTTCTTTACGATTTCATCCTCGCTAGCATATCTTATGAGCCCTTTTGGCAAACCAACTTTCTCCATAATCGTATCACATTCATCGATACAAGCAGTACAATTAATACATTCTAATTGAGTACCATTTCTTATATCAATTCCTGTTGGACAAACATGAACACAAACTTTACAATCGATACAATCACCTTTTCCTAAAGCAGCTCTATCTTCATTTTTATTAAATTTAGCTCTACCTGTTTCACCTTCGCCTCTTACGTGGTCATAAGCAACATTTATCGACTTATTATCTAAAAGAACACCTTGCATTCTACCATATGGGCAGGCTATTATACAAACCTGTTCTCTAAACCATGCATAAATAAAATAGAAAACACCAGTAAAGATTAATAAAGCAATAAGTGTACTTATGTTATTTGTTGGTCCTTCTTTAATAAATTCAATCAACTTATCACTACCTATCAAATATGCCAAAAATACATTAGCAATAATGAAAGAAATTATAAAAAAGACAATCCATTTAGTTACTCTCTTTCTTATTTTTTCAGCATCCCAATCTTGTTTTGCTAATCTTATTTGTTGTGCTCTATCACCATCAATTAAATATTCAATTCTTCTAAAAACCATTTCCATAAAAATAGTTTGAGGACAAAACCAACCACAAAATATTCTTCCAAAAACAACTGTAAAAAGAGCTAAACCAACAACTCCCGTTATCATAGAAATAACAAAAAGATGGAAATCTTGAGGCCAAAAGGGAAAACTAAAAATATTAAATCTCCTTTCAAGCACATTGAACATCATAAACTGATTACCATTTATTTTAATAAATGGAGCACTCAATAAAAAAGCTAACAAAAAATAACTTAGTAACTTTCTTTTATCATAAAACTTTCCTACTGGTTTTTTGGGAAATATGTAGGATCTTTTTCCTTCTTCATCAATAGTAGAGATTGTATCTCTGAAACTATCGTCTGGCAATTTTGACATTTTATTTTTATTTTTGGTTAAATCAATTGCATTTTGACAACCCTAAGATTAAAAGGTTTTGAGATTATGCTCAAAACCTTTTTATTAGATTTATTTAACAGCTACTGCTTTAGTATCTACTTTAGTACTATCAGCAACTGGAGCTTTAGCATCTTTAGTAGTGTTTTCTTCAACATATTTTTTTGCTTCGGGTTCTGTTGGTTTAGGATCTTTAGGTTTAGAACCTTGAAGACTTAAAACATAACTTGCAACTTTTTGCAAATCTGCAGGTTTCATACTAGTTTTCCATGCTACCATTCCTTTACCTTCTCTACCACCTTCCATTAATGTGTGAAAAACATTTTTGATACCGCCACCTAATATCCAATACTCATCTGTTAGATTTGGTCCTATTTGACCTCCACCATCAGCTCTATGACATGCAACACAAACATTAGTGAAAATTTCCTTTCCTTTTGCTAAACTGGCAGCATCTGTTAATTGAGTAACTTTCTCCATATCGAAAACATCAGGAGATGTTTCTTTAAACTTTTCTATATCAGCTTTAGCAACTTCCATTTCTGTTTCAAATTCTTGTTTCTGATCGTAGTCACCAACAACATGAAAACGAACAAGGTAAACAATAGCAAAAATTACACAAGCGTAGAATAAATTTACCCACCAAGGAGGTAAAACATTATCTAATTCACGAATGCCATCGTAATCATGGTCTAACAATACATCAGATTCTTGTTCAATATCTTTAGAACGTGTTAATTTTCTCAATAAACCTTGGTAAAACTCACCTTCAGTAAATGGTATTTTTTGGACATCTTCTAATTGTTTTTTCTGTTCATCTGTCAATAAATGATAAGTAACTTTATCAACAGCACTAACTACAATTTCAATTGCAATTAATAAAAACATAAATACTGCCAAGAATAATGATACCATAGGGTATTTTATAAATGCAGGCTGATCACCTGAATCAATAAAGAATTCCAATGCAGCAAAAACTACAGCAAAAATTAAAGGAACTCTAACGTATGATGGGATTAATTTTTTCATTTTAAAATTTTTATAAATTATTAATCGTTTAGTGGTAATTCACTCAATTCCTTAATTTCATCTTTTTTATAAGTCATAGCCCATATAAAGAAAGAAACGAATACAACAAAGAAAATTGACAGTGAAATGATGGGATATATTGCAACCCCATCTATTGTCTCCATATTATGTTTTACAAACTTTAACATAGTAATTAATTGTTATTGTTTTTAACTTTTACGTCAGTTCCTAATCTTTGCAAATAAGCAATTAAAGCAACAATTTCTCTATCTTTCATTGGAACAAAAACTTCTCCTTTTACAGCAGCATTTTTCTTACTATCTTCATATGACTTCACAAAATCAGGATCGTTATAAAGATTTTTCTCAATCTTAGACGATTGTTCGTCAATACTTTTTAAGGCATTTTTGATATCACTATCTGAATAAGGAACACCTAAAGTTACCATAACTTTCATTTTATCTTCAATCAAAGAATTATCCATTGCTTTGTTATCATACATCCATTTATATCCTGGCATTATAGAACCAGGTGAAGTACTTCTTGGATCCCACATATGATTAAAGTGCCAGTTATCATTATATTTTGCTCCAACTCTATGCAAGTCTGGTCCTGTTCTTTTAGAACCCCAAAGAAATGGGTGATCATAAACATATTCTCCTGATTTAGAATAATCTCCATATCTCTCTACTTCTGAACGGAAAGGACGAATCATTTGAGAGTGACAGTTGTTACAACCCTCTCTTATGTATAGGTCTCTACCTTGAAGTTCTAGTGGTGAATAAGGTTTTACTGCAGCAATTGTAGGAATATTAGATTTAACTACCAACATTGGAACAATTTGAACAATACCACCAACAGCTACAGCTAAAGTTGTTAACAATGTAAATTGTACAGGTTTTCTTTCTAACCAAGCATGCCATCCTTCACCTTTCATCTGTCTTGGACTAATTCTAACAAGAGCTGGTGCTTCTGCTAATTCATTTTCTACAGGAGAACCTTGTCTAACAGTTTGGATAATATTATATACTAAAACTAATAGGCCAATTAAATATAAAGTTCCTCCAATGGCTCTCATCCAATACATTGGCATAATTTGAGTTACAGTTTCAAGGAAGTTACCATAAACTAGTGTTCCATCTGGATTAAATTGTTTCCACATAGAAGCTTGCGTGAAACCTGCAACATACATTGGTAGAGTGTAAAGAATAATACCTAAAGTACCAATCCAAAAATGGAAATTAGCAAGTTTATCTGAAAATAATGTAGTTTTCGTTAATCTTGGAATTAACCAATATACCATACCAAAAGTCATAAAACCATTCCAAGCTAATGTACCTACGTGAACGTGAGCTACGATCCAATCTGTAAAGTGAGCAATAGCATTAACATTTTTTAGAGACAACATAGGCCCTTCAAAAGTTGACATACCATAACCAGTAATGGCTACCACATAGAATTTTAATACAGCATCTGTACGAACTTTATCCCAAACACCTCTTAAAGTTAATAAACCATTAATCATACCTCCCCATGATGGAGCAATTAACATAACTGAAAATACAACTCCAAGATTTTGAGCCCAATCAGGTAATGTAGAATATAATAAATGGTGAGGTCCAGCCCAAATATAAATAAAGATTAAAGACCAGAAGTGAATAATGGATAGTCTGTAAGAATAGACAGGTCTGTTTGCGGCTTTTGGTACAAAATAATACATCAAACCTAATATAGGAGTTGTTAAGAAAAATGCAACAGCATTATGACCATACCACCATTGTACTAGAGCATCTTGAACACCTGCATAAACAGAATAACTTTTTAATGTTGTAAAATTTACTGGGATTTCTAAATTGTTGAAAATATGCAATAAAGCAATAGCAACGAAAGTTGCAATATAAAACCAAATAGCAACGTAAATATGTCTTTCTCTTCTTTTAATAATGGTTCCAATCATGTTTATACCATATGCAACCCAAACAATTGCTATTGCAATATCGAATGGCCATTCTAATTCTGCATACTCTTTAGAAGAAGTATAACCCAATGGAAGTGTAATAGCAGCTCCTAATATGATAAGTTGCCAACCCCAAAAATTTAACTTACTCAGGAAATCACTATACATTCTCGCTTTTAAAAGTCTTTGCATAGAATAATAAGATCCAGCAAAAACACCATTTCCAACAAATGCAAAAATTACTGCATTTGTATGAAGTGGTCTTAATCTACCATAACTTAACCAAGGTATTCCATCAGTTAAATGCGGAAATAAATATAAGAAAGCAACTAAAAGCCCTACTAACATCCCAATGACACCAAATGCTATTGAGGCATAGAGAAAGTTTCTTACAATTTTGTTGTCGTAATAAAATTGTTGTTTGTCCATAATTATAATTGTTTTTCGTCTGTTATTTGTATTTGATTTTTGTTAGTTTCTTTGAGAAGTTCATCGTCAAAAAGCATTCTGACTGATGGTGTATAATCATCGTCATACTGTCCTGATTTAACCGCTTTAATAAAAGCAACCAAGAAAAATATAGCAACTGTAATACTTACTGTGATTAATATATAAATGACACTCATACCTTAAATTTGTGTTAACAAAATTACTTTACCCATTATTTATAAAATATGATATTTATCATACTTGAATTATTACATTAAAAATATTGACTTTCTATTCTCAAAAGTTATATATAATTATCTTTTTCTTGCATATATATTGGTCATTATTGTAACAAAACTCACAATAGTTATTGTACTCAATGGCATAATAATAGCCGCAACAATTGGAGAAAGATTTCCTGAAACTGCATAACTCAATCCTACAGCATTATACAATAAAGACAAACCAAAACTCATGTAAATTGTCTTCATAGCATTTTTAGAATAATTCATAAAAAAAGCTATTTTATCGAACTGAGATGCGTCTAAAATTCCGTCGCAGGCAGGTGAAAAGACATTTACATTTTCTGAAATTGAGATTCCAATGTTACTTTGTGCTAAAGCTCCTGCATCATTTAGTCCATCACCTATCATCATTACATTTTTACCTTCTTTTTGCAAACTTTCTATGTATTGTAATTTTTGTTCAGGCTTTTGATTAAAGACCAAAGAAGTATTAGAAGGCAACATTTTTTCCAAAATTTTACGTTCACCATCATTATCTCCTGATAAAACTATTAGATTGTATTTTTTAGAAAGTTGTTCAAATAATCGCTCCAAACCATCTCTATATTGATTATTAAAGACATAACTTCCTTTGTAAACTTCATCAAACTCGACATGTACTTTGGTTTTTTTATGGGTGTTTTCCGTCATGGTTTTTAAGAACTGGGACGAACCTAATTTTACTTTAAACCCTTCGATTTCAGCAAAAATTCCTTTTCCGATTATTTCTTCGAAACTTGTAGTATCCAACTTTTCTTGATTGGGAATAAAATCGTACAATCTTCTGCTCAATGGATGATTAGAACCTCGTAAAACGTTTTTTAACAATCGCAATTCCGCGGAATTCAATTCAGAACCTTCATAGGTAATTGCCGTTTTTTCATTGGTTGTAATGGTCCCTGTTTTGTCAAAAACTATACTATCAACTTTTGCTAATTGTTCTACAACTAATGCGTTTTTTAAATAAAATTTTCTGTTTCCGAGAATTCGTAAAACATTACCCATTGTAAATGGCGCTGTTAAAGCTAAAGCACATGGACAAGCCACAATTAGAATAGCTGTAAAGACATTAAAAGCTGTGGTAACATCAATAAAAACCCAATATAAAAAAGACACAATGGACAATCCTAACAAAGCAGGTGTGAAATAGCGACTAATTTTATCGGTAATGGTTTTATGCTGTTGCTCGACTCTTTTTTGAAAAACATCATTACTCCATAATTGAGTTAAATAACTATTGGATACAGAAAAAAGTACCTCCATTTCGATTACTTTTCCTAACTGCTTTCCTCCTGCAAAAACTTTATCGCCTGATTTTTTTTCAATGGCAACTGCTTCACCTGTCACAAAACTATAATCGATGGATGCATTAGGAGAAATTAAAATTCCGTCAACTGGAAGTAATTCTTGATTTCTAATTAATAATCTGTCTCCTTTTACAATATCATAAACTTGAACCGATTCTTCGCTACCATCAGAAGCAACTCTAGTAACTGCAATTGGAAAATAGGATTTATAATCACGTTCAAAAGAAAGAAAATCGTAAGTTTTTATCTGAAATAATTTTCCGAGTAACATAAAGAAAATCAATCCACACATACTATCAAAAAAACCTTGTCCGTAATCAAAGACAATATCGACAGTACTTCGAATAAACATTACCACAATTCCCAAAGCAATAGGAATATCGATATTTAAAAGTCCTGATTTTATACTTTTCCAAGCAGAAACATAATATCCACTAGCAGAATAAATGAATGTAGGAAGTGAAAGTGCAAAAATCAACCATCGGAAAAACCCACGATATTGATTAATCCAAAATTCTTCTACTTCAAAATATTCGGGAAACGATAGTAGCATGATATTTCCGAAACAGAAAAATGCTACTCCTATTTTATAGATTAAGGTTCGATCTACTTTCTTTTTTCCTTCATCAAAATTTTCTAAAGAAATGTATGGCTCATATCCAATAGAACTCAACATTTCTACAATTTGCTTTAGCGAAGTTTTTTCAGAATTGAAATTAATTCTAACTTTCTTTTCACCAAAATTAACTTGAGAAGTACTTATTCCTGATTGAAGCTTTTGTAGATTTTCCAAAATCCAAATACACGAACTACAGTGTATATGAGGAATGTAGAGTGAAACAATAGCGGTTGCATCCTCTTGAAACTCGAGAAGTTTAGTAACAATTTCTTCATTGTCTAAAAAATCATATTTACCTTTAATATCCAGTGGTGTTGCACCAGGAGATGCTTGAAAATCATAATAACAAGACATATCATTCTGACTAAAAATCTCGTAAACAGTCTTACAACCATTACAACAGAAACTTTTTTCATCAAATAGAACTTCGTCTTTTTTTATAATTTCATTACCACAATGGAAACAATTCTTTGTGTCCATAAATTTGCTCATTTTACCTGTAACAAAAGTCACACATAAAAGAGAATTAAAATATGATATTTGTCATACAAATTTGTAATTTTGTAAACCAATTAAAACATCTCCCATGAGTAGTAAATGTGAACAATGTATCGTTAGACAATTTAGCTCGCTTAAGGCATTAAATAAAGAAGAACTTCTTAAAATGGCAGAATGTAAGACCTCTTACATTATTAAAAAAGGAGAACCGATTTTTGAAGAAGGAGAAACTACTAATGGTATTTTCTGTATTAAAGATGGCGTTTGCAAGCTTACAAAGTTGAGTGCCAATGGTAAAGATCAAATTGTAAAATTGGTAAAACCCGGAGAATTATTAGGTCAACGTTCCTTAATAAGTGAAGAACCTACTAATTTAAGTGCTGTTGCACTTGAAGATATGGAAGTATGCTTTATTCCAAAAAAGGAAATTATGGAATTCTTCAATGAGAACAATCAATTTTCTATGAACGTCATGAAAACCATTTGTGGAGACTTGAAAGATGCCGATGATCACATGGTTTCTTTAGCACAAAAAAGTGTAAAAGAACGCTTAGCGGAAACGTTATTGCATCTTGAAGATACTTTTGGTAAAAATGAGGATGGTTCGCTTCACATTCAATTATCAAGAGAAGAACTTGCAGGAATGATTGGAACTGCAACAGAAAGTTGCATTAGATTACTTTCTGAATTCAACAAAACTGGATTGATTGAATTAATTGGTAAAAAAATCGCTATTGTTGACAGAAATAAGTTGAAAAGAATGTCTGAATAAGTTTATTTTTCAAAACTATATTCTTTTTCAACCAAAGCTATTCTTACTGTATAATTTTCATACCATTTTGAAACGCCTAATTTTTGGGCATCAAGATGGTCTAAATTTTGTTTCCAATTCTTAATATCTTCTAATGTTTTCCAATAAGAAACTGTAATACCAATCTCGTTTCTAGCAGATTCAATACCAAGAAATCCTTCTTGTAGCTGCGCTAATTCAACCATCTTATCTGCCATTTCAGAATAATTTTCGTCAACTGAAGTGCGTTTTGATGTGAAAATAACGGCATAATAAGGTAAATCCATTTTATTTCTCTTTATTCAAAAACAAATAATATACTGGTATTCCTAATGCCACAATAAAAAGTCCTAAACCAGTACTTTTAGTATCATAAATCAATAAAGAGATACAAATCAAAGTAGTAACTACAATATACAAAATTGGAATTATTGGATAACCAAATGCTTTATAAGGACGCTCTGCATTAGGTTCTTTTTTTCTTAAAATAAAAATTCCATAGATAGTTAAAATATAAAACAAAAGTGATGCAAATGTGGCATAAGTAAGTAAATCACCATATTTACCAGAAATACAAAGTATACAAGCCCATAAACATTGTAACCAAAGTGCTCTTGCTGGAACATCTTTATCGTTTAAATCACCTGCTGCTTTAAAAAACAAGTTGTCTTTTGCCATAGCATAAAACAATCTTCCTCCAGATAAAATTAATCCTGAATTACATCCAAAAGTTGAAATCATGATTAATCCAGCCATTACAAAAACACCAATATTTCCCATAATCATATTGGCTGCAGCAGTTCCTACTCTATCTTCGCTGGCAAACATGATTCCGTTTCCTAAAACACTTCCTGAATCGGGAGTTCCATTTATTGGAAGTAAAGCCAAATAAGCTACGTTGGCTAAAATATAAATGATAGTTACAATTAAAGTTCCTAAAAACAAACTTCGTGGAATGTTCTTTTTGGGATCTTTAATTTCGCCAGCAATAAAAGTAACATTGTTCCAGGCATCACTTGAAAAAAGTGAATTTATAATTGTAGCACCCATTGCTCCTATTAAACCAATTCCGACTAATTTTGTAACAGTAATACTTCCGTCTGGATTTACTATGGTTTTTGAGGCATCCCACATATTTGCAAAATTGTTGGATAAAACATCCGTTTTTAAGCCAACATACAATCCTAAAATAATTAATGCAAAAAGAGCAATCAATTTGGTTGAAGTAAAAAATAATTGAATTGATTTACCTGTTTTAACTCCTCTAGTATTTATGTAAGTTAATAATAATATACTAGCCATGGCTAAAATTTGCTTATTGGTAAAAACGAAACTATCGCCAATTTTTATAAGTTCGGTATCTAAAACCGGAAAAAATACTGCCGAATACTTGGCAAAAGCAACCGCAACTGCAGCAATTACGCCAGTTTGAATAACGGTAAAAACGGTCCAACCATATAGAAATGAAGCTAATTTCCCATAAGCACGTTGAATGTACACAAATTGTCCGCCAGCATTTGGCATCATTCCTGCAAGTTCTCCATAACTCAATGCTGCACTCATTGTAAGTAAACCAGTGACTAACCAAATTACCAAAATCCATGCAGCCGAACCTACATCTTTTGCCATTTGTGTTGTAACTATAAATATTCCAGAACCAATCATGGAACCTGCAACAATACTTGTGGCATCAATTAATCCTAAGGAACGTTTTAATTCGTGTTTTACTTCTGACATTGGTTAGTTTTTGGTTGGTTAGTTTTCAAATATAAGTATTTTTAAATAATCAAAAGAATTATAAAATATTGTAGTTACAACTTCTTCGCTTCATTCCAAAAAACATCCATCTCAGCTAAAGTCATATCCATTAATGGTTTTCCGAGTTCAGATGCTTTACTTTCAAGATATTGAAAACGCTTAATGAATTTTTTATTAGTACGTTCTAGAGCATCTTCAGGATTTACTTTCAAGAATCTTGCATAGTTTATCATTGAGAATAATACGTCTCCAAATTCGGCTTCAATTTTGTCTTGATTTCCGGAAGCTATTTCTACTTGAAGTTCTTGTAATTCTTCTTGTACTTTATCCCAAACTTGATGTGGTTCTTCCCAGTCAAATCCAACGCCTTTCACTTTATCCTGAATTCTAGAAGCTTTTACTAATGCTGGTAAACCTTTTGGAACTCCTTCTAAAACTGATTTTTTTCCTTCTTTAAGTTTGAGTTTTTCCCAATTTTGTTTTACTTCTTCTTCATCGGCTACTTCAACATCGCCGTAAATATGAGGATGACGATGAATTAACTTATCGCAAATTTCGTTACAAACATCAGCCATATCAAAGTCATTAGTTTCACTACCTATTTTGGCATAGAACACAATATGTAACAACAAATCACCTAATTCTTTTTTAACTTCTTGCAAGTCATTATTAAGAATAGCATCACCCAATTCGTAAGTTTCTTCAATGGTTAAATGACGAAGACTTTCTATAGTCTGTTTTTTATCCCAAGGACATTTGGCACGCAAATCGTCCATAATATCTAATAATCTATTGAAAGCATCGAGTTGTTGTTGTCTTGAATTCATGATTTTGATTTTTGTAAAAATAAAAAATCCTATTACACAATTTGAGCAATAGGATTTGTATTTATAAAAAAGTAATTAACTATTTTTTTGCTTTAGCTTTTGGTTTTTCAGCAGTTTCTTTTTTAGCTTTAGCTTCGCTCAGTTCGGCTTTGCCTCGGGTTACTTCTTCAACCACTTGTTCTTTAACAGATTCAGCGTTTTCTACTTTTGGTTCTTCTTTAGAAACCATTCCTTTTCCTTGAAGCATATTGTACCAATTCAATACTTTCTTGATATCTGATGGATATACTCTATCTTCATCATAATCTGGTACAATTTGAGAAAAATACGCAATCAATTTAGCATTATCTTCTTTGTGAGAAATTGCTGGCCCTTCATTTTCTTTTACTGCAATGGCACGTAAAATTTCAACTAAAGGTTTTTCTTCAGTATGTGTGTACATTGAAATTTCAGAAAGTAAACTTACATTACTTTTCATTCCAACTGTAATCTTTTTTCCATCTAATAATGACTCAGCAACAAAACCTGAACGCGTTTGAATTTTCAATTCGAATAAACCTGGTTTTCCTGAAATGGCTAATATTTTTTCTACATTCATTTTCTAAAAATTATTTTAAGCGGTGGCAAATATATTATAAAACTTCAATTTCAATAGCAATAATAAATTTCTTTTTTCTGAAATCTAAAATCTGTTATCTAAAACTATCTTCCTTTTTTATTACAAAATCTCATTTTATAATCTGGTCTTGCTTTACCATCCATGATATTTTGTAATTTCTTTTTAATTAACGTACGTTTTAGTGTAGATATTTTATCCGTAAATAAAATTCCTTCAATATGATCGTATTCGTGCTGTATTACTCTGGCAATCAAGCCATCATAAACTTCTGTTTTTTTGTTAAAATTCTCATCAAAATATTCAATTGTGATGGTTTCGTTTCGGTAAACATCTTCACGAACATCTGGAATACTTAAACAACCTTCATTAAAACCCCATTCTTCACCTTCTTCTTTCAACATTTTGGCGTTGATGAATGTCTGCTTGAATCCTTTTAATTGTTCTTGTTCTTCTTTCGTTAAATCTTCACTATCACTAAAAGGTTCGGTGTCAATTACAAATAATCGAATTGGCAAACCTACTTGTGGCGCAGCTAAACCAACACCATAGGCATTATACATAGTATCATACATATTTGCGATGATTTCTTGCAAATTTGGATGTTCTGAAGTGATATCTTCACATACTTTTCTTAAAACTGGATCGCCGTAGCCAACTATTGGTAATATCATTCTTATATTAGATTTCTGATTTTAGATTTTAGATTTTTTGAATCCAAAGTGCAAAAGTAATTAAAAAAATAAATTAGTGTTGTAATTTCAAGGTTTTGCTTGTTTTTTCTCTAATTGCTTTGCATAATTCAGGGTTTTCATTCAAAGGTTTTCCAAATGAAGGAATCATTTTTTTTAATTTTTCTTGCCAAGCAATTGAACTCATTTCTTCTTTAAAACATCGATTTAAAACATCAATCATTGCCGATACAGCTGTTGAAGCTCCTGGTGATGCGCCAAGTAAACACGCCAAAGTTCCGTCAGAGCAAGTTATAATTTCTGTACCAAATTCTAAGGTTCCGCCTTCTTTTTCGTCTTTTTTGATGACTTGAACACGTTGACCAGCATCGAGTAATTCCCAATCATCCATTGCAGCATTTGGAAAATATTCGCGTAAAGCTTCCATTCGATTTTCGTCTGATTGCATTACTTGTTCTATCAAATATTTTGTCAAAGGCATGTTATTCCATCCTGCATAAAGCATTGGTTTTATATTATCCAATTCAATAGAATCTAATAAATCTAAATAGGAACCATTTTTCAAAAACTTGGTTGAAAAACCTGCAAATGGTCCGAAAAGAAGTTCTTTTTTACCATTAATAATTCGTGTATCTAAATGTGGAACCGACATTGGTGGTGCACCAACAGATGCTTTTCCATAAACTTTTGAATGATGTTTTTGTATTACATCTTCATTATTACATTTCAACCATTGTCCACCAACAGGAAATCCGCCATAACCTTCAGCTTCTTGTATATCGGCTTCTTGCAAAAGCAATAATGATGCTCCGCCTGCTCCAATAAAAACAAATTTAGCTTCCGATTTTATTTTTTCATCTGAATTTAAATCCTTGATTTTCAAACGCCAAATCTTATCTTCTTTTTTCTTTATTCTTTTTACTTCATGATTATAATGAACTGAAACGCCATCTTGTTTTGACAAATAATCAAGCATTCTTTTTGTCAATTCGCCAAAGTCAACATCAGTTCCAAAATCCATTTTTGTAGCTGCTACAGCTTCAGCTTCACTCCTATCTTGTATTACTAAAGGCATCCACGATTTTAATTGTTCCAAATCGGCACTAAATTTCATTTCTGAAAAAAGTGGGTTTTGAATTAATGCTTGGTGACGTCTTTGAAGAAACTCAACATTTTCTTTACCCCAAACAAAACTCAAATGTGGTATGGAATGAATAAAATTTTCAGGATTTGACAATTTATTATTCTCAACCAAATAACTCCAAAACTGACGTGTTACTTCGAATTGTTCTGCAATTTTGATGGCTTTTTTTACCTCTATAATGCCATTTTCATTTTGAGGCGTATAATTTAATTCGCAAAAAGCAGAATGACCAGTTCCTGCATTATTCCAAGCCGAGGAACTTTCTTGAGCTGGTTTATCCAATCTTTCATAAATTTCTATAGTGATATCAGGTTGCAATTCTTTTAGAAAAACACCCAAAGTGGCACTCATGATTCCAGTTCCGATAAGAATTACATCAGGTTGATTCATAATTTTGTTGCGAGTTGCAAGTTTCGAGTTAAAAAAATTCTAAGTAATTTTATATCGTAGTAAATAATCTTGAAGCATTATAGTTGCAGCAATCTCGTCTACTAAACCTTTGTTTTGGCGTTGTTTCTTTTTTAATCCGCTATCAATCATAGTTTGGAAAGCCATTTTGGAAGTAAATCGCTCGTCTACACGTTCCATTTTCATTTGAGGAAACTCTGATTTGAATTTGACAACAAATTTTTCAATAATTTGAGCACTTTCTGAAGGTTGGCCATTCATTTGTTTGGGTTCACCAACAATAACTTTTTCAACTTTTTCTTTAGCAAAATATTCTTTTAAAAAAGCTATAATGGTTTCCGATGGAATTGTAGTTAAACCTGATGCAATTATTTGAAAATCATCAGTAACGGCAATTCCTGTTCTTTTTATTCCGTAATCTATGGCTAGAATTCTTGGCATTTTAAAAATTTTATACAAATATAGGATATTGAATTAGTCAAAATAATTTTTCTAAATTAAATAAAACAAAAAAGGCACTCTTTACAGAATACCTTTTGATAAATTGTAATTTAAAACAAACTATTTAACTGCTTCAAATTTTGCTAAAGCTGTTCCTTTTGACTTATGAAAATGCAACATTTTACCTTCAATCATATAATTGTCAGTTTTTTCAATTGTTTTGATGAAGTTACTTTCAAATTCCATATTTGGACAAGCCATTCTGGTAGCAATTACTTTCGAAAAAGCCAATTTTCCTGTGGCTTTCATTACAAAAGTTCCAGCTATATTGTTACAACCTGCATAAGCTGCAAACTTTCCAGATTTAGAATCTAAATTGATGAAATAGTCTTTGTTAGTAGTGCTTTTTACTGCTTTACCATTTAATTCTACCAACTTCCATTTAGTTTCTGCTAAAGCAAACTTACCTTTAGAAGGATCTGTCGTTTTTATTGTTGTTTTTGTAGACATCTTGTTCAATAATTCAACATCTGATGAATCAACTTTAGTTGTGTCTACAACAACAGTATCTTTTACTACCATAGTAGCGTCTTGATTTACAATTGTGTCGTTTTCGGTTGCAGTTTCTGTCTTTTCTTTATTTTGACAACTTGTAACACTCAAAAAAACCACTGAAATAATAATAAAAATTTTTCTCATAAAAAATGTTATAGCTATTAGTACTATATATATAAAGTTAGTCTTTAATATTAACTTATCCTAATTTAAATGATTTAAAATCTATTTTACTACTTAAATTTGATGCAAAATTATTTTAGATTTTTTTATGAATTACATTATCTATTTTGCTTTTGGAGGAATTGCTTATCAAAATGAACTTTTGTTCTCTATATTATCCTACTTTAAATTTCATAAAGCAGATGAAAATCAAATAATTATTTATTCAGATTCTACAGATTTTTTTAAAAACAAATTACCACAATCCATTACATATATTCAACTTTCTGATGATGAAATAACAAATTGGAAAGGCAAACATAATTTTGTTCACAGAGTAAAAGTTAAAGTAATCGAAGATGTAGTATCAAAATATGAAGGTAATTTTCTTTATCTAGATTCTGATACTTACTTCACAAAAAACTGTTCTGAAATCTTTGAAAACATCAATTCTAATGCTATTTATTTTGATAAATGCGAAGGCAAATTAATTGATAACAAAGGTGGAATTGCTAGGAAAATGAAAGCTTTTTTGAAAAACGAAAGTGAATTTAAGATTCCATCATTAAATGAAACTATAAAAATTGATTCCGATTTTACGGTTTGGAATGCTGGTGTTATTGGATTTAATTCTAGTTACTCAAGTCAACTTAAATTGGTTGAAGAATTAGTTGATGTACTATATTCTAAAAATCAACTTTTTGTGATGGAACAAATTTCATTCAATTATTTTTTTCAAAGGAAAACGAAACCTCTTGAGTCCAAGAATCATATTCACCATTATTGGTACTTTAAAGAATTTAGAGGTGTTTTAAGTCATTTTTTTGAATACAACAAATCAAAATCATTTGAAGAAATGATTGTAGAAATTGACAAAATAAATCCGGAATATTTATCTTCTGAAAAAAGAGCTTATAAAAAAATGTCGTTTTGGAAGAAACAATTTCACAAAATTCAAAAAGGTAGAAAATGGAAAATTTTAGACTATAAATTATAATTTTTCAATCATTTTAATTAGAAAATTTATCGATATTGAACTATATTTGTGACAAATTAATCACTATGCAAAACATACAATCTACAATAGAAAAAGCTTGGGATAACCGAGAATTATTAAAAGAAGAAACTACAATAAACACTATCAAAGAAGTAATTTTTCTTCTTGATAGTGGCAAACTAAGAGTTGCAGAACCAACAGAAAACGGTTGGCAAGTAAACGAATGGGTAAAAAAAGCTGTAGTTATGTATTTTCCAATTCAAAAAATGGAAACACATGAGGTTGGTATCTTCGAATATCATGATAAAATGTTATTGAAAACAGGTTATGCTGAAAAAGGTATTCGTGTAGTTCCACCTGCAGTTGCAAGATATGGTGCTTACATTTCTAAAGGAGTAATTTTAATGCCAAGTTATGTAAACATTGGTGCTTATGTAGATGAAGGAACAATGGTTGACACATGGGCAACAGTAGGAAGTTGTGCACAAATTGGTAAAGACGTTCATTTATCTGGTGGTGTTGGAATTGGTGGTGTTTTAGAGCCACTACAAGCTGCTCCAGTAATTATTGAGGATGGAGCATTTATTGGTTCAAGATGCATTGTTGTTGAAGGTGTTCGAGTAGAAAAAGAAGCTGTTCTTGGAGCCAATGTTTGCTTAACGGCTTCAACCAAAATAATTGACGTTACAGGAAATGAACCTGTTGAATATAAAGGATTTGTTCCAGCTCGTTCTGTTGTAATTCCTGGTAGTTACACTAAGAAATTTGCTGCTGGAGAATATCAAGTTCCATGTGCACTAATCATCGGAAAAAGAAAACCTTCAACCGATTTAAAAACATCGCTTAATGATGCTTTAAGAGAATATGATGTAGCGGTTTAAACTATCAAATAATCATAAAAAAATCCGAATTTACGTTCGGATTTTTTTTATTTCTTTAGTTTTCTTTTTAAGTATTTTTTCTTTGTAATTCTTCTTTTGAATTGTAGCGTCTTTTCAAGCAAAATAGCATGAATTTTCTCTTCTGGCTGACCAATTAATTCGGCGTATTTCTTGGCTACTACTTTAATCATTGTTCTTGACAACCACATTTTCTTGAAATTATCCATACGTTTTTCAATAGATAGTTTTTCAAATTTCATTCGATTTAAATCAATTAGATAAAACTCGAATTGATTATTTCCTTTTTCTACAATTAAGGTATTTCCTGGTGAGTGATCTAAAAAATTCACATTTGCTTCATGCATTTTGAAAGTAAATTCAGCAAACTGTTCCAAAATACTATTTCTATTTGGAAACAACGGATTGTGAATTAACTCTCTTATGGTAAAATCATAATCAATTTGCTGGCTGATATAAAAACTATCTCCTAATAAACCAATAGTATTTCGCTCTTCTATGTAAGCAATTGGCTCTGGAGTTAAAATTGAATGCTCCTTTAAATAATTAGCATAATCAAACGATCTCTTTGCTTTTGTACTTCTAAAAAAAGAATAAATAATCGATTTAAATATACCTGGTTTTTTAAAAAATTTGATATTTACCTTTTCTGAACCTAAAAAATTTGATTTGATAGTATTTCGAGAACCTTTTACTATAAGATTTCCTTCTTCAAAAAAGCTTGTAACTAATTGAATTATAGCTTTTTCTTGTTCTTTATATTTTGGATTAAGGATAATCTTCACGGTTGGAGTTAATATTTTGGTTTAAAAGTATAAAAAATAGTACTTTGCACCAAGAAATAGTTTTTCTATTAAATCGATATTTATTTTAACACTTTGGGATGAAAATATTAATTATACAAAATAAGCGAATTGGAGACGTACTAATTGCCTCGGTTATTGCAAATAATTTTAAAAGAAAATATCCTGATAGTGAAGTTCATTTTATGGCTTATGATTTTACAACTGGTGTTTTGGAACAAAATCCGAACATTGATAAAATCATAGCTATAAAAGAAAAAGAACTTAAAAAAATAAAGAACTTATTTAAGTTCATTCTTGAAATTAGAAAAGAAAAATACGATATTATTTTTGATCCTTATTCAAAAACTCAAAGCCGATTAATTTGTAAATTTAGTGGTGCCAAACAAACAATTGGTCACAAAAGCCGCAAACGATTTGGCAATTGGAACTACTATACTCATCCAACAGAAGGTTTAAAATCATCAACAAAATTTTGCGGAAAAGCTATTGAAGATCGTGTTCATCTTATTGAATATGCAGGCGATTTTGAACCAATTGATTACGAACCAAAATTATTTCTTTCTGAAAGTGAAAAAAATGAAAATTGGTTGAAAAATTATCGTGATAAAAAAGTAATCATGTTAGGCGTTTTAGGCAGTACGCCACAAAAATCAATGCCTTTTGAATATGTAGCAACAATTATTGATTACATAGCAAAAAATTATGATGCTTACCTCCTATTTAACTATTCGCCACATCAGAAAAAAGATGCTTTAGCAATTTATGAAATGTGTCAATACAAACAAAACATCATTTTGGATATCTATGCACCAAGTATTAGAGATTTTATCAAATTAATGAATCAATGTGATGTATTGGTTGCCAATGAAGGTGGAACAGTTCATATTGCAAAAGCGCTTCAAAAGCCAACTTTTACCATATTTTCACCTTATGTAAACAAAGCACATTGGGCAAGTTTTGAAGATGGAATAAAACATCATTCTATTCATTTGTTAGATAAAAAACCTGAAATATATGAGGGATTTACTTATGAAGAGCGCAAACAAATAGAACAAAATCCAAGAGAATTTTATCTTCAATTGACGCCTGAAATTATCATTCCCGATTTGGAAGTTTTTCTAAAAAATAATTTGTAATTACTTTACAAATTTTTCAAAATACCAATCTACTTGCTTTTGAAGTCCTTCTTTTAGCGTAGATTTTGGTTTGTAGTTTAATAACTTTATAGCTTTATTTATTACAGCTGATGTCTTTTGTTGATCGCCTTTACGTGCTGGTTGATGATCAATCAACAGTTTTTTATTCATTATCTCTTCAACGATAGTAATTCCTTCTTGAGTTGTATTAACCACATCGGTACCAAGATTAATAATTTCGCCATTAACAACAGATTCGTTACCAATAATTGAAGCCAATCCATCAACAATATCTCCAACAAATGTAAAACTTCTTTCGTGTTTCACACTTCCTTCAAATAATGGAAATGGTTGGTTATTATGCAGATTATCAATTAATTTAGTATATAATTTCTCTGGACGCTCTCTTGGTCCATAAACAGAATACAAACGAATTGAGCAAGCTTTAAGTTTGTTAGTTCTTTCCAAACCTAAAACTAGTTGTTCTGCAGCCAGTTTTGTAGTTCCGTAAAATGAAATTGGTTTTGGAGTTACTTCTTCATCTACTGTAGCAACAGAACCATAAACAGATGATGTAGAAATATTTACAAACAACCTTAAATCAGCATTATACTTTAAAACACTTTCAAGTAAGTTTTGTGTAGCAAAAATATTATTTGTCACATAATCATTTAACGAAGTATCAGAAGAGATTCCTGGTTGTGCTGCCAAATGATAGATGTAATCAAAAGGAGTTTCGAAAACCGATTTTAAATCATCGTTCAAATCTAATCTAAAAATTTTTACACCAACTTTTTCCAAATCAGATGCGTTTAATTCTTTTAGTTTTACATCGTAGTAGTTATTGAAATTATCAATTCCAACTACTTCATGATGCAACGAAGCTAACTTTTCACATAAGTGTGAACCAATAAAACCTGCTGCTCCGGTAACTAATATTCGCATGGTGTAAAACTGTTATTTTTTTATTCCAAAGTTAGTCCAAACTATCTTTTTATCTCTAACTTCTTTTCTTATGGCTAAATTTGCTGCTAAAGATTCTGGTGTTTTGTAACCTCTAGCATGATCTAAATGCAAAACTATAGCTTTATGTCTAATCTGTTTACCTTTTACACCATAATTTTCTAAACGCTCACCAAATTCTCTATCTGGACCACCATATTTCATTCGTTCATCATATCCATTAATGGCAATCATATCGGCTTTAAAACCTGATGAATTACAATTATTAAACGAAGGATTGGTTGGCGAAATAATATCTAAAAATTTACCTATCAAGCTATTAGCTCCTAATTTTAATGTATTTGAAAAACCTAATTTATCAATAGATTTTAACCAACTTACATTAAAACATCTTCCAGAAACAATATCATCTTTAGAAATTGCCTTACTAGTTGTCATTGGTAATTTGCAATAACCTCCAGATAAGAATTTACCTTTCTCAGCTAATTTTGCATGAACTTCAACAAAATCTTGTCTCGGAATACAATCGCCATCAGTCATTAAAATATAATCATGATTGGCTTCAACAATAGCTACATTTAGAATTTCTTGTCTTCTGTATCCTAAATCTTCATGCCATAAATGTCTAATTGGCACTGGATAATCTTTAGCATAAGAATCAATCAATTCTTTTGTAGAAGGTCTCGAACCATCATCAGCAATAATGATATCAAAATCTTTATATGTTTGAACACTATATCCAATTAGTACTTTTTCAAGCCATTCTTCTGCGTTGTAGGTACTTATTATAACTGTTATTTTCATATTGTTATCCAAAATATTTTTGAATTGAAATTCTTTTTATTTATCAAAGATAGAGAATATTATATTGAAAATTACCTCTATCAAAAATGCTGCATTTATTAATTTTGTAATTTTAAAAGTATTGCTCTACTCTTAATATTTTTTTGCTTTAAATCAATTTCCTTCAAATTATTAATTTTCAAATTAGTAAAACTATTAATTTGGATAAAATCTGACTTCCAACCAGATAGATTGTCACTTGAAATATCATTTTTAGAAAAAATAACATCCAAAAATGTACTAAACAAACCGCTATAAGAAATCATAAAACTTCTAAAAAAACCAATTCTCTTTGATTTTAACCAAGACATTTGAAAACACTTGGAAGAATAAATTATTTCTTGCGATATTTTATCAGAAACCAATGCATTTATTGAGTAAGAAACACCATTTAAAAAATAACCTTCTACTCTATTTTTAATATGTTGTTCTACAAAATCTGGTCTTGCTAAACAATCAGAATTAGTAATTAAAATATAATTTGTAGACGCTATTTCGATAGCTTTTTTCACACAATCATCACCATTATTTTCTTTGTCAAAGTTCAATAAAACTATTGGAAAAAAAACTTCTTTTTGAATGGATGTAATTGATTTTGAAATAGTTTCATCAGAATTTTGATTTACTATTATCATTTCGAAATTTCTAAAAGCTTGAGTATTGTAACTCCAAATTACTTTTTCAAGTGACTCGAAATTATCGTTAGCTACTACTATTACTGAAATATTCTTTTGCATAATTCGGCAAAGGTAACCTAATTTTATTAAATTTGTACTTACAAAAAAGCAAAATTAATGCCCACTCTTTCGGTTATTATTCCTACTTACAATGAAATTGACTACATAGACGATGCTCTAAAGTCAGTGGAATTTGCTAGTGAAATTATAGTGATTGATTCCTTTAGTGAAGATGGAACCAAAGAAAGAGCGCTTGAATATGGATGCAAGGTTTTAGAACGCAAATTTGATAATTTTTCCAATCAAAAAAATCATGCCATATCATATGCTACAGGAGATTGGATACTTTTTATAGATGCTGACGAACGTGTTTCTCAAAAACTTAAAAACGAAATTGTTTCCACTATTGAAAAGAACCAACATTCTGGATATAAATTGAGTTTTCCTCATTTTTATATGAATCGTTTTCTTTATCATAAAGTTGACAAAGTAGTAAGATTAGTTAAGAATAAAAATATAAAATTCACTGGTGACGTTCATGAAAAATTACATGTTGATGGAAGCATCGGCAGCTTAAAAAACTTCATGATTCACTATACCTACAAAGGTTTATTTCATTTAATAAAAAAGAAAGATTCCTACTCTTGGTTTCAAGCCAATACTTCGCTCAAAAAAGGCAAAAAAGTAACTATTTTTCATTTATTTTTCAAACCTTTATACCGCTTTTTCTCCTCCTATATTTTGAAAAGAGGTTTTCTTGATGGAGTTCCTGGTTTAGCTTTGGCAAGTATCAATGCTTATGGTGTTTTCTCAAGGTATGTAAAAATGATGCTTATTGAGAAAGACATCAAATAAAGATTAAAACAAACTAAGTTTTCCAATTTTTAGTTTCCATTTAAATTTTAACAAAGTGTCTTGACCTTTAATGTCAATTCGTTGTATTTCAAATTTACTTTTGAAAGGAAAAGAATTTACTCTATTTCCTATTCTGAAAGCCATTTTTATTCCTTTTTTTTCTAAAATCGTAAAAAACACATCCTTTTTTAGTTCTTTTTTAGGATAATTACCATAAGGATAAGCTAATGATGGATAAACATTTAAGTTGTTTTTAGCAATTAAATCAAAACTTTTATCCAAATCGGTCTCAACTTCTTGCTCTGATAAATCTGAATATTTTCTGTGATAAAAAGAATGATGTCCTAACTCTATAATTGAAGAATCCAATGATTTTAATTGGTCAATTGTCATTATTTTCTCCGAACCATTATTCCATAAATCTGTTTTACCTATGTATGAAAATGGAATAAAAAAAGTAGCTTTTACATTATATTTTCTCAACAATGGCAAGGCATACAACAATTGATTCTCGGTAACATCATCAAAAGTTATTACAACAGATTTTGATGAAATAGACTTCATTTGTTCCAATTCAGACACAAATAATGAAGTGTAATTATTTTTATTTAAATAGTCTAATTGTTCTTCAAACTTACTTGTAGACAGCGTCAAACCCAAACTTAAATCGTCATTTGGGGTAATATTATGATACATTAAAATGGGTAATTTTGACACAAATATAATTTTGAAAATACTATTGGTGTAAAAATATTATATTTGTGTCATATTTCATCTATTTATATGTCTGAAAATAACGCTATACCCAAAATAACTGCCTTAGCCATTACTTTTAATGAAGAAGTTAACGTAAAAAGATATGTTGAAAGCTTATCTTTTGCAGATGAAATCATTTTTGTAGATTCTATAAGTAGCGATGCCACTATAGAAATTGCAAAAAATATGGGTGTAAAAGTTATTGAGCGTAAATTTACTAACTTTTCTGAACAAAGAAATTACGCCATCAATCAAGCGAAGAACGATTGGATTGTGTTTTTTGATTTAGATGAAATTATTACAAAAGAATTAGAAAATGAAATTCAAGAAATTGTTGCTAATCCTGGACAAGATGTAGCCTTTTTTGTGAAACGAAATTTCTTTTTTATGGGAAGGCACATCCATTTTGGTGGATGGCAAAGCGATAAAGCGGTGCGTCTTTTTAATAAAAATTTCTGTCAATATAATGGCTTGGTTCATGAAGAAGTTAAAGCGAATGGCACAATTGGTATTCTTAAAAATAAACTGAATCACTTTAGTTATAAAAATTTTGATAACTACAACGATAAGCTAAATTTATATAGTAAACTGCAAGCAGAAAATCTATACAACAAAAAAAGAAAGCCAAATGCTTATCATTTTATCTTCAGACCATTATATCGTTTTTTATGGCAGTATTTTTTCCGTTTAGGAATTCTTGATGGTAAGGAAGGTTTTATTTTAGCTTATGTTCATGCCTTTTCGGTATTCAAAAGGTATCTACAACTTTGGATGTTATACAGAAAAATTGAATAATAAAACGTCACTAAATGTTTGATATAGCAGCAATAATAATAAATTACAATTCGAGCAAACTTACACAAGAGTGCATTGATAGTATTGTGGAAAAAACAGCTACAAATTTGAATTATCAAATTATAGTTGTTGATAATTGCTCGCAAATTGCTGACTATAAACTATTAGAAGAATTTTGCAAATCACATTCTTTCAAAAACTTACAACTTGTTAGAAGCAAAATCAATACAGGCTTTGGAGCCGGAAATATGGCTGGTTATCAATATGCAAATGCCAAATATGTTGCTTTTGTAAACAATGATACTTTGTTTTTGAACGACTGCTTTTCAATCTTAAAAACAGCTATTGAAAAAGACAATTCTATTGCAATGGTTGGCGGTCAATCGTTTACAGAAACTGGAAAAAGAATGGTTGCTTTTGATCATTTTGCCTCCATTTCTAAAGAACTTTTTGGTAGAGATTTTCTAGAAAAAGTAAATCCGAAAAAATATCCTAAAAGAAAATTTGAATATACTAATCCTCAGAAAGTAAACTATGTTCAAGGAAGTTTCATGTTCACAAGAACTAAAGATTTCAATGAAGTTGGAGGATTTGATACTAATCTATTTCTTTATTATGAAGAAACCGATTTGTGTATGCGATTAGAAAAAATAGGAAAATCGTGTTTTCTAATTCCTGAAGCTCAATATGTTCACTATCACGGTGCAAGTACCCCACAAAGTATCACAATTAAAACCGAACTAAAAATTTCACTTCTTTATATTATTAGAAAGCATTATGGCTATTTAAATTATTGGTTTTTATTGAATTACTTAAGAATAAATTACATTTTCAGTACGCTTTTCAAGCCTAAATATTGGTATTTATTGAAAGTACTTTTGGCTGGTGCGCCACTTTCTAAATCATTGAAAACCAAACAAAAAATTGTTGAATGAAAGTACTTTTTTTGTGTCCCGATTATTTCGGAATTTATAAGGTTATACAGAAAGAAATTCTGAATCAAACCTCATGTGAATTAAAGTCAATAATTTTTGAAGATTATAAGTACAAAAATTCATTTCAAAAAATTCAGAACTTCTTAGCCAAAACTTTTTTAAAGAAAAATTTGAAAAAAATATGGGCTAGTAAAGAACGAATTAGCTCTATTACTGAAGATGATTATTTTGATTTTTTGTTTGTGATTTGTCCTGATTTTTTACTTAACGATGAATTGCAATACGTTACCGAACGAGCTAAAAAGAGAGTAGTTTATTTTTGGGATAGCTTTGATAATATTCCGAGATATGAAAGAACACTGCCATTTTTTGATGTAAAATACAGTTTTGAACCTAAAGATGTTGAAAAATATCAGCTAAAAAAATTAACAAATTTTTATTTTAATACTGAAAGAAATCCTGCTCCCAAAAACGATGTTTTCTTTATTGGAACGCTTGATGAACGAATTGAATTAATTAAAAAGATACTCAATTCTGTTGAGAAACTTGGCAAAACAGCTAAAATATTTTTACAAACCAAAAATGAAAATGCTGCGAAAATTCATCCATCTAATAGTATTGAATTCATTAGAAATGCGATTCCATTTGAAGAAAGCGAAAAAATTTATGACGATTCTAAAATCATCTTAGATGTTCAGAAGACGATTCAAAAAGGACTTACTTTTAGGGTATTTGACGCTATGGGAAAAGGAAAAAAATTGATAACTACTAACGAAGATATTATAAACTACGATTTTTATAATGCCAATAACATTTTTATTTGGAAAAATGATACCGAATATATTCCTGAATCATTTTTTGATTCACCTTATGAAGAACTATCAACTGAAATCTTTGAAAAATATAGTCTAAAAAATTGGGTGAAAACAATTTTTGAAATTAAATAACCAGAAAAAAATGACCATTTTACTTTTAACTAGAGAATACAAGCACGATAAATTACCTACTTGTGGAGGAACTGGAAGTTTTATGGCTAATTTAGCACGAGAATTGGTTAAAAAACAACATCAAGTTTATGTGCTTGGTGTTAATAAATCTTCGGTTAGTTTTATTGATAATGGTGTTACTGTATGTTTCAAAAAAAACATTTTTAGAAGAAATCCAATTGTTAATTTTTTTAGATCTTTATCAAAAAAAAGTCCTCTTTTGCAATGGTTGCATTTCAAAATTCATGAATATGAAAAAAAAGATATTTCTAAAATAGTTTCCCATTTCATAAAAAACAATAATTTAAATATTGACATTCTCGAAACTCACGATTTCGAAGGACTTTATCTATACTTAGAAACTTCTTTCCCTATCGTAGTTAGATGCCACGGATCTTTTTCGGTTTTAGAACATTATTTTAACTACAAAGGAATTGAAGTTGGCAAAAAACATTGTGAGGAATTAGCGTTTAAGAAAGCCAAAAATATTATTTCTATTTCGGAGTTTTCAGAACAAATGAATCGCGATTTATTTGGTATAAAAAATTTCAAACGTATCTATAATGGCATTGAAACAACTGTTTATAAAACAGCTGAAAACCAAGTAATAATTCCGAAATCAATATTTTATTTTGGAACTGTTGCCTATGAAAAAGGAGCTGATATTGCGGTACAAATTTTGATTAAAACCATTCAATCAGAACCAAATACAAGTCTGCATTTTATTGGAACCGAGAATCAAAATCATAAAATAGCACTTCAAAAAATAATTAAAGAGCACAAACTTGAAGACAAAGTGACATTTTATGGATTTCAAAAAACCAAAGATTTAATCTCTTCATTAGCTCAAGCAGAAGTGGTTATTTTTCCTTCCACAGGTGAAACCTTTGGATTGGCTTTATGCGAAGCAATGGCGCTGAACAAAGTTGTAATTGCTTCAAATATTCCTTCTTTTAATGAAATAATTACATCCGAAACTAATGGATATATTGTAGATAGTATTGATGACTTTTGTGATGTTGTACTGAAAACATTTTCTGACACCGATGAAGCAAATAGAATAAAATCAAATGCCAGAAAGTCAATTATGGAACGTTTTAGTCAAGAAAAAATGATTGAAGAAACCATCAACTATTATGAAAAAGTCATTACAGAATTTAAAAATTAGATTTTAGTGATGTACCTTTTCATTTTTACTTTAGGTTGAAACAAAAGCAACAAACTCATCAATCCTTTTAGTAAGGTAAATTTAAATTTATTACTTTTTATAGCTTGATATTGCTTGAATCGTTGCGAATTTCCATCTTTCAAAACTTTAATATCGTCGAGTAGTAACGGAAAATGTGTTTCGAAAACTTGTTGTTTTTCTGCCTCAATTTTAATTAGATTTTCCTTTACACTCGACATTCCGCTATTATCAAAATTTGAAATAACATAATCTAAATGTTTATAGGATACATTCATTTTACAAATGCTGTAAATGAAAAACTCCCAATCGGATACAATTTTAAAATGTTCAGAATAATAAAAATGAGTTTCGAACAATTCTCGTTTGATAAAACTCGCTGGATGTGGTAATGAATCACTCAAAAAATAAGTAAAAGATAAAGTATCTGGAGGTGACCACAATTGTGTATTCACTCCATTTAAGCTATAAATAAGATTTCCATAATAAATAGCTGTAGAACCATCTAAATCCTTTATTACCTTATCGATTATGGTAGTATCTATTAAGAAATCTCTACTGTTTAGAAACATAACATAATCTCCTTTGGCAGCTTTAATTCCTTTGTTCATAGCGTTATAAACACCAGAATCTTTTTCTGAAATCCAATAAGCTAATTTATCTGAATTTTGCTCAAGAAATTCTTTACTTCCGTCAGTACTTCCGCCATCAATAACGATGTATTCAAAGTCTGTATTTGATTGACTATCAACACTATTAAAAGTTTTTTCTAAACCAACTAAGTCGTTGTAATTAATAGTAATAATAGATATTTTAGTCATTGCTTTTATTTTACAGCCAAAAACTTATCGTTATATACTTTGGTGATTCCATCTCTTAATTCAATAGAATATTTCCAACCTAAATTAGTAAGTTTGGTAATATCGGTCAGCTTTCTTGGAGTCCCATTTGGTTTCGATTCATCAAAAACAATATCACCATCAAATCCTACAATGTCTTTAATCAGATAAGCTAAATCTTTAATAGAAATCTCGACACCAGTTCCAATGTTAACAAAGCCTTTTTCATTGTAATGTTCCATAAGATATACACAAGCATTAGCCATATCAGTTGCATGAAGAAATTCTCTCAAAGGAGTTCCTGTTCCCCAAACCACAACATTATCAGAGTTGTTGATTTTAGCTTCGTGGAATTTTCTAATCAAAGCAGGTAAAACGTGTGAATTTTCTAAATCATAATTATCATTAAATCCATAAAGATTTGTTGGCATTACTGAAATAAAATTACAACCATATTGGTATCTGTAAGCATCACACATTTTTATACCCGATATTTTTGCAATAGCATAAGGTTCATTGGTTTCTTCTAAAAGTCCTGTCAAAAGATAATCTTCTTTTAAAGGTTGCGGTGCAAGTTTAGGATAGATACAAGTCGATCCTAAAAATAATAGTTTCTTAACTCCTGATTTATAACTGTGATGAATCACATTACTTTGAATGAGTATGTTTTCATATATAAAATCAGCTCTATAAGTGTTATTTGCAACAATTCCGCCTACTTTGGCAGCAGCTAAAAAAACATATTCAGGTTTTTCAGATTCAAAAAACGCAGCTACTTTATCTTGATCAATTAAATTAAGCTCACTTGAAGTTCTGGTTATAATATTAGTATAACCTTTACTTTTTAAATCATTTAAAATGGCACTTCCAACCATTCCGCGATGACCAGCTACAAATATTTTTGAATTATGATTCATTAATTATTATCCTTTGAAATTCAATAAATATTTTTCTTTTTTAAAAATCTCTAAATCAGCCTGAACCATTTCCTTCACCAACATATCTAGTGTATATTTTGGAGTCCATCCTAATTTAGTTTTGGCTTTAGTATTATCACCAATAAGCAAATCTACTTCTGTTGGTCTAAAATAAGTTGGATCAATTTGTAAAACTACTTGTCCAATTTTAAACTGATAATCAGGATTAGAAGTCGAAATCACAATTCCTTTTTCATCAATACCTTTGCCATTGAATTCAAGCTCTACTCCTACTTCTCTAAAAGCCATTCTGATAAACTCTCTAACTGGAGTGGTAACACCTGTAGATATTACAAAATCTTCTGGCTTATCTTGTTGTAACATCAACCACATTGCCTCAACATAGTCTTTAGCATGACCCCAATCTCTTTGTGAGTCAATATTTCCCATATAAAGAGTTTCTTGCATTCCCATTGCCATTTGAGCAACACCTCTAGTAATTTTTCTAGTAACAAATGTTTCTCCTCTTAACGGACTTTCGTGATTAAAAAGAATACCATTACAAGCATACATGTCGTAAGCTTCTCTGTAATTTACTGTAATCCAATAAGCATACATTTTTGCTACAGCATACGGTGAACGTGGATAAAATGGCGTTGTTTCCTTTTGTGGAACTTCTTGAACTAAACCATATAACTCAGATGTTGACGCTTGATAAATTCTTGTTTTTTTAATTAATCCAAGTAATCTAACTGCATCTAAAATTCTCAATGTACCGATTCCATCAGTATTTGCAGTATATTCTGGCACATCAAAACTTACTTTTACGTGACTCATTGCACCTAAATTATAAATTTCATCGGGCTGGGTTTCTTGAATGATTCTGATCAAGTTAGTAGAATCACTTAAATCACCATAATGCAATTTAAATTTTTGATTATCAATGTGCGGATCTTCATAAAGATGATCAATTCTTTGTGTATTAAACAAAGAACTTCTTCTTTTTACTCCGTGTACCATATATCCTTTTGACAATAACAGTTCGGCTAAATAAGCTCCATCTTGTCCCGTAATTCCTGTAATTAATGCTACTTTCATTTTGTTTATATTTTAAAAAAACTTAGGAATTGCAACTTCCATAAATTTTTCTGTTACAAATTTAATTTTTTCTTCGTTGATGTAAAGATGATTTGGTAAGTATAGTCCATAATCATGAACGATATCAGCAACTTCAAGTGGTGTGTAGCCAAATCGTTTAATCCAGAACGGTTGTTTTCCCATGGAGCCACAAATTAAAGGTCTAACTTCAATATCGTTTTTCTTTAAATGGTTAAAAACCTCCACTCTATTTTCTACAATTGTTCCGAAAGCAAAACTCGATAACTGATTGTAATGACTTTCTTGGCTCCAAAATTTGTCACCCAAATACTTTTTGTATAATTTAAAATTTTCTTCTCTTACTTTTGTAATTTCTTCCATTTTAGCAAGTTGACTTATTCCTAAAAAGGCATTTAAATCTGTTGAACGTAAATTAAATCCCGGATAGTAAAAAGTATAAAATTCTCTAACTTCATCAATATTAAAGGTTTCTTTCCATTCGTTTTTAAAATTACTATCGACATCTCTTGACCAACCGTGAGAACGAATTGACAACATTAAATTGTATAGTTTTGTATCATTAGTGGTAACTGCACCGCCTTCAATAGTAGAAATATGATGTCCATAATAAAATGAAAATGAGCCTGCTATAGATAAATTCCCAGCTTTTCTTCCGTCAATATTAGTTGTACCCAAAGCTTCGCAAGCATCTTCAATTAATAATACATCATATTTTTGACATAATTTGGTAATGGCATCCATATCGTTAAGATGTGCAAGTACATGCACAATAATTAACAAAGCTGGTTTTTCTTTGATGAAAAGCTCTTCAAGTTTAGCAACATCTAAACCTAAACTTTTTTTATCACTATCACATAGTATAACATCAAATCCAAATTGTAAAAAAGGAGAAAGAGTTGTAATCCAACTTATTGCTGGCACCACTACCTTTTTGTTTTTTAGATAATTTCCTTCAAGTAAAGAATAAGCCATTAGTAAATTGGCTGATGAACCACTATTTACCATTACACAATGTTTAGTACCAGTGTAAGCAGCAAATTGTTTTTCAAATTCAACAACTAATGGTCCTTTTGTTAATTGTGGCGCACTCGGAATCCATTGACTTAAGGCTACTAATTCCTCTTGAGTTATGGTATTTTCTGCTAATCTTATCATTTCTATTTTTTAATTTTAATTTTTTTTATCAATGAAAACAAATTGCAATTTTTAATTATTTTAGATAAATAAAAATACACTCTAGCATCATTGTATGCGTTCTTAATTTTTATCTGTTTTGATGAATCCGACAAGGCATCAATAGTGATTGATTTATCATGGGCTCTAAATATTGCTAATGGCTCGTTAACAAAACCATAGGATGGATACTCAATACAACTCATTATTGAAAATAAAATATCGGGTCCAACGCCATGATATTCATTTTGAGTAAAAGGAACTTTTCCAACGAACAAGTTGTCCAAAAGTTGTTTTTTTCTAAAAATAGCAGCACCTGGTGAAACCATATTGCTAGTACTAAATTTTAAAAAATTCTTTACCGGAAAAACTCCAGAAGTATCATTTAATTTGAATAAATTATCACTGTATTCTTTTTGATTTTCATAATAAACCGTTGCATTTGAGAAAACAAAACCTACATTTTCGTCAAATAATTTAACACAATCTTCGATAAAATTAGGCTTTATCCAATCATCATCATAATTTATGTGGATTAAATCATTAGAACAATGCAAAATTCCATCCATCCAACAAAAATGAACTCCAGAATCTAATGTTCTTCTAACATACTTTATTCTGTCACCATACTTTTTTACAACTTCTGGTGTATTGTCAGTACTACCATGATCGCACACAATTATCTCACACGCCTGTGTTTGAGCTAAGCACGAGTCAATACATTCAACTAGATAATCAGCTCTATTAAATGTTGGTATTACTATTGAAACTTGTTTGTTAGTCATTTTTTATAATAGAATTTAATAATGAAATATCGGCATTTAAATGATTTATAGTTTCAGTAGCATCGTAATCAAAATTCATTTTTTGAGGTGCTATTTTTTGTGCGAAATCAATAATCTTTATCGATGTACCCGAGGCAATATTAATTGTTCCTTCACAATTACCAAGAACCAATTTGATAATAATATCGCAAACTTCTTCGGCATTTAAAAAATCTCTAGTTGAATTAGCTCCAAATAATTTGAATGGCATTGATAAATCTTCCTCTTCAAATCGTTTTATTAAATTGGGGTACAAGAAAGGAGGTCTTTGCGATTGGTGATAAAAACTAAAAATCCTTCCTATACACAAATTAATATTTGAATATTTTTTTTTAAAATCATTAAGAATTAATTCTGACATCCATTTTGTAAGTCCATATGAATTAATTGGGCTAATAGCATCGGTTTCCTTAATTGCAGATGCTGAACTGGCATAAACGTGGCTTGTACTGGCATAAAAAAAACCTATTGGTTTATTGTACTTTTTTACTGCCTTAATAAGATTTATTGTACCCGAAATATTAATATCATAAGCTTCGTCAATATTGTTCTCAACATCAGAAACGGCAACTTTAGAAGCCAAATGAATAATATAATTTAACTCATTATCGCGAACCCAATTCAACACAGCGTTGTCATCTCGGATATCTGCAGTAAATCTAGAAAAAGCTATATTTTGTTTTTCTAGTTTATCACAAATGATGCTGCCTAAAACACCTGTAGAGCCCGTAATACCTATCATTAAGATGCGAATTTTAAAATATCAATAAGAAAAATACATCTTTATAATGATGTTTTTTCCAAGAACAAAGATAATTTATTTACCAAAAAAAACTAACGATTCGAGAAAATAAAGCAGTTTCGAAAATTAAATAGTAAAGTTATATCTTTGCGATAAAGAAAACAAAGGTTTATGAGTGATATTAACACTGAAGTTCACAACGCATACGAAGTCATTAAAAATGGTGGCATCATTCTTTATCCAACAGATACTGTTTGGGGAATTGGTTGTGATGCTTCTAATGAAGAAGCTGTTAAGAAAATTTATGATTTAAAACAGCGAGACGATTCAAAAAGCATGATTGTACTCATGAATGGTGAAAAAATGATGTATAATGTTTTTTCAGCAATTCCTGATTTAGCTTGGGAAATTTGGGATTTATCCAACCCAACTGATGGTGAATTAGAAAAGCAAAAAGCAACTACATTAATTCTTGATAATCCTAGAAATGTGGCTTCAAATATCATAGCAGAGGATAAAACACTTGGAGTTAGACTAGTGAAAGAACCATTTTGTTTTAAATTAATGGAACGCATGAAACGACCACTAGTTTCAACATCGGCAAATGTTTCTGGAAATGTTACTCCCAAAACATTTAAAGAAATTAGTCCCGAAATTATTAAAGGTGTTGACTATGTAGTAAATTTGCACCGCGATAAAGTTTGTAAAAATCCATCAACGATAATAAAACTTTCACTAGATAATCAGGTTAAAATTATTCGTAAATAGTTTTCAATCGCAGTCACAGTTTTCAGTTAATTAAACTGAAATTGAAATCAATACAATGAATTACACAAAAGCACTTAATAATCCTATTTTTAAAATAATTGCACAGGCAAGCCAAGAACTTAATGTTGATAGTTATGTTATTGGCGGTTTTGTTCGTGATTTTTTACTTCAAAGGGATTTTAAAAAAGATATTGATATTGTTGCTGTAGGTTCGGGAATTGACTTGGCTTTGAAAGTTTCAGAATTATTGCCTAACAAACCTAAAGTTCAAGTTTTTAAAAATTACGGAACAGCAATGCTTCGTTACAAAGAGATTGATATTGAATTTGTTGGTGCAAGAAAAGAAAGCTACAATCAAGACAGCAGAAATCCAATTGTAGAAAATGGAACATTGGAAGACGACCAAAACCGACGTGATTTTACCATAAATGCATTGGCTTTTTCTTTGAATGAAAGAAATTATGGTGAATTGGTTGATCCATTCAATGGCTTATCTGATTTAGAAAATAAAATCATAAAAACGCCTTTAAATCCAGATATTACTTATTCAGACGATCCTCTGCGAATGCTACGTGGTATTCGTTTTGCAACGCAATTAAACTTTGAAATTGAAGAAGAATCATTAACTGCAATTGAACGAAATAAGGAGCGAATCAATATTATTTCTGGAGAACGCATTGTGGATGAGTTAAACAAAATTCTTTCTACTGATAAACCATCAATTGGTTTTTTACATTTATATAAAACAGGACTTTTAGACATTATTTTACCTGAATTAACAGCGTTGAATAATGTAGAAGAAATTGAAGGTCATACGCATAAAAATAACTTTTATCACACCTTAGAAGTTGTTGATAATATTTGTCCGAATACTGATGATGTTTGGTTACGTTGGGCTGCTTTGTTGCATGATATTGGAAAAGCTCCAACAAAAAAATTCAATAAAAAACAAGGTTGGACATTCCACGGACACGAATTTCTTGGTGGAAAAATGGTGAAAAAAATCTTTGAAAGATTGCACATGCCATTGAATCAAAAAATGAAGTTTGTTCAGAAAATGGTTATGTTGAGTTCACGACCAATTGTTTTGGCTGAAGATATTGTAACTGATTCTGCTGTAAGACGTTTAGTTTTTGATGCTGGTGAAGATGTAGATCATTTGATGACACTTTGTGAAGCTGATATCACAACTAAAAATCCAACGAAGTTCAAAAAATACCATAATAATTTTGATATCGTTCGCAAAAAAATAATTGAAGTTGAAGAACGCGATCATGTGCGTCAATTTCAACCGCCAATTTCTGGTGAAGAAATCATGGAACTATTCAATCTAAAGCCTTCAAAAGAAATAGGAATGTTGAAAGAGTCCGTAAAAGAAGCTATTTTGGACGGAAAAATTCCGAATGAATATCAAGCAGCTTACGATTTTGTTCTAAAAAGAGCAGAAAAATTAGGGTTGAAAAAAGTAGAAAATAATAAGTAAAGATTAACTTTTGTTAAATGAGTTAATCAAAGGATTAAAAATAATTTTGCATAAAAATTACTTCTCAAATGAAGAATAACAAATCAGTCATTTATTGGCTACTTTCAGGTTGTATCTTACTCTTTATCATGGTTACTGTTGGTGGAATTACACGTTTGACCAATTCTGGACTTTCAATGACCGATTGGCATTTGGTAACAGACACTTTTCCTCCTTTGACAGAAGAAAAATGGCAAGCAGCATTTGATGAATACAAGAAATTTCCTGAATATCAAAAAATCAATATTCATAACGATTTTCAACTTTCTGATTATAAATTTATTTATTTCTGGGAATGGTTTCACCGCTTTATTGGAAGAATAATTGGATTGGTTTTCATCATTCCATTTGTTTACTTTTTAATCAAAAAGAAATTAGATTCTGAAACCATTAAAAAATGTATCGTCCTTCTAGGAATGGGTGCATTTCAAGGATTTTTAGGTTGGTTTATGGTGAAAAGTGGTTTGATCGATAATCCTGATGTGAGTCATTTTAGATTAGCTTTACACTTAACTTTTGCATTTATAACTTTTGCCTACACACTTTGGGTTGCGTTAGATTTAATCTATCCTGATAAAAAAGAAGTCAACACAACTTTAAGAAAATACGCTCGAATTGCCATCGTTTTTCTTGTAATCCAAATCATTTATGGTGGATTTGTAGCAGGATTGAATGCCGGATTAATTCACAACCATTGGCCATTGATGAGTGATGGGAAATTTTTCCACGAAAGTATTATTTTAGAAAAAGATTCTTGGCTATTGCGATTAACTGAAGGTAAAAGTGGCGTTCAATTTGTGCACAGAACTTTGGCTTATGTTGTTGTTGGATTAATTTTATTTTTATATTTTCAAAGTAAGAAATTTGCAGTTTCAACGCAACAGAAAAATGGATTAAATCTATTGGCTTTTATAGTGTTTTTGCAATTTACATTAGGTGTTTTAACCTTATTATTAGGTGTTCCAATGTGGTTAGGTTTAACACATCAAATAATGGCTTTTATTTTGTTGGCAACTATGACTTACACCTTACATAGACTAAGTAAATAATGAAACATTTAACTCAATACATTTGGATTTTATTCATTTTAGTAAACTTTTTTAATGCTTATCTTTTAAGAAAAAAAGCCTCTGAATTTATAGAAGAAAGTCCTGAGAAAGAGAATGGTTATAAAATTATCTTTAAAAACTTTTTAATTTATGGTTCCATTCCATGGATTATTATTGGAATTGGAAATACTTTTGGACTTACAGAATCTGTATTTGATTACTTTCAACCGTCTAAAATGAATCCGATGGTTTTATTATTTCACTTTTCTATAATAGCAATTTGGATATTATTAATTAGATTTATTTTCTTTAAAAACGGAGCAAAATTTTTAGAAAATCATCCAGGAATTATTAGAGTTAATAGCTTTGGAAATGTAAACGATAATCCATCAGAAAATACTATAAAATTAATAACTATTGTTGGAATAATAGGTGGAATAATCGCAATGTCAATGATGTGGTTTGTTGCGATTCCATTACCAAAATAAATTTACAGACTATATTGTCGCAGTTCTATTTAGAAACTTTAAATGTCAAAACTTACAGCTCAAGATAAATTTCTTGACTTATCAGATTACGGAAGACCATTCGGAAAATTCCTTGCTAATCAATTAAAAAGTACACGCTTCACTCCTATTCACGTTACCATTTTATTTGGAATATCGGGTTTAATTGCGATTTATTGTATAGTTACACAACAGTATTTTTGGGCTGCATTTTTTATTGTTCTCAAATCTGGAATTGATGCTGCCGATGGCGAATTGGCTCGACTTAAAAACACACCTTCTTATGTGGGAAGATATTTAGATAGTGTATTTGATATTATTCTGAATTTCTTGATTCTTATGGCTATTTGTTATGTATCAAAGACAACTATTTGGTTTTGTTTACTAGCTTTTATCGGAATTCAACTTCAAGGAACGTTGTATAATTATTACTATGTGATTTTAAGAAATAAATCAGTTGGTGGTGATTCTACCAGCAAAGTATTTGAATATAAATCACCGAAAGCTTTGCCAGGAGAAACGCAAAAATCAGTTGATATTTTATTTGGAATTTATACTATAGTCTATGGCGCTTTTGATAAAATAATTCACTTTTTAGATAAAGATGCTTACAAAGTAAAAACGTTTCCTAATTGGTTCATGACCTTACTATCTCTTTATGGATTGGGATTTCAATTGCTAATTATTGCCGTTATGTTACCTTTGGGTTGGATTGAATTTATTGTACCTTTTTTTATTATTTATACTTTACTAGTGTTTTTTTTAATTGCAATTCGCAAAGTCGTAATAAAGTAATTATGTAACTTTTATCTGGAAATGTAAAACAATTTTGAAATTTAATTTCTGAAATTTGAATAGATAAAAATTATTAATTTAAAAAAAATCATTATGCCGAATTCAAAAGAAATTAAAGGTAATTGGGAACAATTAAAAGGAAAAATGAAACAAAAATTTGCAGAATTAACTGATGATGATTTGTTATATGAAGAAGGAAAAGAACAAGAAATGTGGGGAAAACTAAAAGAAAAATTAGGTAAAACCGAAAAGGAAATCAAATCATTATTTGAATAAATTATTCACAAAAAAAGCCATCAAATAACTAATTATTGATGGCTTTTTTTTATCCCAACCAAGTTTTAAAATCACTTACTTTTTCTCTAGCAACAATTACTTCATCGTCTTTGTAAGTTGGTAAAATTACTTTTAATCGTGAGTTGCTGTGCATTTGAATTTCCTTAATTCCTTTTAACGGAATGATAAATTTTCTTGAAACTCGATAAAAATCCTTTGGATCTAATTCGTTTTCTAAACTTTCTAAAGTAGTATCTAATAAGTAGTCACGTCCATCAAAAGTATGAAGATAAGTTCCTTTGTTTTCACTATAAAAACATTCTACTTCATCAATAGTTATCATTTTAAGTTGTTGTCCCATTTTAATAGTGAATCGCTTTTTATATTCTCTATCAATTGGGTTCACCAACATTTTTTTTATCATTTCAAAATCCAATGACAAATTGGGAGTTGCTGTATTTCTTGCTTTAAATTTGTTTACAGCAGTTTCCAAATCTTCTTCGTCAATTGGTTTTAGAAGATAATCAATACTGTTTAATTTAAAAGCTCGCAGAGCATATTCATCGTAAGCAGTTGTGAAAATCACAGCGCTTTTTATGTCAATATTTTCGAATATTTCAAACGATAAACCATCAGACAATTGAATATCCAAAAATATCAAATCTGGATGTGGATTATTGTTAAACCAATTGATAGATTCTTCAACAGAATGAAGCATTTGATCGACTTGCAATCCTAATTTTTCAACCTTGCGTTGCAACAATCTTGCAGCAGGTTTTTCGTCTTCTATAATAATTATGTTCATATTCTTATTTTGAAACGATTTTATATTTATTTGACCATTTAATAATTAATGGAACTAGTAATACAGTTGGTAAAAGCCAAGCAACAACTGCTGGTAAAAAAGTATTATTGACTACTAAAAAAGCTGTTGCAGCAGCAATATAGCTACCTATCATTCGCTGAATGTGAACTAACAACCAAAAGTTTTTTATTGAATTTTGACCTTTATAATTTTTAAAATCTTGATAAACCATTGAAATACTGATGAATCCGAAGACCAATAATACTATTCCGAAATTATTACATGAAAACAATATTAAGATTCCATATATCACAAATCCAATTCCGAAAAGTAACATTATTGCACTTAAAATCCAATCTATATTTTTGGCCTTTTCACCTTTCAACAATCCTTTTAAAGAAAGATATCGTTGTCCTGTAGCTGCCATGTAAATTGAAAAAATTCCAACAATAAACAAGAATGGATTACTATGTATTAAAGTCATTAATAAACCTGCAAAACCGTTAATCAACATCCCATAAAGAAAAAACAAACCAACATTTTTATGCAACTTATCTCCTTTTTTTCTAGTAATATTGATAGTTCCGGTAATCAAACCAATGATTCCTGCAATGATGTGAATTACAAGTAAAATTTTAAAAATAAGTTCCGAATTTATCATTAGTCCCATTTTTGTTGTTCGCTCTTCTCCTTCTCCATCAACTCTTTAATTTTCTTTTCTTCCCAATCGCTTCCGAAGAAAATTTCACCTCCAAAAGTTGATAATCCGTGAGCTACTAAACCAATTCCCCAAAAGAAAGCCGTGAAGAAATTTTCCAATTTAAAATAACTTTCACCGGTTTTGAGATTTTGGATATTAATTATCACAATCATCAAATTTATAACCACATAAACCAATAAATGCGTATAAAAACCTTTAATCTTTTTGACACGTTTAAGTGCTCTTTCGTATTGCATTTGCTCTTCTGGTGTCATAATTATTCGTATTTATTTTGTTTGTTCTTTTCTTCTTCTATAAACTGTTGCATCTTTTTTTCTTCCCAACTTTTTCCAAAAAAAGGAAACCAATTAAAGACTTTTAACGCATGAAAAAATAATCCAATTCCCCAACTGAAAGTTGTCCAAAAAAACCAAAGATGATTAGGTGAATATTTTAAATTGATAAAAATTATTATTGCATTAAAAATTATGTAAAATGTTAAATGCGAATAAAATCCTTTGATTTCTTCAACTTGCTTTTTTGCTTTTTGATAGTTCTCAAAATCTTGATTAGTATTCATAATTACTTCCATTTGTTGTTAGTATTATTTTGTTTATTCAATATTTCTTGAATCTTTTTCTCTTCCCAAGATTTTCCATATCCAAAAGTTTCAAAAGCATGGAATAGTACTCCTAAACCCCAACCCAACATTGGGAACCAAAACCATTGAAAATTGTGCGGTGAGTTTAAATTTATGATGATTAATATTGGAATTACCACACAATAAGATGCTAAATTTCCATAAAATCCTTTTATTTTTTCTACACGTTCTTTTGCTCTCAAGTAAGAAGTGTTTTCGTTAAATGTATTTGTTGTTTCCATGATACTTATTTGTTTTGTTAAAATAGGTAGATATACTGCAAACGTTTCTTTAGTTTCGTCAATTAAGACTTTTCGTTCTGAAAGAATAGCATAACGACTTACTATATTTTGAAGTCCTACACCTTTTCTATCTTGTAAAACTTCTTTCTTTTGCAGGTTATTTTCTACTACTAAAAAATTATCTTTTATATAAATTTTAATATGAAGTGGTTTGTTTTCGCTAACCACATTATGTTTAATCGTGTTTTCTAATAATAATTGCAATGACAACGGAACCACTTTTGCATCAGGATTTTCAAAATCAGTTGGAAGTTCAAAAGTGATGCTGTTTTCGAAACGCATTTTTAATAACTTCATATACGTTTTTGCGAAAGCTAATTCTTCTGAAACGGTAACTAATTCTTTATCCTTTTGTTCTAAAACGTAGCGATAAATCTTAGACAATGAAGTGGTAAACTGTTGTGCATTTTCAGGATTTTCTTCTATCAATGAACTTAAAACATTCAAACTATTAAAAAGAAAATGAGGATCAATTTGATTCTTTAAGCTTTCAAATTTAGCATTCGCAGTTCCGGCGATTATTTTTTGTTCTTTTAGGCGACTTTCTTGGTAAGCTTTGTAAAAGTAAAATGCATGAAAAGCAAGTGTTACAATAAATGTTATTATGATGGTAACTAGATAATTACTAAACTTTTCTTTTTCAAAAAATAAAGCTAATGAACTTCCTTCAATAATTACATCTTCAAAAATTCTCAACAAAAAGATTACTCCAACTGAAATAATAAATGAACCTATAAAACCAATTAGAATTCTTTTTCTATTGAACCTTTCTTTGCTAAAAATCTCATCGAGTTTCATGAATAAAATAGCATTCGCATAGTACAACATGAAACCGTATAAAGTTGTATAACCAAAATTGATTAATAAACTTGAGTTGAATTCAATTCGAACTCCTGATAAGAATCTTATGATTAATAGAACTAAAAAGATGCTTATAGAAATAAAAATTGCTCTTGGTAATTCTTTGATTAATTTGGTTATCATCTTCTTAAGATTTTATTTTTGAAATTATTTTCCGCAGTTTTTCAATGTCTCTTGAGCTCTATCTAAACCCCAAGTTGGATGAAATTCTGTTTCTGGTTTAAATTTAGCAAATAATTCGATAGATTTTGCAACTTGCTCACACATTGGTTTGGTATCTGTTCCCCAATATTGAGCTCCACCGATTTCAAAATCTGCCTTTCCGAAAACAGCTCTTGGATTTTCTGGAGCTAATTTTAATGCTCTTTCATATAATTCAATGGTTGGAGCTGAAAGTTTCATTCCGTTAGTCATTGGATCTTGAACAATCCAAGCTGTGTTTATCATAGCTTGCATAATTAGAATTTCTGCATTGTTCGGAGAAATTAATTCTGCTGCATCCAAAGCAGTTTGTGCTTTATTAATTAAAGCTGTTGCGTTTTTAGCATTTGCTGGATTGAAAGCTTCTGTTGTGTTTACTAAAGCTACATAATAATTTGGTAACCAATTTGTTTTTTCAACCGATGCAATTCTTTCAAATAAAGCTGATGCTTCTGTTGCGTTTCCTGTTCTCCAAGTTGCGAATGCTTTTCCCATTCCTTGCTCATACTGTTGTGCATTTACAGTTAAAACTGTTGCTAAAAATACTACTAATGTTGTGATAACTTTTGTCATGATTTCTAAATTTTAAATTGTTATTGATTTTTTATTGATGATTAAAACTCTTGTTCTTAATTCTGATGTAAAAGTATTCTGTTTGTATGTGCTGTGAAATTTATACTTACTGAAATGTTGATTTTTTGGGATGAATTGTAAACTATAAATTATCCAATTGATTGTCCTTTTTATTATCGCTGATGGTCCAAAAGAATCCAACGAAGAAAAATCTATCTGCTGTTGGAATTATTTCCTTTCTTTGAAAAACGCCATTTGAATCAGGTGAGTTAGCATAGTCATATCCAAAGACATTTTGAGTTCCTAAAACATTGCTAATTGAAATGAATAATATCTTTTGCTGACTTAACAAATAAGCCCAACTCAAACTAACATTATTATAACTTTTAGTTTTTCCGTTCATAAAACTCATTTCATTTGGATTATCATAAGGTCGTCCTGAATTGAAACTATAAGATAAACCTACACTTGACTTCCAATCGTTTATCCAATATTTAGTTACTATCGAAAAATTGTTTTTAGCTACAAAACTTGGAGTAACTTCGGCTTCATAATTTCTATAATCTCTTTTAGTATCGATGTAAGAATATGAAACCCAATATTCTAAATTTTTAATTGATTTATTGTCTCTCCAAAAAACATCTAATCCTTTTGCAAATCCAAATCCGTTATTATTAAAATTAGAATTGTATTGTGCTATTTGAGTATCAAATTTCACCAAATTATTGTAATCTTTAAAGTAAATTTCACTTCTAAAAGTACGTTTATCTTTGCTAAATTGATAATTCAAAATGTAATGAGAAGCTCTTTCGTTTTTAAAATCTGAAGTGAATTTCAAATAATCTTGTCTTGGAGCTTGTTCGAATTCGCCATAAGCAACAGAAAACTGACTTGATTTACTAACTTTATAAGCCAATGATGTTCGAGGAGAAATGGAAGTTTCATTCAATAAATCATTATTTACAGCTCTCACACCAACTTTCATTGCTAACTTTTTAGAAAAGAAAATATCGGCTTCAGTATATCCAGCGAAAATATTAGAATTATAACCTGTTTGATTTGTAATAAATGAATATTTTTCATCAAATTTTGTTATAAAATAATCCGCACCAAAAGACAATTTGATTCTATCTGAAATTGGTTTTTTAATTTTTAATTTTAAATGTGATGCGTGTTCGGTATTCTCTATTCTTTGGTTATCCAAGCCAATTTTATTGTTTCCTAAACCATAACTCAAACCAGTTGTAAGTTGCCAATTTGATCCAAAATTTCCTTTGTAAGATGCATTTACATAAAGATTATTGTTTTTCAAATCGACTCTAGTTTTAGCAACAGAATTAATACTTTCTTGATTCAAATCAAATCGTGATGCGTCAAAAGCTGTGTAAAGTTTAAATAAACCTCGTTCCAATTCATAGCGATAAACAATTTCTCCAGAAAGTGATTGAAAAGCTTTATTCCAATCAACATTCTGAGGAATCGCCACTTGATATGGAGCTAAATCAATGTAAGCAGTATTAAATGTAAGTGAACTTTTTTTCCATTTTTGAGTATTTGCTACACCTAAACCTACTGTCATAAATGAAATATCGGTTTTATTTTCGGTTGCCATATCAGTTGTGTTTAATAACAATACACTTGATAAAGCTTCACCATATTCGGCAGAATAACCTCCAGTTGAAAACGAAATCCCACTAAAAAGAAAAGGTGAAAATCGTCCGCGTGTTGGTAAATTTTGGGTTGTCGAACCAAAAGGTTGTGCCACACGAATTCCGTCAACATAAGTTTGCGTTTCATCGGCTTCACCACCACGAACAAACAATCGTCCGCTTTCACCCACCGTTTGAGTTCCTGGTAAAGTTTGTAAAGCCGAAACAATATCGCCATTAGAACCAGCAGTTGTCACAATATCTAATGGTTTTAAAACCGTATTTTTAGCTTTGTCACCTGCTTCAAAAGTTCCTGCATTAATAACAACTTCATCCAACGTATTGATACTTTCTTTTAGTTTGAAAGTTTTATTTTGGTAGGTTTCAATTTCAATTGTAGTTTTTAAAGTTTCATAGGTAAGAAATGAAATTACAAGAATTTTATTGCCTTTTTCAGATGTACTAAAAGTAAATTCACCAATTTCATTTGAAGTTGCACCATCGTATGTTCCATCAATGTAAATATTAGCTCCAGCTATAGGATTGCTTTTTTCATCTACAACTTTACCAGAAATTTTGGTTTGAGAAATCCCAAATGATGAAATAAATAAAATTAAAAATGTAATAATTGTTTTCATGATTGTTTGTAATTTGATGAAGCAAAGTTGCAGCAACTATATGAATACAAAAACTAAAAGTAACTGAAATGTTGAAAATTAGTGATGAATTGTAGATTTAATTTTATAAAATTTAACTCGGTTGTTTAAAAAAAATTATTATTATTGCATAACATTTAAATATTACAATGATGAAATTAATAAAATCTTTATTCGCAATTGCATTTTTCTTTGCAATTAATACTGTTTCAGCTCAATCAGTAGCTTCAAAATGGCCACAACTTAATGATTTTCAAGAATTATTAGTTAAAACATTTGAACCAGCTGGTGAAGGAAATTTTGGACCAATAAAAAATTCTTATGAATATTTAGTTGAAAAAGCGGAAGCGTTAGATGTTAACACTATGCCACAAGATTTAAGAAATCCTAAAGCTGATGAAGCAATTGTAGTTTTAAAAAGACAAACTAAGTTAGTTGCAGAACTTGTTAGAACAAAAGCATCTGATGTTGAAATTATGAAGTCTTTCCAAAAATTAAATGAGACATATGACCGATTACTTAGTTTATATGAACCAAAAAAATAAATAATTAACCTAGCCAAGTGCTAGGTTTTTTTTTGAAAAACAATTTCTATCCAAAATTCATTACTACCTTTGCAAAAAAAATATCATGTCAAATATCTACTTAGGATATCATTTTACTATTGAACCAAAAGAACTAGGATCAGAAATATTAATTGCCGAATTGGGTGAAAAACCATTTGAAAGTTTTATTGAAACTGAAACAGGCTTTAGTGCATTTATTCAAAAAGACCTTTGGACGGAAGATGTTCTTGAAGATATTTATATTTTAGGTTCTGATGAATTTAAAATTTCTTACTTTATAGAGGAAATAGATCAGGTGAATTGGAATGAAGAATGGGAAAAGAATTTTGAGCCAATTGATGTTGATGGAAAATGTCATGTTAGAGCTCCATTTCATAAAAAAACAGAAGCTGAATTTGATATAATTATTGAACCTAAAATGAGTTTCGGAACAGGACATCATGAAACTACTCACATGATGATTCAACATTTATTGGAAACAGATGTTACAGGTTTAAAAACACTTGACATGGGTTGCGGAACTGCTATTTTAGCTATTTTAGCAGAAATGAAAGGTGCTAAACCAATTGATGCAATTGACATTGACAATTGGTGTTATTTAAATTCAATAGAAAATGCTGAACGCAATAATTGCAATGAAATAACTGTTTATGAAGGTGATGCTGAACTATTAAAAGGTAAAAGTTATGATTTAATAATTGCCAATATTAACAGAAATATCCTATTAAACGATATGCAGACTTATGTTGATTGTTTAAATAAAAGTGGTATACTGCTTTTAAGCGGATTTTACAACGAAGACATTCCTTATATAGATGCATCTTGCACAGAAAAAGGTTTAACCTATGTTAAAAAATTTGAAAGAAACAATTGGGTTTCATTAAAATATTTAAAAAATAATTAAATTTACTTTTTGCTAAATCTTCAAATAGAATAGATAGTTATGAGTACGATAGAAAAAACACAAGAAGAAGTATCCGTTCAGGAATTGGTTGGAGTTAACAATGAAATAGTACTTTACAATGATGATGTAAATACTTTCGATCATGTTATTGATACACTTATCAGAGTATGCGAACACACTTCAGAACAAGCTGAACAATGTGCTATATTGGTTCATTACAAAGGACAATGTACTGTAAAAACTGGAGCTTTTAATGAATTGAAACCTCAATGTACACAATTACTTGAAGCTGGTTTAAGTGCAGAAATAATTTAATGTGGTAATTTATCTTTTATCAATCCGTAAAAGAAAGTACCTAATAAAGCACCAATTAATACAAATCCAACTGAGATAAAACCTGCGCCAATTAATATAAATATTGGTCCAGGACATGCTCCTACCATAGCCCATCCCAATCCAAAAATCAATCCTCCAATCCAATAACGAAAAGTTCCTTTTTCTTTATCAAGAATTTCAATTGGAAGTCCTTTAATATCATTTAGTTTTTTTCGCTTTATTATTTGTATACCTAGAACTCCAGTGGCAATAGCTGTCATAATGATTCCATACATATGAAAAGAATCAAATTGAAACATCTCATAAATTCTATACCATGAAACGGCCTCTGCTTTAGTTAACACAACACCAAAGATAAAACCTACTAGTAAGTATTTTATTAAATTCATAATTAACTATTTAAAAATTAAAGGAAAAATAAAATTGACCATTATAAGTCCTCCAACAAAAAAGCCAATAACTGCTTTTAGAGATGGAATCTGAAAATTACTCAATCCTGAAATGGCATGACCAGAGGTACATCCGCCAGCATATCTTGAACCAAAGCCTATAAGTAAACCTCCAATCAAAAGAAATAATATCATTTTTGGAGATTCAAATACATTATTTCCAAATAATGAATCTGGCAATAACTTTGAATTTGGAGCTTCAATCCCAATGTTTTGTAATTTTTGAATAGTTATTTCATTAATGGCAACATTAGAATCGGAGCTTAAAAAATGTGTTGCTACATATCCTCCTAACATGGTCCCTGCAACAACAACTAAGTTCCAACGTTGTGATTTCCAATCCCAATCAAAAAATGGGACTTTTTTACCAATTCCTGTCATTGAACATAGGCTTCTCAAATTAGATGACATGCCAAAAACTTTTCCAAAATAGATAAGTGAGAGCATAACCAATCCAATAAGAAAACCTGAAATTGACCAATGCCAAGTATTTGTAATAAATTCCATCGCTTTTTTTTACAAAAATAACTATATGGTTTGATTTTTGATTATTATTTGTGAAATTTGAATAAAAATATCATACTCCTAATTTGTCGTTAAAATGAAAAGCAAAATTGTATTCCTCCTATTTACCTCAATATTAATGCTGTCTTCCTGCGGAAGCATTAAATCAACTATACAAAATATTGATAATTCTGCTATCAAACCTCCTATTAAAAACAAGCAATTTGTGCTTACAGAATATGATAAAGACGGAAAATATGGATATGACATGGATTATCCTATAAATCTTGGCTTTGAAAATGAAAAATATTCTCCTAAAAATGTAGAGTACTTTTTTAATGCAATAAGTGGTCCAAATGGTGAAAAAATTAGCTATGAAAAAGTAGATACTTGTTGTCCATTTCCAACTAAAAAAAGTGCAGTTGGAGCAGGTACATTAGATATATATCAAATTTCATTTGAAGGAACCGAAAAAAAAATAATCCTTTACCTTAATATATATGAGAAAGGAAAAGTGCTCTGTCCAAAAGGATTTAGTATAAAAATTCAATCCTAAACACTTTACCTTTTCTGAACATATAAGCTAATAGAAAACCTTCTAATTAACAAGTTAGAAGGTTTTTTCTTATTATATTTGCACTTCAAAATCATACAATATGAACATTAACAATATTCCACAAATCAAGCATATTGAAAGTGGTAATTTCTTTTTATTAGCCGGTCCTTGTGCTATTGAAGGAGAAGAAATGGCTATGAAAATTGCTGAAAAACTAATTACAATAACAGATAAATTAGAAATTCCTTATGTCTTTAAAGGTTCATTCAAAAAAGCCAATCGTTCAAGAATTGATAGCTTTTCTGGTATTGGAGATGAAAAAGCATTAAAAATTCTTCGTAAAGTTTCTGAAACTTTTCATGTTCCGACTGTAACAGATATTCATACAAATGAAGACGCTGCAATGGCTGCAGAATATGTAGATGTTTTACAAATTCCAGCTTTCTTAGTAAGACAAACCGACTTGGTTGTAGCTGCTGCAAAAACTGGAAAAACGGTCAACTTAAAAAAAGGACAATTCATGAGTCCAGAAAGCATGAAACATGCCGTACAAAAAGTATTGGATTGTCATAACGAAAATGTAATGGTAACTGATAGAGGAACTATGTTTGGGTACCAAGATATGATTGTTGATTACAGAGGTATTCCAACCATGCAACAATATGCAACTACTGTTTTAGATGTAACACATTCACTTCAACAACCCAATCAAACTGCTGGAGTAACTGGAGGAAGACCAGATATGATTGAAACAGTTGCCAAAGCTGGAATAGCAGTTGGAGTAGATGGAATTTTTATTGAAACTCATTTTGATCCAGCAAATGCAAAAAGTGATGGAGCCAATATGCTTCACTTAAATTACTTTGAAGATCTTATGACTAAACTAGTAGCAATTCGTAAAACTGTAAATCAATTCTAAAATAAATGTTTTTTAATTTAAAAGGTAAAATAGTTATTGTGTTGGCTATTTTTTCACAATTTTCAATAGCACAAGAAAAATCAAAATCTGAAAAATTCACAAGTCATAACAAAGGTAAATTTTACTTTTTTTGGGGAGGAAACAGAGAAAGCTATACCAAATCTGATATTCATTTTACAGGACAAAACTATGATTTCACAATTCATGATGCTGTAGCAGATGATAAACCAAAAGGTTGGCACATCGATTATATAAAACCAGGATCTATTACCATTCCACAAACAAATTTTAGAATGGGTTACTTCATAAATGACCATTATAATATTTCCGTTGGATTAGATCACATGAAATATGTAATGAGACAACGCCAAATAGCAAATGTTTCAGGAAATATTAATTTACCTTCAACTGAAAGTGGTTCAATATACAATGGAACATACAATAACTCTCCTGTTAATTTTTTTGACAATTACACCGGATTAGATACTTCACCAACTCCACCATTCCTAACATTTGAGCATACCGACGGACTGAATTATATCAATTCAGAATTTTGCAGAGTTGATGATATTTCAAAGGTTTTTAAAATTTCAAATACCGATAAATTTCAATTAAACTTAACTGAAGGAATTGGCTTAGGATTGTTATATCCAAAAACAAATTCTAGAGTACTAGGAAAACAACGTTATGATGATTTTCACGTTTCTGGTTATGGAATTTCTGCAAAAGTTGGATTGAATTTTACTTTTTTTAAATACTTTTTCGTTCAAACTGAGTTAAAAGCAGGATACATTGACATGAATGATATTAAAACAACTAATGAAAATTCCGATAAAGCAAGTCAACACTTTCTTTTTTTACAAAGAATTATAGCATTTGGAGGAATTTTCAAAATTTAAATTAAATATTTTATATTTTTTTTATATTTTTGGTAATTATCTATTAAACAACAAACCAATCAATTTATATTTTTTATGAAAAAAATTATTTTATTAATTCTGACATTATTTTTCTCAATTGTTGGATATTCCCAATTTCCAACCCCAGGTGTTGAAGGTTTTGAAGGAACAACTGGACCAGATGTTCCTCTTCCAACAGCTTCTTCACCATGGACATTAGGAACAGGAGCAACAGGAAATCAATGGGCAGTTTTTGACAATGGTGTCGGTCTTACAAGAAGATGGAACATAAACACCGTTGCAACAAATGTATACCAAGGTGTAAATGCCGCCTATATGGATCGCGAAAATATAGGTCAAGGAAATACTTCTGAAGATTATTTAGCTACACCTTTAGTAACTGTTCCTGCAAATGGAGAATTACGTTTTTGGACTAGATCAACAATTGCTACGGTATCCAATACAGAATATCTTATAAAAGTTAATACCAACGTTTCTGCTGGTTCACAAACTACAGTTGCAAATTATACAGCAACTCCAGCTCAATGGACTGAAACAACTTTAAATGCTACATATAATATTTATGAAGAGAAAGTAGTTGATCTTTCGGCTTATGCAGGCCAACAAGTTTACATCGCTTTTGTAATGCGCTTTACTCAACCAACAACCGGTTTAGGTGGAGATAGATGGTTGATTGATAGAGTGAGTTTAGTTCAAAGATGTTTAGAACCAACTAATTTATCTGCAACTGGCATAACTCAAACTACAGCAAATTTAAACTGGTCTAATCCTAGTGGATCAACTTCTTGGGAAATTGAAGTTATACCAGCTGTTGGTGGTACTCAAACTGGTGTTGGTGTTGTTTATAATGGAGCATTACCATATGTAGCTTCAGGCTTATCACCAAATACTTGTTATGTATATTATGTAAGATCTTTATGTACTGATGGTTCAAGTACCTGGGTAGGACCCTTTAACTTCTGTACTGTCCCACCAGGCTTAACATGTACGGCACCAATTACTATAACGACTTTACCTTACAGTACAAATGACAATACTGCAAATTATGGTGATTCTACTGACACTGCTCAACCAACTGCATGTGCAGGAACCGCAACAAATTACATGACTGGTAATGATGTGTTTTATTCTTATACCCCAGCAACTTCTGGTACAATAAGTATAACAATGACTCCAAATGACAATTGGTCTGGTATTTTTGTTTATCAAGGATGCGCAAATGTTGGTGTAACTTGTGTAGCTGGTGTAGCAAATAATGGTGGAGGTGTCAGATCTATACCAAGTTTGAGTGTTACAGCAGGCTTACCATACATTATAGTAATTTCAACTAATGCTACTCCACAAACTGTTGGCTATAGTTTATTAATTCAGCAAGTAAACTGTCCTCAACCAGATAATTTATCTGCATCAAGTATTGGACAAACTTCTGCTTCACTTTCTTGGGGTAATCCAGGTGGTGCTACTTCATGGGAAGTTGCTGTTCAACCTGCAGGATCTCCAATCCCTGCTGGTGCTGGTGTTCAAACCAATACAAATACTAATTATTTAGCTGCTGGACTTACACAAGCAACTGCATATCAATATTATGTTAGAGCAGATTGCGGTAATGGTACATTTAGTGCTTGGTCTGGACCATTCTTATTTAATACAAACATTTGTGATGTTTCACAACAATGTAACTATACTTTTAGATTAACAGATTCATTTGGTGACGGATGGAATGGAAATACTATGAGCGTTAGACAAAATGGTATTGAAGTTGCGCTTTTAGGACCAACTTTCACTGCTGGTGGAGGACCAATAAACATTACCGTTCCGATGTGTGATGGATTACCATTTGAATTGTTTTGGAATGCTGGTGGTGCTTTTGCTGGTGAAGTAGGAGTTACTATTATCAATTCATTTAATCAAACTATATATACCAAAGCAGCAGGAACAGGAGCTCAAAATAGCTCATTATATACTGGAACTGTAAACTGTTTAACTCCAGCATGTTTACCTCCAACAAATTTAGTAGCAACTAATATGTCACAAACTGGAGCTACATTGGGTTGGACTACAACAGGACCAGAAACTTCTTGGCAAGTTATTGTACTTCCTGCAGGTTCACCTGCTCCACTTCCAAACAATCCTTTATGGACTGCAGCTCCAACTAATCCATTTACTGTTGGCGGACTTACTTCTGGTACTGCTTATGATTTTTATGTAAGACCTGTTTGCTCTCCTTCAAATATTGGTGATCCAGCTGGACCTAGAACATTTAACACTACAATTTGTGATCCTGTAAACCAATGTAATTATACATTTACAATGACCGATACTTTTGGTGATGGTTGGAATGGAAATACAATGAATGTAATACAAAATGGAATCGTAATTGCTACAATTGGTGCAACATTTACAAATGGTAATGGACCAGTTATTGTTCAAGTACCATTATGTAATGCTCTACCTGTTGAATTATTCTGGAATGCTGGTGGTGCATTTGCAAATGAAGTAGGTGTTTCTATTACTAACTCTTTTTCACAAGTAATTTTCACTAAAGCTCCAGGAACTGGTGCACAGAATACTTCTTTATATACAGGTACTGTAAACTGTTTAGTACCATCATGTTTACCTCCAACTAATTTAGTTGCAACAAATTTATCTCAAACATCAGCAACATTAGGATGGACAACAACAGGTCCTGAAACTTCTTGGGAAGTAATTGTGCTTCCTGTAGGTTCTCCTGCTCCACTTCCAAATAACCCTTTATGGACAGCAGCACCAACAAATCCATTTACAGTTAATGGATTGACATCAGGTACAGCTTATAATTTTTATGTAAGACCTATTTGTTCTCCAACAAATACTGGTGATCCAAGTTTAGCTGGAACATTTAATACTACAATTTGTCCTCCTACTGATCAGTGTTTGTATACTTTCACAATGACAGATACCTTTGGAGATGGATGGAATGGTAATACAATGAGCGTTATTCAAAATGGTATTGTTGTTGGAACTTTTGGCGCAACTTTTACAAACGGAAATGGACCTGTTTCGGTTCAGATTCCTCTTTGTCATGGAATTGCTTTCCAATTACAATGGAATGCAGGAGGTGCTTTTGCTAATGAAGTTGGAGTTTCTATCCAAGAAGCTTTAGCTCCACAAGCTACAATATATACTAAAGCTCCAGGAACTGGTGCTCAAGGAACTACATTATATAATGGTACTGGTGAGTGTTTCTTACCAACATGTCCTAAACCAATAAGTTTAACAGCTACAAGTGTTACACAAACTTCAGCGGTATTAAGTTGGACTGAACAAGGAACTGCAACTTCATGGGAAATATTTATTGTTCCTGCAGGTTCTGCGGCACCAACTCCTACATCTTTAGGAATTGTAACAACTAACCCATATACATTAACCAATTTACCTCCTGGAACAGCTTATACATTCTATGTAAGAGCAATATGTTCACCAACAGATTCAAGTCTATGGTCACAACCATTAACATTTGGTACATTGCCTGTTAATGATGAATGTTCTAATGCAACATTTGCTATTGTAAATCAAAATTTAAATTGTGTACAGACAACTCCAGGTACATTGATTGGAGCAACTCAATCATTACCTGCAGTAAACTGTCCTCCAGGCGTTGCAAATGATGATGTATGGTATACATTTACAGCTACAGCTGCAACTCATATTATCTCTTTCAATAACGTTGTTCCTTTAAATACAGATTTAGATTATGCAATCTTTACTGGAAATAGTTGCGGTGCATTAACTCAATTAAATTGTAATGCTGCTGACGGACTTACTGCAGGTCAAACTTATTATATCAGAATTTATTCTGCATCTGCACAACAACAATTGGTTAATTTTAATTTGTGTATTGGTACATTACCATGTACTGAGGCACCTGCTTTCTGTACTGGTCAAACTGTAACTTATGCAAACTCAACAAATGTTCCTAGTTTAGGTCAAATTGGATGTTTATCAACATCACCTAACCCAGCTTTCTTCTTCTTACAAGTAAACCAAGCTGGACCATTAACTTACTTAATATCACAAGTTGATAACAATGGTATAGGAAGAGACGTAGATTACGTCGCTTGGGGTCCATTTACAGATTTACAAACTGCTTGTACAGGAGTTCCACAAAATCCACTTCCTGGAATTCTTCCTGCACCAACACCTGCTGCAGGTTGTCCTGGAACTTTACATGCTTGTAGTTATTCTGCAGCACCAACAGAAATCATGTGTATTCCAAATGCACAATTATGTGAAGTATATGTAATCATGATTACAAACTTCTCAAATCAAGCTGGTACAGTAACATTTACTCAAACAAATTCAGGTGGAGGAACAACAGCGTGTTTCCCAATTAATACTTTTAACTATCCGCAAACAACTTATTGTCAAGATGGTGTTGATCCGACACCAGTATTAGCCCCAGGAGCTTCTGCTGGAACCTATACATCAACTCCTGGTTTAGTGATTGATAGTGCAACTGGAACTGTAGATTTATCTGCAAGTACACCTGGTGCTTATATTGTTACAAGTTCAACAGCTACAACTATTGGTGGTACTTGTAATACGATTCCTTTTATTACAACTACAAGAACAATCATTATTACTGCACCTGCAAGTGCAACTATTTCATATTCAAATGCATCATACTGTAACAATATTACAGCATTACAAACAGTAACAAGAACTGGAACAGTAGGTGGTACTTATAGTGCAACGCCTGCTGGACTATCGATTGATCCTATTACAGGAAATTTTGTACCGAGTGCTAGTGTACCAAATACTTATATAATCACTTATTCAGTTCCTGCTTCAGGTGGATGTGCAGCTTTTTCAACAACTACTCAAGTTGTGATAATTCCTGCCACTGTTCCTACATTTACTCAAGTTGCACCTATTTGTCCAGGAGATGTTTTAGCTGATTTACCAACTACTTCTAATAATGGAGTTACAGGAACTTGGTCACCAGCAATGAATAATACTGCTACAACAACATACACATTTACTCCTACTGCAGGATTATGTGCAACAACTGCTACTATGACAATTGGAGTAGGTTCAACAACTCCAACATTCACGCAAGTACAGCCAATTTGCCCTGGAGCACCATTAGCCGATTTACCAACAACATCTAATAATGGCGTTGTAGGAACATGGGCACCGGCAATGAATAATACTGCAACTACTACCTATACATTTACTCCTAATGCCGGAATTTGTGCAGGTTCAGTTACAATGACTATTGTAGTTAATACTCCTACAATTGTACCAACATTTACTTCTGTTGCTCCAATTTGTATTGGTGATACATTATCTGCATTACCTACTACCTCTAATAATGGAATTACAGGAACTTGGTCTCCAGCATTAGATAATACTGCAACAACAACATACACATTTACACCAGCTACTGGTCAATGTGCTGTAGTTACAACTTTAACAATAATTGTAAATCCAAATTTAGTTGTTACAGTAAACAATCCAACTGTTTGTGCTGGATCTAGTGCAACAATTACAGCAACTCCAGCTATACCTGGAAATTATTCATACACTTGGACTGTTCCTTCACCATTTACAAATCCAGGTAACGTTGCATCATTTAATACAACAGTTGCAGGAACTTATACTGTTGTTATTAATCAAGTAACTAATTTCTGTAATACAGATTTTGAAAGTCCAACTGCAACTGGAGCTTTCCCTAACCTATTTGATGAGAATTTAGTTCCTTGTTGGGATACTACATCCGCAGATGGAATAATAGAAATTTGGCCTCCAGGATTTGAAGGTGTTAACGCATATTCTGGAAATCAGTTAATTGAATTAAATGGAAATACACCGGGAACACTATTCCAAGATTTTAGTGTTTTACCAGGAACTGCCTTAACAATTTCTTTTGCTCATAGAGGAAGACAAGGTAATGATGTTGTTGGTGTTGAAATAGGACCTCTTGGAGGACCTTATGTTAGTCTTGGTAATTTTACAGATAATAACACCGCTTGGGTATTACATACTGTAAATTATGTAGTTCCTACTACTGGAGGAAATGATTATACTTTACGCTTTGTTTCTGTTTCAAGCGCAGGAGGAAGTCCAAGTATTGGTAACTTATTAGATTCAATTTCAATATCTAGTTTAAGTTGTCCATCACAACCAACTTCAGGAGTAGTTACAATAACAACTCCAGATACACCGACGTTTACTGCAATTCCAGATATTTGTTTAAATGGAACGGCTCCTACTTTACCAACAACTTCAAATAATGGAATTGCTGGAACTTGGTCTCCAAGTACAGTAGATACATCAGCAGTTGGGACAACAACTTATACTTTCACGCCTAATGCAGGAATTTGTGCGACAACCGCTACATTGAATGTTACAATCATAAATCAAGTTACACCAACATTTAATAGTATTGCATCTATTTGTCAAAATAGTACAGCACCTAGTTTACCATTAACATCAGTAAATGGAATAACAGGAACTTGGAGTCCTTCAACAATTAATACATCTGTAGCTGGTTCAGTAACTTATACATTTACTCCAGACGCAATTCCAAGTCAGGCATGTGCATTAACAACAACTCTTTCAGTTACTATTGATCCACAAATTGTTAGTACATTTAATTCAATTGCAAATATTTGTCAAAATGGAGTTGCTCCTTCTCTTTCTTCTACTTCGAATGAAGGAATCGTAGGAACATGGAATCCATCAGTAATTGATACATCAACTCCAGGAACTACAACGTACACATTTACACCAAATGCAGGAATTTGTGCAACTACAGCTACTTTATCTGTTACTATTGATGCACCGACTGTTCCAACATTTACTCAGATAGCAAGTATTTGTTTAAATGGAACTGCTCCATCACTTCCTTCAACATCAAATAATGGTGGAATAGCTGGAACTTGGAGTCCTGCTACAATTAATACTTCAGTAGTTGGAAATACAACTTACACATTTACACCAAATGCTGGACTTTGTGCAACTACTGCTACGATGGTAATTACAATTAATCCTCAAACTGTACCTACATTTAGTCAAGTTGGTCCATTTTGTCAAGGGTCAATTGCACCTTCACTTAATAACACATCTATAAATGGTATTGCAGGTACATGGAGTCCAAGTACTATTGACACATCTACTGCAGGAAGCACTACTTATACATTTACACCAAATGTTGGACTTTGTGCAACAACTGCTACAATGACTATAGTAATAAATGCTACACCAGTTGTTAATCCAATTAGCAATGTTACTGCATGTGATAGTTATATATTACCAGCACCAAGCGTTGGAAATTATTTTACAGGTCCAAATGGAACTGGAACTCAATTAAATACTGGAGCTACAATTACTGCAAATACAACTTTATATGTGTATGCTGCAAACGGAAGTTGTACAGATCAAGAATCATTTACGATAACTATTTCACCTTCTCCATCATTCACATTGACAGGAGGTTGTGTTGGAACAAATTATGTTCTTGAAGTAATGTCAAATAATTTTGATACTTCTTTAGCTACTTATTCGTGGACTGGTCCAACAGGAGTTGTTGGAGGTAATAGTCCAACTTTACAAGTCCCTGCAAATGCTGCTGGTAGTTATACTTGTTTTGTTACAATTCCTAATGGCTCTGGAACATGTTCTGACTCTGAAGTATTTATTGCTAATGATGTAACTTGTTCTATCCCTAGAGGTATTTCTCCTAATGGAGATACATTAAATGATACTTTCGATTTAACAGGATTAAATGTAAAAGTATTAAGTATCTACAATAGATATGGAACTAAAGTGTATTCAAAAACTAACTATGTTAATGAATGGGGCGGACAATCTGACGCCGGACAAGAACTACCAGATGGTACTTACTATTATGTTATAGAACGTAATGGTGTTGATGCTAAATCTGGATGGGTTTACATAAACAGAGAAATCAAATAATTTAAACCTTAATAATAAAAAAGAGACTGAAATTCAGTCTCTTTTTTTGTTTAATATAATTCCGAAATTTCTTGAATGATTTCTATTAAAATTTTATTATCAATTTCTTCAAGTGAAGAATACCTTAGTGATTTCATTATACTCCTATTCTCTGAAATAAGATGTTCATTATGATTTTTGATTTGAAAACCTTTAACTATTCCTAAGTCAACATACTTTCGTTTATGACTTACGTTTATGAAACAAAAGGGTTTGTTTTTGTAATAATAAAAAGGAATCTTCCATTTGTACAATAATTCTAAATCTGGAATTTGATTTTCAATTACAATTTGCAAATTAAAAATTATAGAACGATAAGGTTCTGGTTGATTTAAGATATATTCTTCTGCAGGTTTCATCTATTGCAATCCATATTGATCAAACAAATACATAAGCGATGCCATTGAAGCGGCTCCTAATTCTAATTCTCTTTTATTTACAGCATCAAAAGTATCATTTGCAGCATGATGGTAATCAAAATAACGTTGTGAATCGGGTTGCAAAGCTACTTTAACAATCTTTTCTGACTTTAATGGTCCAATATCAACTCCTGTATGTCCTTTTCTAAAAATATGAATTAAATAAGGCTCAAATAAGTTCTTCCAAGTTGTGATTTTATCAAAATTAGAATCATCCGCTTCAATTGAAAAACCTCTCGGCGTAAAGCCACCCGAATCACTTTCAAGAGCAAAAATGTGATTCTCTTTATTCTTATTTGACAACTCCTCATACTTCAATCCACCCTTAACACCATTCTCTTCATTCATAAACAAAACTACTCTAATCGTATTTTTAGGTTTGTAGTTCAACTTTCTAAATATTTCTAGAACTGCTATACTTTGCACGCAACCAGCACCATCATCATGAGAGCCATCACCTAAATCCCAAGAATCTAAATGTCCACCTACAATCATAATTTTATTTGGATGTTCCGAACCTGTTATTTCACCTACAACATTGTAAGACAAAACATCTTCCAATGTTTGGCAAGACTGTTTAAAATATAACTTTACATTTGGGTTTTCTTTCAATAACTTACTTAACTCTTCTGCTCCATTTGTAGAAATTGCTGCAGCTGGAATACGTTTATCAATTGAAATTTCTTTGTAATTTGTTGAACCCGTATGAGGAAAATCATCCAATCTCAAATTCATGGAACGAACAATTACTCCAACTGCTCCCAATTCTCCGGCTTCTCTTGCTCCAGAAGAACGTTGATCAACACAACTTCCATAAGCATGAAACGTTTCAATAAACTCAGGATTCATTGGTCTGTTGAAGAAAATAATTTTCCCTTTTACCTTTTCAGTTCCTAAGGATTTTAACTCTTCCAAACTTTTAACTTCAATTACATTTGCCAACAAACCATTTTTGGGAGTTGCAACTGACATTCCCAAAGCACAGATTGGAAAAGATTTTTTTTGTTTTCCAACCTGTAAATAGGCTACTTCCTTCTCACCTCTCACCCATTGTGGAACCATAACTTCTTGTAGATAAACTTTATCTAAACCTAAAAGTTCCATTTGTTCTTTTGTATAAGTAACGGCTTTTGCTGCTCCTGATGAACCGGATAAACGATGACCAATTTTATTTGACAAATCGTCCAACCATGGATAAGCTTTGCTTTCGGTTAAAGCAACTTTATAAATTTGTTTCAACATTGCTTCATCATTGGTTTGGGACAACATTAAGGTAGAATTTACTAACAACAAAAAAACTATTTTTTTCATTTCTATTAATTTTATTTCAAAAATAAAGCAAAAAACATTTGGTTGAACAATTTTTATTTATTTACTTTGTACTTCAAAGTACTTTTATATGGAAAATGAAAAATATCTTAACGACATTTCTGAAATAAAAAACATGATGAACCAATCATCACGATTTATTTCACTTAGTGGATTATCAGGTGTTCTTGCAGGAATTTATTCTTTGATTGGAGCTTGGCTAGCTTACAAAACAATTTATTTTGATACGACGTCAATGGGAAACTATAGAAATCTTATCATCTCTCAAGATTCCATAAACAAACTTTTTATAATTGCTTTCTCAGTATTAATTTTATCAATTATTACAGGAATAGCATTAAGTGTTAGAAAAGCAAAAAAAACAGAAGATAAAATCTGGAATGTTTCATCAAAAAGATTAGTTATAAACTTTGCAATTCCATTAGCAACAGGTGGTTTTTTTATTCTATTTTTGATAGAGAAAGAAATGCTAAGTTTAGTTGCACCATTAACCCTATTATTTTATGGTTTGGCATGTGTAAATGCAAGTAAATATACCCTTGGTGATGTGAGATATTTAGGAATTACGATGATTATATTAGGATTGCTTTCAACATGGTTTTTAGGTTACGGATTATTATTTTGGGCATTAGGATTTGGAGTTTGCCATATAATTTACGGAAGTATGATGTATTTTAAATATGATAGAAATTAATTTTGAGATAGAAGATTACAGAAGTTAGAAAACAGATTTAAAAAAAAATACGAATAATTTGAAAACCATCATACAAAATATTAACAAAGCCTTTGATCACCGAATTCGTTTGGGGATTATGTCGGTATTGATGGTAAACGAAAGTGCCGATTTCAATATGCTTAAAGAACTTCTTGGAGTAACTGATGGCAACCTCGCCTCTCATACCAAAGCCCTTGAATCTGAAAATTATATTCAAATTGAAAAACAATTTATTGGTAAAAAGCCTAACACGAGATACATTGCAACCAAAGAAGGAAAAAAAGCATTCAAAGATCATATTGATGCACTTGAAAAATTAATATCAAAAAGTTAAATCTATTTTTTTATCTATTTACTTTGAAAAACAAAGTACTTTTAAATATTATGAAGAATATAAAAGTAAAATATCTAATAATCAGTTGTGTCATCTTAATCATAGAGATAACTATTGCACTGTTCGTAAACGACCAATTCATTAGACCAATATTTGGTGATTATCTCGTATCAATTCTAGTATTTTACTTATTAGCAACATTTCTGACAACCGATTTGAAAAAAATTGCAATACTATCATTATTGATTAGTTATACGATTGAATTTTTACAATACCTACATATTCTGGAACTTCTTCATTTAGATAAAATCAAAATCCTAAACATCTTACTCGGAAACTCATTTTCGTGGACTGATATGCTTGCTTATACTCTTGGGATAATGTCTGTTGTATTAATTCATAACTATAAAAAAATTACAAAATGAGCTATTTCGTTGCTGAAAAATCAATAGTAAGAGAAATTTGGAAAAATACAGATGCTGTTCTATTAATTTTTGCAGGTTCTGCAGCCGAATTTGCCTTAAACAAAGCTGTTGATTGGTTGTACTTTACAGGAAAGATTCCGACAAATCCATTGGAACGATTGTTTTCTACAGTTGAATATGCCCAGAACATTGTCTTTGCAGAAAACGAATTGGCATTAGCAACAATTGATAAAATAACACAGATTCATCAAGGAGTAGAAAAAAGTCGTGGACAAACCATTCCTGATTGGGCTTATAGAGATGTACTTTATTTGCTTATTGATTATTCGATTCGCTCATTTGAATTATTAGAAAGAAAACTAGAACTCAATGAAAAAGAAGAAATTTTCGATGTGTTTTCTAGATTAGGAATTCGAATGGGTTTAAAAGAACTACCAAAAAACTATAACGATTGGTTAATTGACCGAACTATTCATCTCGAAAACAACTTACAAAAAGGAGCATTCACTATTCATTTATTTGAACAATATAAAAAGCACTTGGGTAATTCTAGATACTTCATTTTACTTGAAATTCAGAAAATCTTAGTTCCGAAAATAGTTTTCAAAATGCTCTTTGAAGCATCAAATTTTCCAACAAAAACACTTTTAAAACTTTATAAAATCAGTAAAATATTAAAGTTAGATCATCTAGTAAAGGTGATTTTACTTCCAAAAAAACACAAAGAATCTATTAATAACATCGGAAAATACGAAACACTTTAAACCATCAATTATTGCACTAATGAGAGATTTACTAATTGAAAAAATGTATGAAATCACGAAGAAACCTTACCAAAAATTCTTCAAAAAAGGTATTCCTTGGAAAGAAACACCAAGCGATTTAATAAACTACCAACAAGACAGTTTAGGATTTCATTTGGGATGTTTTCTACTAAAATACAATTTCGAAATGCAACCAAAATTGGAAGATCACGATGTAATTCATGTGCTAACAAACACAGGAGTTTCTGTAGTTGATGAAATTGCAATGCAATATTTTTTATTGGGAAATGGCAAAAAAAGTGCCTATTTATTTATGGTAATCTGTATTGGAACTGTCTTCTATCCTACTCAAATCAAACATTTTATTCACACTTACAATCGTGGTAAAAAAGCACATCAATTTCATGATTTAGATTTTTATAAAATGCTAAGCATTCCAGTTAAAACGATTCAATCAACATTTAATATTAAGTAATCATGAATAATTTATTTTCACTTTATGTTTTAAATAAAAAGCAAAACAATTTTTTAATTTTCAGTTCGATAACTGCTGTTGCTTTACTCTTAATACGTGTAAAAATCACTCATTCATTTTATTTAATATTTCTTATTTGGAATTTGATTCTTGCGGTTATTCCCTACATAATATCCAATTTCATAAAAATTGATTTTACTCTAAAGAAATATAATTTCAAAAATCTATTTTTCATTGTGACATGGTTGCTTTTTCTTCCAAACACCTTTTATTTAATTACTGATTTTGTGCATTTGAATCACAACAATCTGATACAATTTTGCTTCGACTTCATTTTGCTTTTAAGCTTTACAATTGCAGGATTCTATTTTGGAATACTTTCTATCTTCTCCATTCAGCAACAAATTCAATTTTTCCATACTTCAAAAACATCCTATTTATTTACAATTTCAATAAGCTATTTATGTGCCTTTGGTATTTATATAGGACGCTTTCTTCGTTTCAATAGTTGGGATATTATTAGTTATCCTCTTTTTTTGGCTGAATCTACATTCAATTGCCTTTTCGAAAATGAAACCTGGACATTCACTCTTGGATTAGGAACACTAATTACAATTGTAAACCTAATATATATTAAATCAAAATCTAATATCTAAAATCATGACAAAAAAACAATACGAAAACGCTACAGGGATTTTCTCCACTCAATTAGCCTTTGGCTCATTCATCATAGGAACGATTCTACTGATTTTACATCTAATTAATCCAACTGGAGCTTTGTTTGGCGTTGGTGCATATTATCTTATTATAGCTTTTGTACTTAATTTAATAATGCTATTCCGGCTTACCTATTTAGCTTTCACACAAAAAAATCATCAAGACTATTTTACTATCAAAATACTAATTCTTTTAGCCAATATTCCCATTGCATTTGTGTATTTACGAATCGTTGGAGAAACTTGGAAGTAATCAATTTCAATTTCAAAAAACAATTTCAATATCAATCTAAAATTCAATTTCAATCATGGAAAATTTTCAAAATCAACCTAAACAAGGTTTCTTTCAATCAACAACTGCCAAAATGATTATGGTAGGTTTGTTAACTTTAGTGCTATTAATTCCGTTGTTCTTTGTTCAAGACCTCATCTCTGAACGCAGTCAACGTCAAAAAGAAGTTGTTGCCGAAACCACTTCCAAATGGGGTGAAAGCGTCTATTTTTATGGACCAATTCTAAAAATACCCTATAAAGACCCAATTACAAATCAAGTTGAAAATGCATTTTTCTTCCCAGAAGAACTTTCAAATGTATCCAACGCCGAAATCAAAACTCCATTGCAAAGAAGCATTTACAAATCGAATGTATTTACCACAAAAATGCAATTTAAAGGAAGCTATGTCCAACCCAAATTCTACAAAAAAAACATACCTAATGAAAATGTATTTTGGGATAAAGCCACAATTATCATTCGAACCACTAATTTAAAAAGTGTAAACGATGAAGTAAAAATCAATTTCGGAAGCAACAGTTTTACCTTTGAACCGGTTCACAACAACCAAAACAACGATTCTATAGAATCACTTGAAACTGGTTACTTCAAATACAACGATTTGAAAAATACCAATTTCAATATGAGCATCACTTACAACGGAAGTAAAAGAATCAGCATTGTTCCAATTGGAAAAACTACTTCTGCAAAGATGACCTCTAATTGGGCTTCACCTAATTTTAACGGAAGTTTTATTCCAAACGACAAGAAAATTACCAACAAAGGTTTCGATGCCACTTGGAAAATTCTACATTTTAACAGACCATTCTCACAAGAAAATTTTGAAGCTTTACCCGAACTAAGCAAATACGCCTTTGCAGTAGATTTCATTACTCCAGTAGACGAATACCAACAAAACGAACGTGCTTCCAAATATGGCTTTTTAGTTATTGGTTTAACCTTTTTAATCTTTTTCCTAATTCAATCCATCAGTAAAATTAGCATCCATATTTTCCAATATTGCATGATTGGAATTGCATTAATTATGTTCTACACTTTGCTCATTTCCATCACAGAACACAGTTCCTTCAGCTTTGCCTATGCAATTGCCGGAATCTCAGTTGTAGCATTAATTTCGCTTTATTCAATCTCCATTTTAAAAGACAAAAAATTTCCAACCTTCATTGCAATCTCACTTTCAGTACTTTATACCTTCATTTATGTCATCATCCAACTCGAAGATTACGCACTTTTGGTAGGAAGCATCGGATTATTCTTAATACTTGCCTCAGTAATGTATTTCTCAAGAAAAATTGAATGGAATAAATAAAGATTAGGAGCGAATGGTTTGCGAACTCTTGAAAAACTTATTCCTGCTGCCTTTCCAAAGCTCGCTAAAGAAGCGAGGCTTTTCCCTTACATCAGGGCTAAACAGCCAACCATTTGAATAAAAATAAAACTCCGAAAGAAATTATTTTCCTTCGGAGTTTTTAATTTAATCTCAGTAACAGCTAAAAACTGTCAACTAAAAACTGACAGCTGATAACTGCTAACCGTCAACTGTCAACTGACAACTGACAACTACTTAATGACTTCCTTCTACTTCAATAGCATCAACATCAATGTTTTGTTTTTTCAAAAGACCTTTCACTAAAACAGCAAATAAAGTCAAATACGCAAAACAAACTACAGTAATTATATACGATTGATGAATTCCAATAATATCAGATAATTTTCCTTGAATTGGCGGAATAATTCCACCACCCAAAATCATCATAATTAAAAATGCTGAACCTTGAGAAGTATATTTTCCTAATCCGATAATAGACAAACTAAAAATGGATGGCCACATAATACTACAAGCCAAACCTCCAGCAAGGAAAGCATAAATAGCAACTGTTCCTGAAGAAAATAAACCAATTAACATAGCAATCATTCCGAAACTTCCGAAAATCATTAAGGTTCTTGCAGGTTTGTCCTTACTCAAAAAGAAAGCTCCAATTTGAATTAAAACACAAACTACATAATAATAAAGTGGCTTCATATCTTTACCTGAAAGGATATTCACACCCAAAATAATTCCAAAAGCCAACAACGGAACGATGATTAAAGCTATCGTCTTTTTACTTCCTTGAAGATTAAAAACACTAATTGCTCCAGCCCAACGTCCAATCATCAAACTTCCCCAATACATAGAAATATAAGGCGCAATATCTGACGATTGCAAACTTCCGAATTCTTTTAATTTTAAAAGTTCTCCAAGATTACTTCCAATAGCAACTTCTACTCCAACATAAGTAAAAATAGCCAACATTCCCAATACCAATTGTGGATATTGCATTGCACCCCAACCCTCTGGTTTTTTTTGAGCAGATAAATAAGAATATAAAATTCCACCTAAAACCACTAATAAAGCTCCAGAAAGCCATAACATTCTCTTTTGTTCAAGCGGTTCTTTTAATTCTTTTATTTGTGAATCTAAATTTTTTATTTTTAAATCAGTATCATCATTAATAATACCATTCGATTTCTTAATTTCATCTTGTTGCTTTATATAATTCTCCTTTTGTTTTTCAAAAGATTCAATTTTTAAAGCTTCTTTACTTTTATAACTTTGAAAAATTGGCGTAAACATAACACCTAACAAAACTGTCATAAATACTAAAGTTCTTAAAGCTTTGTTAGCCTTTTCCATTGGTTCATTTGCAATGCCACTTGGTACTTTTTTAGAAAAGTAAAACAAAGCTGCAGATGCAATAAACAACAATCCAACACCCATATATAAAATTACAACTTTACTTAATTCTAAAGCTTTTATTTGCTCGTCTGAAATGGATTTTGCCGTTCCAAATAAAGCCAAAGCCACCACAATTGGACCAATAGTTGTTCCGAAAGAGTTGATTCCGCCACCAAGATTTACTCGACTTGCACCTGTTTTTGGGTCACCTAATAATATCGCAAATGGATTGGCCGCAGTTTGTTGCAATGAAAAACCTAAGGCTACAATAAATAATCCAACCAACATTCCGGCATAAATACTAGCCTCAACTGCAATAATCATAGCTCCAGCTCCAAGTGCTGAAAATAATAATCCGTACACGATACTTTTCTTGTAACCCCATTTTCCAACGATATCTTTTCCTGACATATCGCCTAAAGCAAACAATAATAATGCACCAACGTAATAAGCAGTGTAAAAAGCAAAATCGACCAATTGCGATTGAAACTGATCTAACGAAAAATAACTTTTACAAAACGGAATAAAAATACTGTTTCCAGCAGCAATAAATCCCCAGAAAAAAAACACTGTAATCAGCGTGTATAATGCAGGATAGTTTGTTTTAATTTGTTCTGAACTCATAAATTTTAGTTTGTTTGGTTTGGTTTTTAGTTTATTGGTTTGAAACTTATAGCAGTTCCACCACCGTTAGCCAAATTTAATTTAATTTTTGACTTAGAAGTAACTTCGATGGTTTTTATAGCATATGATTTTGGATTATTTTTCCAATCTGCATCAGTACCATCTTGATAAATAATAGCTTGGTACTTTTTATTTGGTGATAAGAAATCCAACTTAATTTCTGTTTTACGAGTATTTTCATCAGTAATTGCTCCTAAAAACCAACGTTCTCCATTCTTTTCTTTTCTCACCACAGTCAAATAATCTCCTGGTTCAGCTTCAAGATATTTTGAATCTTGCCAATCTACTGCAACATCTTTTATGAATTGAAAAGCATCAGCATATCTTTCATAATTTTCTGGCAAATCGGCTGCCATTTGTAATGGTGAATACATCGTTACGTATAGCGCTAATTGTTTTGCCAAAGTAGTATGAACTTGTTCTGTCTTAGTTTTATCATAAAAACTCATTTTGATTTCAAAAATTCCCGGAGTATAATCCATTGGTCCTCCTAATAATCTTGTGAATGGCAAAATAGTTTCGTGCATTGGCGGATTTCCTACAGACCAAGCGTTAAACTCATTTCCGCGAGCTGCTTCGGCTGCAATATAATTAGGATAGGTTCTTGAATATCCTGTTGGACGAGAACTTTCATGCGAATTGACCATCAATTTATAATCAGCAAATCTTCTTGCAACGAAGTTAAAATGATTCACCATAGTTTGTCCATCGTGAAACTCACCACGTGGAATAATTCTTCCCACATAACCTGATTTAGCTGCAGGATAACCATAGTCTTTCATTAGGTTTAAGGCTCTATCCAAATGTCTTTCATAATTAGCCACAGAACCAGATGTCTCGTGATGCATTATCATTTTTACACCTTTTGATTTAGCATAATCGTTAATTTCTTTCAAATTATAATCAGGATAAGGCGTTGTAAAATCGAATACTTCTTCTTTCCAATTTCCAAACCAATCCTCCCAACCTACATTCCAACCTTCTACCAAAACGCCATCAAAACCATTTTTAGCAGCAAAATCTATATATCTTTTAGTGTTTTCTGTTGTTGCGCCATGTTTGCCTGATGGTTTCAAACTTCCATCGGCTGCATTTTGAGCATTTTGACTTCCTGCATAATCCCAAGTTGATTTTCCAACGTGCATTTCCCACCAAACGCCAACATATTTCATTGGTTTTATCCAAGAAGTATCTTCAATTTTTGATGGTTCGTTTAGGTTTAAAATCATTTTTGAACTTACAATTTCACGAGCATCATCGCTCATCATAATTGTTCTCCAAGGTGAAACACAAGGTGCTTGAAGATAAGCTTTATCTCCAATTGCATTGGGTACTAAATTAGAAGTTAATCCAAAGTTTTTGGTGTCAACATCTAAATGCATAATAGGATAATTAACAACAGCAGCTTCAAAAACATTGATGTAAATTCCGTCTGCCGATTTCATCATCAAAGGCGATTGCACTCTAAAAGAACTTGCGATGGTCTTTACTCCTATTCCGTTGTTCAAATCTAATTTTGAATTATCGATTTCAGATAATTTTGTTTCATTGCAGGCATATTCTTGACTGTCATAATCTCCTGGAATCCAAAAAGTCTTGTGATCTCCTGCTAAATTAAACTGCGATTTTTCATCAGAAATTATAAAATAATTCAGATTTTTCTGTTTTGGAAATTCGTAGCGAAAAGCTATACCTTCATCAAAAACTCTGAAAATGATATTTATCCTTCTATCAGTTGATGGTTGCGAAAGTGCTACAGTCATTTCGTTGTAGCTATTTTTTATATTGGATTGCTCACCCAAAACTGGCTGCCAAGTTTCATTAAAACTTTTTTGACCAATGCTGTCTATTCGGAAATTGGATTCTAAACTTTTTGATTCTTTTATTGCAATTCCGAGTGTACTTTCCTTTACGATAGGTTTGGTTTTGTAACTTACCGAATAAGTTGGTTTTCCATCTGAAGATAATTTAAAACTTAAAGAAATAGTTTTAGATGGTGAGGAAACATTCTGAGCTTCAACTGATAAAATTGAAATCAAGAATACCAATAAATGTAATTTTCTCATTTTTGATTATATTTTTTTATAAAAATACATTTTATCCTAAAAATAAATCGATTTCGTAATAATTAGTTATTAACGAAATCGATTTCTTATAATTCAGTTTTGAATTGGAAAATAAATAAATTTAGCTTTTATTTCCCATCTACATAATCTTGTAAATATTTGAATCTTTCTGTTAGCTTGCCATTTTCTGTCATTTTTGCTCTTTGTAAAATTCCGTCTTTATCACCATTAAAAAAAGCTGGAATCACGTGCTCCATAAACATTTCTCCAAATCCTTCACTCGCATCTTTGGGCAATTCGCAAGGTAAATTATCAACTGACATTACCATAATTGAACCAGGATGAGTGTGTGAAACTTCTTTGTCTTCACTTGGTAAATAGCCAAAAAATGGTTCAGCAATGGTAGATGCTTTTATAGTACAAGCAATTGGTCCATTAACATCACACGAAATATCGGCAACTACTTGAATTTTATTTTTTGGAGCGTTAAGCATTTCTCTTGTTAAAATATCGGGTGCACCATTTCCGTGAAAATGTCCTGCCATGTAAATATCCGCAACTTGTGAAAATCGCTCAAAATCAGAAACATATTCTTGAGGATTTTTATAAAAATCTTGATTATCTAAAACCTGTCCATCGATTCTTTTATTGTAATCTAAAACATCAATTTGAGTATAAACTGGTTGCGTGTAAACTTTGTTTAAAAAATCATCTGCTGAAACTTGCTTAATTTTCATTCCATCAAGCATTTCTTTCGCACCCATTCCCACTTTTCCGTGACCAGTTAAAACAATTTTAATGTTTGGGAGCATTGGTCTGCGTAATCGTTCGATTAATTCTTCTTTACTTTTTAAAGTTTCAGCTTTTACTAAATTGAACAAATCATATTTAATTCCGAAAGCTCTAAATCCGTTGTAAGCACCAACAATTCCGGCATATCTTCCAAAACCAATTAATCTTTTATTTCTGGCATCGACAATTGTTTCGTGGTCGAACAATTCGATATTTTTCTCTAAAACAGCTTGAAGTAACTTTCTATTGTAAGGTTGAAATTTAATGGTATGTGAAAAGAAAAAGTACTTTTTATTGGGAATTAAAGCATCAACAGGAACTTCTTTTACACCAAATAAAACATCACAATCCGTCATATCTGTAGCGACTTCTAGTCCTAAATTGCTGTATTGCTCATCAGAAAAAACTCTAATATCAGAACTTTCAACTTTTACTTGAGCTTCTGGATGTTCTGTTTTTAATCTAACTAATTCTTCTGGAGTAAAAACAACTCTTCTATCAGGTGGATTTTTTCTTTCTTTTATAATTCCGAACTTCATTTTAACTATATTTTTTGAGACTTCAAAAGTAATAGTAACGAAAACGTTTTCAAAACTTTTTCCCTAAAATAAAATCGAAGTTATTTATTGAATTTCAATTAATTGGAATATTTTGTTGATAATTTTATAATTAATATAACATTTCATGAAATTTGTTTGTCATTTTGTTTATTATATTTGTTTTTCAACCAAACCCAAAATGACCAATAACAAAGTAACATATCTATTGTTTTCTTTAACTTTTTTATTACTTATAAGTTGCGATAAATCAGGAAAAATTAAGAATCCATTTAAAAAGAATAAATCTGGTTTAGAATATGCAATGCTTCCGCTAGAAGATTCTTTACCAAAACTTTCAGATTCATACAAAAACACTAAAAAGAGAGAAATTGAAAATTTCTTTACTAATAATTTTGCCAATGATTTTGAGAACATGAGTTTTCTTGTGGCAAAAAATGGTCAAATTATTTATGAAAAATATGATGGATTTGCCGATAAAGAAAATAATATTTTAAACTCACCTGAAACGCCTTTACACATTGCATCTGTTACCAAGGTACTAACAGCCTCAGCAATTTTAAAATTAATTGATGCTAAAAAAATTAGCTTAGATCAAAAATTGACTACACTTTTTGACAAATTCCCTTATCCAGATGTGACTATAAAAACTTTATTAAATCACAGAAGTGGTATGAAAAAGTACAATTATTTTTGTGATGACAAAGCCAATTGGGGAAGAAACAAAACACTCACAAACAAAGATTTACTTGAAGTAATTATCAATAAAAATATCCCATTAGAAACTAAAACTGATACACATTTTAGTTATAACAACACCAATTATGCACTCTTGGCATTAATTATTGAAAAAGTTACAGGAATGAAATACAGTCAGGCGATGAAGAAAATCATTTTTGAACCATTAGGTATGAAAAACACTTTTGTTTTTGACGAAACTACTCCAAAAGAAAAAGGAACACCTTCTTATAAGTATAATTACGTAAAATATCCATTCGATTTTCTTGATGCTGTTTATGGTGATAAAAATATTTATTCTACTCCAAGAGATTTGTTGAAATTTGATTTGGCTAGAAATGCGCCAGGTTTTTTGAGCAAAAATCTTTTAGAACAAGTTTACAAAGGATACAGCTATGAAAGTAAAGGTTCTAAAAATTATGGTTTGGGAATTCGACTGCGTGAATGGGATACTGGACAAAAATTATTTTATCACAATGGATGGTGGCATGGAAATACTGCAAGCTACATCACTTTAAGAAAAGAAAATGCTGTAATTATTGCTTTATCAAACAAATTTACTCGTAAAACCTTTCAAATGAAACGATTGTCTGCATTGTTTGGTGATTATCCATTTACATTGAAAGATACTGTCGCCAAAGACGAATAAAGTGTTTGTTTATTGATTTTTTCGGTAGTACCTTTGTGGTCTAATTTTTGTATTGAAACACAATAATTATTGGGGACGACTGGTTTTGACAGCAAGTGGAATTATTCAGTAAGCACGTCGAGCATTGTACTTTTAGCTCGTAAATCCAAAGGTTCAAACTTATAAACGGCGAAAATAACTACGCTTTAGCTGCATAATCCGAATTTTAGTACGATTTTGCCACGTTCCTACAAGGTAGGAAAGCTGGATTCACCTCAAAAGCCTTGGTTTATGGCGGTTGGTTAAGGTGAACCGTAAAAGTAAACCTAGGAAAGGTAACGCTTTAAATCCTTTCTGACACTCATAAAGCTAAGCAAAAAGTGGCGGTTCTTGGCCTTGCTTTTTGACGAAAATCTAATTGAGGACTAAACGTGTAGAAAGCTTTTTGATTGCTTGTTTGGACCCGAGTTCGATTCTCGGCGTCTCCACAAACAAGAAGGGATAACTCATTGTACTGAGTTATCCCTTTTTTGTAGAAAACATTCTACCCTAATAAATCCAAAATTATTATCAACTTCGTATATGCATATAAACTACAATAATGACGACATTTCAAGCAAATAACGAAACAATTCTTATCAATGATAAATTTGGATTAATCACTGATAACCAAGTGATTATAACCAAAGGTTCTAAGAAAAGTAAAGTCCCTTTTAATTCTATAAACAGAGTTAACTTAATAAAAAGTAGAGTCTTTTATTTGAATATTTTATTGTTTTTGTTAAGCGCTTCTGTTTTTATTTATTCCTATTTTATGTTCAATTCAGAAAGACTATTCTTTTTTTATGGATTAATTTTTATTGGTATTGTACTATTCCTATATTCAATTGTTCATAAATTTTATACCTACAAACTTATCATAAAAGAAAAAGACCAAACATTGATTGAGGTAAAAACTACACAATTGAACAGAAAGAGCATTAAAGAATTTTATAATGCTATAGTTAGGAAAGTTCCAAAAAAATAGAGTTTTACTCTGTAAAACCAACCTCGCCTTCCCAATTCATAAAACCACCCTCTAAGTTAAATGTGTTTTCAAAACCCATTTGCTTCATAATACTACATGCTTGAGCACTTCTTCCTCCAGCTTTACAATAAACATAGTAGTTTTTTGATTTATCAAGTTCTTCTAATCGGTAGATGAAACCTTGTCCTTTATAAATATCATTTAAAATTGCACCTGGAATAATTCCTTCACTCCATTCGTCTTCGGTTCTAACATCTAAAATTACTGCATTAGTATCTGCTTCTAATTGCGAAGCCCATTCTTGTTGAGATAAGTTCATTTCTATTATTTTTTTCCAAATTTATAAATTTCATTTTACATCATCATAAAAAGTATTAACAAAAAAATAACATAACATTTGTATATACAAATAAAAATAATTTTACATTTGTACCTACAAATTTGGTAATTACAATTATGAGAATTGAAGATATAATAAAATCAAATGTTACTATGGATGATGCTAAAAAAGTTGTCCTAAACATTATGGTTACCCAAAATGTTGTTACTGAAAAATTTAATGAGGTATTAAAACCTTATGACTTATCAGGTGAACAATATAATGTACTTCGAATTTTAAGAGGTCAGAAAGGAAATCCTGCCAATATGTGCGTCATTCAAGAACGTATGATAGCAAAAAACAGTAATACTACCCGATTGATTGATAAATTATTATTAAAAAATCTAGTTACAAGAGAAGTTTGTCCGGAAAACAGAAGGAAAATTGAAGTTTTAATTACTGAAAAAGGACTAGAACTATTAGAAGAATTAGATCCTAAAGTTTTAGAAAACGAAAAATTATTTGCCGCAAATCTGAACCAAAAAGAATTAGTTGAATTAAACACCTTATTAGAAAAATACAGAAACCTTAAATAAAATTACTATGACACAATTTATAAAAGACGCTAATTGGCGTTATGCAACTAAAAAATTTGATGCAACAAAAAAAATCTCTGATGAAGATTTAGCAAGTTTAAAAGAAGCAATTCGTTTATCTGCATCTTCTTATGGTTTACAGCCTTATAAAGTATTAATTGTTGAAAATCCAGAGTTAAGAGCTCAATTGCAGCCAGTTTCTTGGGGACAATCTCAAATTGTTGATGCTTCTCATTTATTAGTTTTTGCAAACATTATCAACTTTGGAGAAAAAGAAATTGATGCAACTATTAACAACATGGCAACAACCAGAAATCTGCCTTTAGAAGCACTTCAAGGTTATGGAGATTTTATGAAATCTAAATTGGTTTCACTTCCAGAAGATGTAAAAAATACTTGGACTTCAAAACAAACTTATTTGGCTCTAGGAAATTTATTGAACGCTGCTGCCGAACTAAAGATAGATGTAACACCTATGGAAGGTTTTGAACCAGAGAAATACAATGAAATTTTAGGTCTTGAAAAATTAGGTTTGAACGCATCACTAGTAGCAACAATTGGATATCGTCATGAAGAAGATGCTACACAACATTACGCAAAAGTGCGTAAATCTGAAGAAGAATTATTTGTAACAATATAATTAATAATTAAAATCAATAACTCAAATTTAAAAGAAAATGAAAAATTTAAAAACAATCGCAATCGCATTATTCGTAGCAGTTTCAACAATCGCTACAGCACAATCTAAGAAAGTAGACGCTTCTAAAAGTACTATCAACTGGGTTGGAAAAAAAGTAACTGGTCAACATAGTGGAACAGTAAACATTCAAAGTGGAAACTTAATTTTTAAAGGTAAAAAATTAACTGGCGGAACATTTGTAGTAGACATGACTTCATTAACAGCTACAGATATTAAAGGTGAATATGCTGCAAAATTAGATGGTCATTTAAAAGCTGACGATTTCTTTGGTACAGACAAATATCCAACTTCAAAATTAGTTTTCAAAAAAATTGCTTCTAAAGGAAATGGTGTATACACTGTAACTGCAGATTTGACAATTAAAGATGTAACTGCTCCAGTAAAATTTGACATCACTGTAAAAGGAGATACTGCTACAACAACGTTTAAAGTAGACAGAACTAAATACGGAATTAAATATAATTCTGGTAACTTTTTTGAAAACCTAGGTGATAAAACAATTAACGATGATTTCGAATTAACAGTGTCATTAAAGTTCTAAAAAAGGGAAAAATTGCTATACTAAGAAAACCTCAGAGAGAAATCTTTGAGGTTTTTTTTATGCATTTTAGAAACTAACTTATGATTATATTTGCCTAATGAAAAAAATCCTTCTCATAGATAATTACGACAGTTTTACATTTAATTTAGTTCATTATTTAGAAGAACTAAACTGTGATGTAATCGTACTTAGAAATGACGAATTTGAACTTGAAGAACTAAAATATTTTGATGACATAATTCTATCTCCTGGACCCGGAATACCATCAGAATCAGGACTTTTAAATAAAGTTATATCAACTTACGCTTCAAGTAAAAAAATACTTGGAATATGTCTAGGTCAACAAGCCATAGGCGAAGTTTTTGGTGGTTCACTTCTTAATTTAGACAATGTTCATCATGGTGTTTCTTCATTTATTAATGTAATTGTTACTGATGAAATCTTATTTAAAAACTTACCGCAAGAACTCGAAGTAGGCCGTTATCACTCATGGGTTATCAATCCTGTTGATTTTCCTAAAGATTTAGAAATAACTTCTGTTGCAGAAAATGGCGAGATTATGTCAATCCGACACAAACACTTCAATGTAAAAGGTGTTCAATTTCATCCTGAAAGCATCTTAACACCACACGGAAAAACCATTTTGGAAAATTGGTTATCAAATTAATTAATATAAATTTTTACTTTATATAAATTGATATATAATTCTGAATTATAATTATTTAAAGAATTACTATAGATTTTTACTATAACTACAAAAAATCAAAATACTTGATATTTGTTAGAAAAAACTTTCAAATTTCAATTCTTATTAACTAAAACAACTAGTTATCAACAGAATATGAAATGAAGAAGATAATTAATTAAATTTGAGATAGTACATTTAGTTTTTAATCAATTTTAATTCAAATAGTTATGGGACTTTTTAACAATAATGAGAAGAGAATCATTAAAGAGCTTTGCAAAAAAAGTGAAGATATTAGCAAAGACATTACAAATGAAATTGATGAACTACTAGTTGAACTAAAAACTGAGTATGATGAGAATAGTAAAGTAGTCAATGAATTTCATGATTTTGTAAATGAACTCAAAACTAAACTAGCACCAGAAGATGCAAACAAACTTTTAGAATTCTCTTCAAGATTAACTAAAGTAAAACGATGTGCAAAGAAAGGAGTTGAATCTATGAGAGAATTAGCTCGTGACCAAAGAAAAGCCACAAGAGAAACCATTAGAGAATATCAAGAATATTTGTATGTTTAATTAGCGAGTAAAGACCAACTTATTCCCTTTGCTTAAATTAGCATCAAAAGCATATCCTTCGTAGTTAAACCCTTTTAAATCCTCTATTGTTTCTGCATTGGTATCAATAATGTAGCGAACCATCATACCTCTCGCCTTCTTTGCAAAGAAACTTATCATTTTTAGTTTTCCGTCTTTGTAATCTTTAAATTCAGGAGTAATTACTGTGACTTTTAATGTCTTTACATCAACAGCATCAAAGTATTCATTGCTTGCAAGATTAACAAACAATTCTTCTTTTTGAAGTTCAGCATTTAATTGTTTTGTAATTAAAGGTTTCCAAAATTCATATAGGTTTTTATTTTTTCCTACCGGAAGTTTAGTTCCCATTTCGAGACGATAAGGTTGCATTAAATCAAGTGGTTTCAATAATCCATACAATCCTGACAAAATTCTAAGTTTGTCTTGCAAAACGTTTATTTTATCTTCTGAAAGCGAATAAGCATCTAATCCAATATAAACATCACCACTAAAGGCAAAAACTGCTGGTCTAGCATTTTCAACAGTCATTTCGGCAAGATTTCGTTCTTGATTTCTTTGCCAATTTAAATCCGCCAACTTATCAGAAATATCCATTAATTCAATCAATTGTTTTGGCTTTTGCTTTTTCAAAACTTTGTCAATGGCTAACGATTGCTTTACGAAACTATATTCTGAATACAATTTTGTTGGTAATTGACTTTCAAAATCCAATGATTTGGCTGGTGATATTACGATTTTCATGACTTATTTTTAATGTTTTTTTCGTCTGTTCGCCATCAAAATGGCTCGAGTCAAAAATACAAATTTCAATTTGAAATTAAATACGTTAAAATGATTAGTTTCGATTTAACTATCAACAGAATTTATTATTTTTACCTTTTTACAAGATTATATGCTATCGCTCAATAAAATCCACCATATCGCCATTATTTGCTCAAATTATGAAGTTTCTAAACATTTCTACACTGAAATTTTAGGTTTAAAAATTATTCAAGAAATTTACAGAAAAGAACGCGAATCCTATAAATTAGATTTAGCATTAAATGATAATTATTGCATCGAATTATTCTCGTTTCCAAATCCTCCAAAGCGTGTATCAAGACCTGAAGCTTCTGGATTGCGTCATTTAGCATTTGAAGTTAATGACATTGAGATTACAAGAAACTACATTTTAGAAAACAATCTTTTTGCTGAAGAAATTCGAATTGACGAATACACCAACAAACGTTTTTTCTTCACCAATGATCCAGATGATTTACCGATAGAGTTTTATGAAGTTTGAGTAAAATCTTATCAACAATTCGCATTTCGTAATTCGTTTTTCTAATTTATATTTTACCTTTGACCTTTCAAAAAAATAGAATCATGGTTTATAAATTTAGAGTAATTCTCGATGCAGAAGAAGATATTTTCAGAGATATTGCTATACTTGAAAACGACACTTTAGAAGATTTGCACAATGCAATCGTAAATGCTTTTGGATTTGATGGATTAGAAGTTGCATCTTTCTACACTTGTGACGACACTTGGAATCAAGAAGATGAAATCCCAATGTTTGACTCTGGTGATGTTCCTGGTGAGAACAAAATTATGAGTGATTATCAGCTGAATGACATATTAGATACTGAAAACACTAAAATCATTTATGTTTATGATTTCATCAATATGTGGACATTCTTAGTTGAACTTGCCGCAGTTGAAGATTCAGTTGAAGTTGGAATGGTTTACCCTAACCTTTTATTTTCTCATGGTGAAATGCCTGCAGAAGCTATGGAAAAACATTTTCAAGCAGATTTTGAAGAGGAAGAAAGCTACAACGAATTTGAAGACGATTTAGATGAAGACGATTTAGATGCTTTTGGAAGTGACGACAGCTTTGAAGATTACGGATTTGAGGAGAATTGGAATTAAATTTGAGAAAATAGAAAAAAGAGAATAGAAAATAGACTTCAAAAATTATAAAAATAAATGATCAACCTTTTTAATACCCACATAGAATCTTTATCCATCCATAGAGTTGGAAATAAAAGCCGTAACGAAGCCATTTTTCTATCAGAAAACCAATACGGATTAAACGATGAAATTGTTCCTTTATTGAAGGAATATTTCTTTAAATCATTTCGTGAAAAAGAAGAAAACTACTTTCAATTTGCGCATGAAGTTGATTTGGAATACAACGATATGTTCAATTTAGCTACTGAGATTTTTACAAATCCAAGTTCGGTGCATGAAGTTTCTAAAAAAATAACCAATCACCTTTTTGAACAATCCAATCATCCGCACATCAAAAACGGAGAAGTTTATGTGACTTATTTAACCAATGTTTCTATCGATAATAACGTTGTAGATGCTATTGGTGTTTTCAAAAGTGAATTGCGTACTGATTTCCTTCAATTTGAAGAAAAAGATAGTAATTTAGAAATGGTTCTTCAAGAAGGAATTAACTTAAATAAACTGGATAAAGGTTGTTTGATTTTTAATCACAAAAAAGAAGAAGGATATAAAATTTTGACTGTTGATAGCAATCGTTATGATGCACGTTATTGGTTGGAACATTTCCTTGCAGTGGATGCTTTTCAAGATGAGAATTTCATGACTAAAAAGTATTTAAAATTCTGTCAAGAGTTTGCAAAAGAAGTGGTTTTTCCTGCCGAAGATAAAAAGCAAGAAGTTATGTTTATGAATCGTGCGGTAAATCATTTTGCTAAAAACGATAATTTTGAAGAAACAGCTTTCTTAAATGAAGTAATGGATAATCCTGATTTGATTCCAGAATTCAAAAACTATAAAGCGGATAGAGGTGAGAAATATAGTATTGAAGATGTAACATCATTTCCAATAGCAAATGCCGCGGTTTCTGACGCAAGAAAATCGATTAAAAACGTTATTAATCTTGATACCAACATTCAGATTAAATTAGACTTTATTAATCCGGAAAGTGCCGAAAAATTTGTAGAAAAAGGTTGGGATGAAGAAAAACAAATGTATTACTATTTAGTTTACTTTAATAAAGAACAGAAGAGTTAGTGTTCAGTGTTCAGTGTTCAGTGTTCAGTGTTCAGTGAAAAATAAAAATTAATCCTCTATTGTAAAAGCAATTGAGGATTTTTTTTATACTAAAATGTTAAACATTCAGTTTTTAAGTTTTAAATCGTTATATTTAATAATAACCTAGAAAAATGCGCTATTATCTTTATTTAGTGATATTGCTATTTAGTTGTCAAATTTTGTCAGCTCAAAATACCATTCCTACTAAATCGGATAGTGTTTACAAAAAAATTGATGATTTTTCTAAAGAAAGAAAATTCTTCAAACTGATGCACAAGTTGATGTTTAGACCCAAAAAAACAGAAGCTGCAAAAAAACAAAAGAAAAAAGGCGCCTCTCCTATTCAGAAATCTTTTGAAAAATACAATTGTAGAATCATCCGAAATATAACTATTGAAACAACAGATCCTTTTGGATATTCTGCCGAAAATGAAAAAGAAGTTCCAGAAAAAAAATTAGAACGTTTTGGAAACTCTTTACACATCAAAAGTAAAAAATGGACCATTAGAAATTTATTGCTTTTTAAAAAAAATCAAGAATTAGATTCCTTACTTGTAAAAGAATCTGAACGTTTAATAAGGAGCCAACGATTTGTTAGAAGTGTTGTTATTAAACCAATCGCAATAGAAAATTGTCAAGATTCTATAGATATTTCTGTAAGAGTTTTAGATACTTGGAGTTTGATTCCAACTGGTGCTTTTTCAAATTCTAAAGCCAATCTAGAACTTACAGAACGTAATTTTTTTGGTTTAGGACATGAAGTTAGCTTAGATTATATTCGAAGTTTTACAAATAATACATTTGCTTACGACTCGAGATATACGATTCGTAATTTTAAAAATTCGTTTGTAAATGCAACTGTTTCCTCAAGAACAGATTTGCTAAACAATACTTATAAAACTGCTAGAATTGAAAGACCTTTTTATTCTGCTTTAACACATTTGGCTGGTGGCTTTTATTATGATTATAGATTTTATAACGAAAATATGACCAATTCAAGTTTGGTTACCTCATCTCAAAATTTTAAAATAAAAACCTATGAATTTTGGGCAGCACATTCGAGTAAAATATTTGCAGGAAATTCCGATTTCTCGAGAGCTACTAATCTAATTACTGCTTTAGGTTTTACAAACACAACTTACTTGAAACAACCCGAACTTAGCTACGATCCTATTCGTTTCGCCAATTCATCAAAACGCTATTTAGCTACCATCGGAATTTCTAGTCAGCAGTTTTATCAAGACAAATACTTGTTCCGTTTTGGTGTGATTGAAGATATTCCTTACGGAAAAGTATTCTCCTTCACTGGCGGTTTTGAAAATAAAAACAACTTAAACAGAGCCTATTTTGGTGGAAGATTTTCCTATGGTGACTATCTTGATTTCGGTTACATAAGTGCCAACATAGAATATGGTTCCTTCTTTAATAACGGAAAAACGGAACAAACCACCATCAAAATTGAAACCAATTACTTTACCAACTTATTTTCGATTGGAAGTTGGAAATTCAGACAATTTGTTAGACCAGTTTTAGTTTTAGGAAATAATCGATTGAATACTCCAAAAGACCGATTGAACTTAATTGACGTGAACGGAATTCCCGGTTTTAATAGTTCACCACTTGTGGGAACGAAAAAATTTCTAACTACGTTTCAAACCCAATCTTACAATCCAAAAAACTGGTATGGTTTCAATTTGAGTCCGTTTATGAATTTCACAATCGGATTTCTAGACAACGGAAATCATAAATTTTTCAGCAATAAAATGTATTCTCAAATTGGACTTGGTGTCTTAATCAATAACAATTATCTAGTTTTCAATAGTTTTCAATTTTCGTTTTCCTATTATCCTTCACTTCCTATTGATGGTAGTAATATCATTAAAACCAATACGTTTCAAAACACCGATATCAACTTGAATAACTTCCAAATTGGGCAACCTTATATTTTGCCTTATGAATAAACACCTTTAATATCTTGTTAAAATCAATCTATTTATTGAATATTATTTATAGTTTCACAACAAAAAAAGTATTTTCAATGCATTTAAAAAACTACATATTTACAATTTTATCATTGCTTATTTTTGAGAATTCAAATGGTCAAATTACGATGTCTTCCCTGGAATTTGACAAAGATAAAAAAGGGCCTAACACCATTTATTATAATTTTTATAATGGAATTCAAATGATTGAGATCGACTATAATAATTATGAAAAAGCCCGAGTAGATCATCAAGATGCCATTAAGCCAATAAGTAGTATCCGACCAAGAAATTACGGACACAATACTATTATTTTAAGAAATAAAAATGGTGAACTTTTACACCAATACAACTTGAGAGTAAAACCTTTTAAACCAACCGATTTCCTTCCTTCTGAAAAATGCATTACTGTATCACACGCCTCAAGATTAGATGCAAACTATATAGCCAAAACCAATTATCCTTTCTATGGGAAATACAGTTTTTATGTTACTGAAAACAACAAAGCTGGTATAATTGATACTTTAGGTACTCCAATTTTGGAAGTTGTATATGAAGCCATTCTTAGCTATGGTGATAACTACAATCTTAATTCTTATGTAATGTTTGATACTAGAAACGATAGAGAAGACGAAACTTGTTTCTACACGATAAAACGCAACGGAAAATGGGGATTTAAAAATGATAAACTAGCAATAGAGCCAAAATATGAAGAGTTGATTCCTATAAAAAAGAATGTTTTTAAGATTAAAAAAACTGATAAATATGGTTTGATAAATTATAAAGAAGAAAGTCTAATTGAACCCATTTACACGGACTTAATTTACAAAAATGATTTTTATCTTTATACTAAAGATGCTATTGAAAATATAGATAAGTATACAACACTTTACGGAATCATTGATTCGAATTTTAAAATAAAAACACAACCTATTTATAGCAATCTCGAAGACATTATTGAAAATTACTATCCTTCTGGAAAATATTGGACCTGTAAAACTGATGGTTGTGGTGCCATAGACAAAAACGGAAATGAAATTTCGAAGTTTAAATATGGTTCGATGCCTCAAAATCCATACAACAAATATTATCGAACTACTGGCTATAGAGACAGCAACAAACACTACATTTTGAATTTGGATTTTGAAGAAATTGGAAAAAATTATGATGTAATTTATGATTGGAAAAATCAACTCTTCACTGTAAAAAAAGGCACTAAATATGGTTTAATAGATATAAATAATAAAGTAGTATTACCCTGCGAATATGATTCTTTTTGGGAAGAATCTAGAAACGAATTGGGCACACTTATAAAAAACAAAAAATATGGAGTCATTACAAGTAAAGGAATTGTAGTAATTCCTTGTAAATATGATGATTTATACTTTACAGTTGATAATACCATTGTAGCCACTCTTATTGATGCCAATGATAAAACCAATAGAAACAGAAAATTGGGTTTATTGGATGCCAATGGTAAACTTATGACTTCTTTTATATATGATGAAATCGAAACGATTGATTACGGATTTTATCGTGTTAGAATCGATACAAAATATGGTGTTCTAAACAAAGATGGAAAAGAAATTACTCCTGTAAAATATGATGAAATTTACCGCTATAGAAATGGTTTTTGCATTGCCAAACTTGATTTTGGATACGGATATATAGATACTTCTGGAAAAGAAATAACCCATTTCTATTATGAAAAACCAACCGATTTCAACTACAACGCTGAGAAAAAACTAACAGCAAAAGCTTATATAAGAGGAAAAGAAGTTATTATTGATGAATATGGAAAGGTTGTAAAGTAGGAAATGAATATCAAGCCCTTTTCCTTCCCAAAAAAGAATTCCCTACCTTTGCAAAAAATTAGACGCAATGAATACTTTTGAGCAATTTAATCTTCCTAAATCTTTACAAAAAGCAATTGACGAAATGGGGTTGACTACTCCTACTCCAATTCAGGAAAAATCGTTTTCTGTTATTATGTCGGGACGTGATGTAATGGGAATTGCACAAACTGGTACAGGAAAAACCTTAGCCTATTTATTACCTCTTTTAAAACAATGGAAGTTTGTAAATACTGATTCGGCTCGTGTAGTGATTTTGGTTCCTACTCGTGAATTGGTGGTTCAAATTGTTGAAGTTATTGAAAGCTTAACCAAATATATGTCGGTGCGAACACTAGGCATTTATGGTGGCGTTAACATTAACACACAGAAAAAAGCCGTTTACGAAGGAATCGATATTCTTGTTGGAACTCCAGGAAGAACTATGGATTTGGGTCTAGACAACGTAATCCGTTTTGATTCGTTGCAAAAATTAGTCATTGATGAATTTGATGAAATCTTAAATTTAGGTTTTAGAACCCAAGTGACTTCATTATTGACGATGATGAAAAACAAACGTCAAAACATCTTGTTTTCTGCAACCATGACTGATGAAGTAGATGCCATGCTTGACGAATATTTTGAATTACCTGAAGAAGTTTCACTTGCGGCCTCAGGAACTCCATTAGAAAAAATTGAACAATTGGGTTACTATGCACCTAATTTTTTAACCAAACTAAATCTATTAAATCATCTTTTAGATACTGACGAAAGTACTTCAAGAGTTTTAATTTTTGCCAACAATAAAAAGACTGTTGACTTAATTGCCAATAGTATTGAAGAAAAATATCCAGAGCAATTTGGTGTAATTCACTCTAATAAATCACAAAATTATCGTTTGAATACCATGGCTTCGTTTCAAGCTGGCGAATTAAGAGGAATTATAACAACAGATGTAATGGCTCGTGGTTTGGATATTTCTGATGTTACTCATGTTATCAATTTTGAATTTACTGAAATTCCAGAACAATACATTCACAGAATTGGTAGAACAGGTCGTGCTGATAAATCGGGAATTGCAATCAGTTTTATAAGTCCGAGTGAAGAAGAAATTCAAATTCAAGCGGAAATCTTAATGGAAAAAGAAATCAAATTTTTAGATTTTCCAGAAGGAGTTGAAGTAGCCGTAAGATTATTAGAATTTGAAAAAGATAGAAAAAAAGTAAAACAACTTTTAAAGAAACCCAAAATTGAAGGTGGTGATGCTTTTCACGAAAAGTCTAAGAAAAATCAAAAAGTAAATCTTGGTGGACCAGCAAAAACAAAACCTAGAAAAACAGAACCTAGAAATCGTGGCGTAGAACGTAAGAGAGCTGCTAAGAAGAAGAAATAGTTTTCAGTTATCAGTTACAATTGGCAGTTTTATGAAACTTTTATCCCGAAATTTCGGGATTAAACTTTTAAACCTTTAAACTTTTTGTTACTTTTGACAAATTCTATATAGAAATGCAGTTTAAACATCCAGAAATTCTCTATTTCCTATTCTTATTGGTCATTCCGATTCTGGTGCATCTTTTTCAGTTGCGAAAATTCAAAACAGAATATTTTACCAACGTAAAATTCTTAAAAGAACTTGTTGTTCAAACAAGAAAAAGTTCTAAAATCAAAAAATATTTACTTTTAGCTACAAGATTGTTATTATTAACGTTCTTGATAATTGCCTTTGCACAACCTTTTTTTAAAGCCAAAGACAGTAAAAATGCTACTAATGAATTGTACATCGTTCTTGACAATTCTTTCAGTATGCAAGCAAAAGGTCAAAAAGGCGAATTGCTAAAACGTGCCGTTCAAGATTTACTAGAACATACACCAGAAAATGCAAATTTCTCCTTAATAACATGCTCTGACAACTTTTGGAATACTGATATAAAATCTATTCAGAAAGAACTTCAGAACCTGAAATACAGTGCTTCTCCATTTCAATTGGATAATCTTTTGTCCAAAATAAAAGCCCACAAATCGGCTTTCAACAAAGACATTGTTGTAATCACTGATGGTGTTGGTTTACAACCTAATCAAGTTAAAAATATCAAAGACGACAAAAATTTATATTTCATAATTCCAGAAGCTGAAAAAACCGACAACATCGCTATTGATAGTGTTTACATCAATCAAACGATGGATAATTTTTATGAAATCGGTGTAAAATTAGATGCTTATGGAGACGATTTCAAAGATATTCCAATTGCCTTGTACAACAAAAAGAAATTGGCTGCCAAGACTTTAGTCAATTTTGAATCCAAAACAAAAACCATCAATTTCACCATTCCAAAAGAAGATTTTCATGGTTATGTTGCTATAGTTGATAACAGTTTGGAATATGACAACAATTACTACTTCAGTATCTCAAAACCTGAAAAAAGCAATGTGATTAGTATTGGTGAACCTGAAAAAAGTAGTTTTTTATCAAGAATTTATACTCCTGAAGAATTCAACTATATCAATTATTCACTTCAATCATTAGATTATAATTTACTTGACAAACAAGATGCCATTGTTTTAAACGAACTGAAAGATATTCCACAAGCACTTCAAACCACATTAAAATCATTTGTAGAAAAAGGCGGCAATGTAGTTTTAATTCCAAATGAAGAAAGCAGCACAACCAACTTAAATGGTTTTTTATCCAATTTTGGTGGCGTTCAGTTTAAAGCTTTGTCTAATAAGGAAAAAATGGTTACAAAAATTAATTTTAGTCATCCCTTATTCAGTAGTGTTTTTGAGAAAAAAGTTGACAACTTTCAATATCCAAATACAAAAAACTCCTTTGAAATAAGCAGCTCTGCACCTATGGTTTTGGGCTATAGTGATCAAACTTCCTTTTTGAGTGCTATTCAAAATAGTATTTCGTCTGTTTATGTTTTTGCTGCTCCAATTAACAAAATCAATAGTAATTTTCAGAATTCTCCTATTATTGTTCCAACTTTTTATAACATGGGACAAAACGCACAGAAAGCCGGAATTAATGCTATAGTAATTGGAGATAACAAACCATTTATTGCACAGACTTCATTAAGCAAAGACGAAATCGTTAACATTAAAAACGGTACAGAAAGTTTTATTCCGGTGCAACAAATATTAAACGACAAAGTAAAGTTGACTTTCAATGATAACCCGAAAGAAGCTGGAAACTTTGAGATTTATAATTCCTCTAAATCCATAGAAAATTTAAGTTTTAATTATAATAGAACCGAAAGTAATTTAGCTAACGCTAATCCAGATGCCGTAAGTGATTACAAGGAGATAAGCAATGTAGATGCAATATTTGATACGCTACAAGCCAATCGAGCCGACAATCAACTTTGGAAATGGTTCGTTATTTTAGCCTTGCTATTCATCACGTTGGAAGTTTTAATTCAAAAATTTGTAAAATGAAAATCATAATCAGAGAAGCCAAGATTATCGACTCAAAAAGTCCGTTTCACAATCAGGTAGTTGATGTAAAAATCAATGATGGAATCTTAGAAAAAATAGGAACCAACCTCTCGCCTTCTGATGATTATGAAGAAATAAAACAATCTAATTTACATCTTTCTCAAGGATGGTTTGATAGCAGTGTTTCCTTTGGAGAACCAGGTTTTGAAGACAGAGAAACTATTGCTAACGGATTGAATGTAGCTGCAAAAAGTGGTTTTACTGCTGTAGCGCTTCAACCAAATTCTGCTCCAATTCTTGATAACCAATCACAGATTTTATTTGTAAAACAAAAAGCTAACAATACTGCAACTGATTTATTTCCGATTGGTGCTTTAACAAAAAATAGCGAAGGAACCGATTTAGCCGAACTTTATGACATGAAAAATGCTGGAGCGATTGCCTTTGGTGATTATGGGAAAAGTTTGTCTAATGCTAATTTGCTTAAAATTGGATTGCAATACGTTCAAGATTTTGACAGCTTGGTAATCGCTTTTTGTCAAGATGAAAAAATAAAAGGAAGTGGCGTTGTAAACGAAGGAATTGTATCAACTAGATTAGGTTTGAAAGGAATTCCAAATCTTGCAGAAGAATTGATAGTTGCTCGAAACTTGTTTTTACTTGAATACACCGGTGGAAAATTACATATTCCAACCATTTCAACTGCAAAATCGGTAGAACTTATTCGAAATGCTAAAGCAAAAGGACTAAAAGTTACCTGCAGTGTTGCCGTTCATAATTTGGTACTAACGGATGAAAAATTAGAAGGATTTGATACTAGATTTAAAGTTGCACCGCCATTGCGAACAGACAATGATAGAATCGCTTTAATTTCTGGAATTTTAGATAATACCATTGATACCATAACATCCGACCACAATCCGATGGATATTGAACACAAAAAAATGGAATTTGATTTGGCTAAAAACGGAACTATTGGTTTAGAAAGTGCTTTTGGAGCATTGTTAACTGTTTTACCATTAGAAAAAATAGTAGAAAAACTTACTTCAAGTAGTACTATTTTCAATCTAAATCAAACAGAAATAACTGAAGGAAATAAAGCCAATATCACTTTATTCACTACAGATACTGAATGGATTTTTACTAAAGAGCATATTTTATCAAAATCAAAAAACAGTGCTTTTCTTGGAACAAAAATGAAAGGAAAAGTAATTGGAATTTACAACAACAATAAATTAGTTTTAGCTTAATGGACAAGAAAACAATTGATGAAGGAAAATCAACTGCAATAACTAGTTACATTTTGATAATTGGTGTTTTAATTGCACTATCAATGAATTCGGAAAACAAAAATCCGTTTGCTTCATTCCATATTAGACAAGGATTAGGATTGACCTTAACATTTGTAGTTTTGGGTATTTCTATAAGTCATTTTGAAAGCATTATGGTTGCAGCACCAATGTGGATTTTTATTTCTGTGTTAACGATTTATGGAATTTTTACAGCTGCTCGCGGTGAAACTATCAAGTTGCCATTACTGGGTGGATTGTTTCAAAAATGGTTTAAAAATATTTAATTTTATATAATGACATTACATCACTTAGTTCGTGAACCCAAAATAAAGAAAGACAAAAATCCGTTACTGCTTTTACTTCATGGATATGGAAGTAATGAAGAAGATTTATTCTCTTTTGCATCAGAATTACCAGAGGAATACTATATAGTTTCTGCTCGTGCTCCATATGATATGATGTATGGAAGCTACGCTTGGTATGCTATTAACTTTGATGCTGATGAAAACAAATTTTCAGATATCGGTCAGGCACAACAATCTAGAGATTTGATAGCAACATTTATAGATGAATTAGTTGCAAATTATGCTATTGATGCCAATGATGTAACACTTATTGGATTTAGTCAAGGTTGCATTTTGAGTTATGCCATTGCTGTTTCTTATCCTCAAAAAGTACAACGTGTCGTTGCAATGAGTGGTTATTTTAATGAAGAAATTGCTACAGATAATTTCAAAGAAAATGATTTATCTAAGTTAAAAATATTTGCTTCTCATGGTTCAGTAGATCAAGTTGTTCCTGTGGATTGGGCAAGAAATTCAATTCCAAAACTTAAAGAACTTGGAATTGATATTGTATATAAAGAATATCCTGTTGGACATGGTGTTGCACCACAAAATTTCTTCGATTTTAAAAATTGGTTACAAAACAGATAAAAAAAATGGCTCATTAATAACGAGGGCACTGAAAAACATCGTTTATTTTGATTAGCACCGTTTTTTAGAGAATAAAAAAACGCTTATAGTAGGATTTTATACATCCGTTATAAGCGTTTTACTTTTTGCAACTGTTTTTTATTGTAG
>NZ_JBIISA010000006.1:0-149324 GCF_044341265.1 Flavobacterium sp.
ATATGAATTATGTAATCCTAAAAAACAACTTTAAAACAGAATTAAGTATGAAAACAAAAGAAATAGAAATAAAAGAAGTTAAGAAATGGTTTTATGATTTTCGACCTGATTTATCTGTAAATGATGAATTCCTTGATAGTTTGTATGATCAATTTTTAGTTTCAAGAGAGAGTTTGTCGCTTGACGAAAGAGGTTCTTTTTATGCATATGTTGTTACTAATTACAAGTCAAGCATTATCGAATTTATATATACTACGTTGGAGCACAACTGGAATGAAACTTTTGAAGTTTGGGAAGAAGAAAATCAAACACATTTACATATTAAAAACTTGAAAGAATTAATCGATTCTAAGGACCCAATTGAGAATCAAGATAAGCATCCACATTTAGAGTTTAATGAAGCTAATGTTAATGAAATTTACTTAAATATTATTAATGATTATATGGAAAGCATACAAGCCTTGAAAAGCAAGAGTTTTTAAGGTTTTTATTACTTGTTTTTTTATACTGAAACAAAGGTAAAATGTACCCTTAAAAAATTAAAGGAAAGTTATAAACCTTTCCTCAGAAATATTTAACAATAGTTAACTGTTAATGCTACTAAAGAAAAAAGTTTTTTTTTAATTCGTAAATAGCCAATTTCTAGAGGTAGAATAATATTATAGCTTAAGTAATTACAAATTTGCTAAATCCTACTTTGTTTATAAATGCTATCAATTTGCAGGAAACACAATTAAAGGAAACTTCGAAGAGGATGGGGGTTGCGCTTGGAAACCTAAAACGATAATTTACCACTAAACAAAAAAGTACGTTTTAGTTATTAAGAAATGGAATTAGTGAAATGAAGCAAACAAATAATTGATGCTAGGAATACATTGACTAGGAGAAATTTTTGTTCAGATGAATGAGATAATTTATTTTAAACCTAATTTATGACTAGTAATAAGTTTTTCATTAATTATAGTAAAATCAAGATTAGTTGCATTCATTTGGAATAACTTATATGCTTTAGTTTTTTTTAAACGATGTTGTAACTTTTTACTAGTTTCTATTGACAAGGCACCTGCATAATCACCAGCTATTTTATTTGGCATTGGAACACCCAAGCCACCTTTCTCTAAAATTAGTTTACCTTCAGCTCTCCATTTATTAACAATATGCTTTACGAACTTTTCAAAATTTTTCATTTTCGAATTATTTGCTTAAAAAAAATGTCCCAAATATTTACTATAAATGGGACAAAGTAAACTCTTTGAGGAATATAAAATTATTCTATCAACTTATTAGGATTGATAACCGGTAATATGAAATTACTTAAGGCTGTACCTTGAAATCGTGTCATTAGTATTCCTCTTGATGTTGAATATGTAATTGCTGCTAAAGCATTTCCTAAGGCAGGACTTATTGTAACCGTACTGTCTTCCTCTAATTTGGTTAATTCTTCAATATTATCCACATGAAAAACATAAACAAAACTGAACGCTCCGATTGCTTCTTCGCAATCCTCTTTTTCACTTTTGGTTTCAACATTTACTGAAAAATCAACTTTAATTAATTTATCTGGAATATTAAAACCTAATTCAAAGTTTACATTGAAATTGTGACCTTGCACTTTTTCTTCCTCAAAATCGAATGGACTATTAATTTGTCCTTTTATGATTTTAAAATCAACAATTTCGATTTTTTCAGGTTGTAATAAATTAGCTGACATTGGCTAATGCTGTTTTATTGTTTGATTTTGATTTTTTCCATGCACTTGTATATGCTACATCTGTATTTATAACATTGTTTCTATAGAGTGTTACATATCCAGTTGTTCCCATTGGCTTTCTTTGTGGAACATTAATAATTGGTTCCCCAAGTTCTGCTTCAAGTTTAGCTAAAGAACGTAAGGTAAAGTTATGTTCTCCCACCAACCATTTGTTCACTTCGGAAGGTCTTTTTTCTAGCTTATCTGCTAAATCTTTTTGGCTAAATCCTTTTGCTTTTAACAACTGATTTACTCGAACCACGATATCAGCATATAATCTCGCGAAGATTTTTGTTTCCTCCGGTGTTTCTGCTAAAATTCTTTGTGCTACTTTGCTTCTCATTGTTTTGGATTTTTAGAGGATGATTTCATCTGAACCATCATAATTAGTTAGTTTTCTAAGTTTTTCATTTACAATTATTGTTCCATCGTGTAAAGCTTCATTAATTCGTTTTGCGAATTCACATGCTGCTCTCCATTCTAAATGCAATGAACTTGTTTGATTTGTTGGACCATCTTTGATACCTCCATTGAAAAGTATAACTATGTTGTTTGTGATTTTTAAGGCGTATAATCTTAATGGAAATTCCGGAAAGTGGTAAGTAATATTTTCGATTGTTGTTTTACCTTGGACAGGTAATCCCTTAACTTCGTTTTCATCTCTATTGAATAATTCATCTATTGCTCCGTGATCATTACCAATTGATAACAATACAAAAGACAACAATTCTTGATTTGCTTCTTTATATTCTGCTATTGCATCATATTTTTCAAAGAATAAATCAGTTTCATTTGTCTCGGCATCATCATATTTTACGGTGTAAAAAGTGCATTTAGCAGCTTCATCATCCCATATTTCTAGAGCAAATATATTCACTTTATTATTAGTTTGCAAACAAAAATACACTTTTAAGTGTATTTTATGATTATTTAATGTTAAATTGTTTTATTCGCGAAAGGAATTGAGGTTATTCATTATTTCACTTACTATATTTTGAAGTCACGATTACAATTCAGTGACATCAGGCTTTTGGTTAGTTATTAGTTATGAAGATTAGTCTTTCAAACTTAAAGTATAAAAAAGACAAAACCCAGAGCAAATCTGGGTTTCTTAATGTTTTTTTATAGTGCACCATTAAAGCATACGAATAATGAGGCACTTTTAACAGTACAAAAATACAACATTTTTGACTATTACCAATTAAATAACTAAAAATTATAATTTATTTTTTCAGAAATCACACTTTTTATTAAATCATAATCATTAAAGCTATCAAACAATTCTTTAATTTCCCTCTCAATATCGTTATGTCTATTCTCTGAAATGCATTTTGTAAAAAAGCTAATTACCTTAATACAAGCATCAACAGAATTTCTGTCACCTTTATTAAAAGTTATTTGAGGTATTGAGTTTATACTTTGAGGTAGACTATAATCAAAAAGAACGCCATTATGAGCACAAATATTTCTTAATTGTCTAACAGTATGTAATAACCTTATAAATTTGCCTAAATCCCTGATACCATAACATTCAGATATTCTTATTTTTAATTCATCATCTTTTATATTTGTAAAAACTGTTATTATTGCACCTAAAGTTAAATATTCAAATGTTTTCCAAACTGGAGCATAATTATCTTTAGGATATTTATTATGATGTTTTTTTATAGTTAGATTTTCAGTTTTAAATTTTTCAGAATAAATATTTTCAAAATCATCAATAAAGCTTTGCTCCATTATAGTGTTGTTCACAAACCAAATAGGGTCTTTTTTATATTTCATCGATGAGAAATAGATTAATTTTGTTCTAAAATTTAACTCTATTCTATTAATATATTTTAGCAAGATATATTTTAAATCGGCATCTAAATAGTATAAATCAACAATGTTTGAAATCTTAATATCATTTTTAAACCTATCTGTTGCTTCGTCTATAAATGGATGGCAATAAAAACCTATTCGATAATATCCAATATCTAAAAGTATCTCTTTAATTTTCGCTTCATCATAACATTCAAGACTTAGTCCTCTTCCGGTAAGTTTTTTTATTTGTTCCGATATTGGTATTGCAAACTTTCCCATTATTAATTTATTCTATAAATTATTTTTTTAATCAATTTTTGCTGTTTTAAAATCTGTAAACACAAATTAATTTTGATTAACCGTGATAGAGGTCTACTCAGTTGATGTATCTGAGGACAAAACTATCTTAAATTAGCTTTCTTCGGTTCTAAAAAGCTCAAATTTTTCCAATTTGTATTTGTTTAAAACTGAATTAATCTTTTTTGTTATTACTGAATTAGTTACAAGTTCTTTATCTTTTTTATCTATTAACAGACTTGAAATATGGAATTGAAATTCAGAAGTATCCATATTGTTTTTGTCTGGAAATTCAAACTCGATTACACTAGTTCCATCACAACCCATTTTATCAAAACTATATTTGAATTTAATCGATTTTAATTGGATAAATTCATGGTTGTCTTTTTGAGTTATAAATATATGGTCTTGTAGTTTTTTCCCTCTTAAGCTTAAATTATTTACGTTATTAAAAAAATCTTTTAATTCTAAAGGTAATTCATTTGATTTTTTATTGTCTGGCAATATATTAATATCAGTTATTTCATCAAACTTCATTATATCTTTAAAGTCATTTGCAAATGAATAGAAAAATTTAAATCTATTAACATTACTAAAGTTTCCAAATAATATCCTACTAATTATTTTATCTTTTTTAAAGTAATTTTTTTCTTTCAACTTTTCTTCATAATTTCCGATTGCAAAATCAATCACTTTTTCTGAATCTTTTGAAGTAAAAGTTTTAGTACCAATAAGTTTATCATTTTCTTTTTTTAAACTTAATGAAGCTGTATGGTATGACTCTCTGTTAGACCATCCTTTTATATTAGATGTTTTTTTAATAGTAATATCCAGATTTATTTCATCATTGCTAATAACCATATTTGGGGTGCCATATATTTCATAATTTGGAGTATAGGTTAACTTATCAATTAAAATTTCTTTTATATTTAAATCAAGGCATAAATCAGCTAAATCAATATTTTCATCAATTGGAATAACAACAGATTTTACTTTGTCTTTTTCCTCTTTTTCATTGTTCTTTTCATACAAATAAATAAACTCTTCTTGCGAAAGTAAAAGTGACATATAGATAGGAAATGAAGCATTTCTATCAGAATTTTGAGTTATAATGCCTTTATCCTGTAACAACTTGTTCAAGTATGATGTTGTTAAAAATGAGTTAGAAAGCAAATCTCTTAACTCTGTACCGTTTGGAAGTATATTATTCATTATTTCTAAAATCTATATTATGTTTTACGACTTTTATTTGACTTCTTAAATTTTCATCTATTTCTTTAAGTGCTAAAACTTTATCAATAATTTGTTTATGGTCAAATTTATTAAAGTTAGGAAATGAAAATATTGTTGAGTTTGTTGTTTGTAAAGAATTTAAGTTTTTTGCCAAATTAATTAAACTAATAAAACTTTCTTCTGAAAAATTATCCTTAATTAACATGAATAAATACTTTTCACCTTTGTCCTCAATTCTTATGGGTATTACGTTAGAATTTAAATATAATAATGGAAGTTTGCTACCATAACCTAAATTGCTACTTGAAATATTAAAACCTGTTTTTGGGTAAATAAAATCTACTTTTTCGTAAGTCTTTTTTATATGTAAAATATTATTAAATAAAAATTCAAAAATATCATTATCAACTATTAAAACTTTGTCATAAACTTCATTTTCAATTGTTGTTAGTTTAGTGTTTATTTTAGTTCTAATATTCCATTCATCATCTTCCTTTTTGTCTTTATTAGATAGCCAAAAAATAATACCAACATAATCTGTACTTTTTACTTCTTCAGCAGTTACCGATTGATTAATTTCAGAACTTAAAGGATGTTTTTTAAAGCAATTTATTGTAAACACCAATTCTTTAAAATATTCTTGAAATTTTGTTTCAAATGTTGTTAGTTTTGGATAATGGTCTATTGTATGTTTTATTGAAACAATACCTACTTCTAAGTTGTCATCTTTTAAATTATTCTTACCATAAACAATCGCGTCAATTCCATGTGTTTGTCTATTGTTTGAAGTAGAAATCACATGTTTTTTATTATAAACACATTCAATTGTTTTATTTGTTTGAATATTTGAATAACCTATAATCTCCTTTAGAAATTTTTCTACTATTTCTTCACCGTGTTCACCACTTCTTTTTGATGTTTCTCCCATATTATAATATTTAATTTATAATTAATTGTCTAACTATTCTCTACAATCCCAATTTCTTCCTCACTCAATCCAAACAACTCATGCCTAGTAAGTATCTTTGTCACATAGGCTAATAATAAAACCATTGTAACTAATATAATAGACCATTTTGTGCTGTTAACTTATCATCAAATACTTTTAATAGCAGCCGTCTCGAATTGATATTATTCATTATTTTATTTACTATATTTTGAAGTCACGGATAACAAATCCGCAACATAGGGTGTATGTTATTTACTTTTTAATAATCTCTTTTACTAGCTGATAATTTTGCTCTTGCATCTACTACAATTATTTCTGGAGCATATTCTCCTTTTTTAATCAAGTTGTCATATTCTCTTTCTAAATTTTTAATTCCAGTATCACTATCCTTTGTTTTTAGGACTAAATAAATACTATTTCGAGAATTTTCAGCTTTATTATATGTTGGTAATTGAACTAAATAGCCTTTTACAAGATTTGAGTTTGTGCTATATTTTAATTCTACTGTTACAACACTATTATATCCTTTCGTAATTTTAAAATCTAAAGCTCCATTACCTGCATTTGGTTCTCTACTCAAATTTAAGTCATTTGCTCTACAATGAACATCCGCTATACCATAAAACAATTTCTGTGCAAATCTTTCATTCCGCAATTTACCTTCGTAATATAAATATTCATACCAACCACAATTTTCAATCAAATGACTATACTGATTACATATAACTCTTACAACTTCTAAAATATTTTCACTGGTAACAGGATTTAATTTTAATTTCTTGAAGTCAATTGGATATTCAACAACTGCATCTTCAGATAATTTAGCCCAAATTATTTCTCCTAATGGGTCATTTAAAAAATCATATTCTACTCGAGGTTTTTCTTTATATTGTGTAATTAAATCTTTAAAAGCTTCTTTATTTTCAAGTAAAAAATTTCTGACATGGTCTTTACTTCTTCTCATTACATCTTTCCAACTTGTTGAAATAATTTTATTAACTTCAGATTTTAAACTATCTGTTTCTGAAATTACTATGTCAATATCCTCCCAACAAAATGCAATTGGAATATCTCTTAATATTTTTTTTGGTATAAAAATTATAGGTTCATTATTGTATGGATTAAAAGGTAAATTATATTTTTTTGTTCTTCCAATGGGTCTAGTAGTAATATTTAATTCCTCGCTGACTCTAATAGTATAATTTATTAAATCTTGTTTGATAATGTGAGTAGCCATATCACTTATTCTATCTAAACTAATATTATCTTGTATTAAACCAATCAATTCAAAAATTACTGGGTCTTTAATGCCATCCTCAATAATTTCCATTGAAATATTTAGCATTTTTTCAGCTAATACTTTCCCAATTCCATTCCCTTTTTTACCTCCTACGGAATAACCTAACCCAGTAAATCTAAATTCTTTAAATTGTAATCTTTTATGTGCCTGAATCCAATAAGCATCTTTAGGTCTCTTAATTTTATCAATAAGTATAATAATATTTGAAAAATGAGTTTTAAATGAATTATATGAGTTTTTAAATTCATCAATATTCAAATTTTCTAACAAACAAGGGTCTATGTATAAACTTGAATCTATGTCAATAAAAGAGTTGAAAACTCCTTTTTCTTCAAGTTCTTTTTCAGAAACTTTCAAAATGGTACTTATTCTTTCAGGCATAATTAATTCTATTGTTTACTATTATATTATTTTCTCCTTTTCAGTCCATCAAAAACTTTTGGTTCATTGGTTCTTAAATATTCTAAAACTCTATTTTTTTGTGGTACAGTTGCCAAATTAAATTTTGATTGTAACCTATGTTGGTTATCAAAAATTAATGAAAACTCATCCATTTTTTGTTGGCTTACTTCCTTTTTAGTTAGCTTCTGTGTTGGAATAATTGGCTCTTTTGCTAATATTGTACTTTGACTTAATTTACTTAAAATCAGTTCTTGCATTTCAAGTATTTTATCAATTTTTGCTGAAAGTTCTTGTAATTCTTTATTCATACTTAACTATTCTCAACAATCCCAATTTCCTCTTCACTCAACCCATACAACTCATAAACCATTTGGTCTATTTTCTTATCTGTTTTGTCAATTTGAGCTTTTAAATCTTGTGCTTTTTTGCTCTCGGTTTCAAAATAATCTTCCCATTCTGCTTCTTCAGATAGCGAAAGTTTTACTTTCTTTTTGGCTAATTCTTTTATGAATTCTGCATAAGTCAATACATACCAATCTTGGAGTTTTTTTGGCAAATCCTCTAAATTGAATTTCCTTTGAATTGTTCGTTGAAATTTTTGAGATAACTCTTGTAAATTATTTTTTAACAAAAACATTTTATCTGCAATTTCTTCAAATGGTTTTTGTTTAGTTTTTGTTAATATTTGAATAGGCAAAGGATCAATATAAATAATTTTAACTTGTGCAAAAACTTTTCCACCTTCATTTATTTGGCTTTCATAGAAAAATCTCAATAATCTACTATTCATTAATACTAATAAATATTTTAATGAATAGTCTTGATCAATTAATAAACCATTATGAACAGTATCTAGTGTGAAAAATTGTTCGTAGTCAATTGTACAAATTGGATATGATGCTGTTTGTCTTAAAAGTATTTTTTCTGTAGCTTCAAAAATTTCTCTTTTCCTTGGTCTATGCAATTCTTTTACATCATAAATAATATATTGATTAGAATTGTTTAATAAATATCTATTAAAATCACTACCGGTTATTACCTTTTCAGTGAGTTCTGATTTTTTATTTGTAATATATTTACTGTTGCCACCAGTAATAATTCCTTGATTGAAATTTAAAATTTCTTTTAAAGGTTTTGTGTTTTTTGATAGTCGTTTTATTAACTTATCATTATTAGTAACTAACATTGATAAATCTTCATTCTGTTTTATTTCAGATATATCAAAATTATCTAAACTATAAATTTGGTTTTCAAAGGAAACGATATTTGAAATTTGCTTAAATTGGTATTTATCATTTACTTCTTTTTGTAATAAAAGAATTATCGAATCTACAGCTGCATCTTGAAAAACTAGTATTCCTTTAAAATCAATGAGTTCAATAATTTTAGTATTATCAATTATATATTTTCTTGCTTCCTTATAGTATTGATTTTTTAAAATGGTATATGGTGTGATAAAGCCTAGTATTCCTTTTTCTCTCAAAGTGCTAATTCCTTTTTCATAAAAAATTGGGTATAAATTCATGCGTCCAAATGCAGATTGATAATTCTTTTCTAAATATGTTTTATCAATCTCTGTAATATATTCTGTAGGAACATAAGGTGGATTTCCAATAATCACATCAAAACCACCTTTTTCAAATACTTCGGGAAATTGTTCTTTCCAATTGAACGCTTTGTCTCCAGCAACAGCTTTACTTTCAATTAAAGAGTTACCACATTTGATATTATTGTTTAAACTGGTTAGTTTTCTTTTTGGTTGAGCAGTTCTTAACCATAAAGAAAGTTTCGCAATTTCAACACTTTCCTCATTTAAATCTACTCCGTAAATGTTGTGTTCTAAAATTTGATTTTCAATATCAGGAAATGCAAAACCACCACCAAATAATTGTCTATTTAGTTCGTCTACATAACTGTGTTCTCTAATTAAAAAATCTAATGCTTGGTTTAAGAAAGCTCCAGAACCACAAGCAGGATCACAAATGGTTAATTGCAACAACCAATCTCGGTACTCTTTTAATTGTTGGTCTAGTTTTACAATAGTAGTAGCTTGGCGGTTTTTTCTGCCTTTGGCATACTCTTCGTCGATAATGCCTAATTCTTGTTTTTTATCGGTACATAATTTTCCAATGGTATTGTCAACAATGTATTTGGTTATGTATTTTGGTGTGTAGAAAACACCATCTTTTTTTCGTTTGGTTTTTTGCTTGTCGAAATCAGTGCCTTCAATTTCGGCATTTACACTCTCAATTTCATTTAACGAATGTTCAAAAATATGCCCTAAAATATTCACATCCACTTGACTTTGAAAGTCATACGTTGTGAGCTTTTTGGTATGACGGTACAATAAATCGTCGTCAATTATCATGGCATCTAACAACGCATCTGGTTGGAATAAACCTCCATTGTAAGCAAAGATTTCTTCTTTTTTATCGGTTCCTTTTCTTCCTGTGTCTAAATAGCTAAAGTATTGCTTATAACGGTCATATAGAGGAACAACCATGTCTAATTCTTCCAACGCTTTCCATTCGTTTAAAATCGTGGTAATAGAGTTTGGAGCTAATAAACCTCGGTCTTCAGCAAATAGAATAAAAAGGAATCTATCGATTAACTTTTGAGATTTTTTAAATAAGGTAAGTTTGACATTCTTTTCGTTTAATTCTCGAAAAGTTTCGTTTTTCATGTTTTGCTTTACCAAATCACGATATAACTCACGTTTAAAAATGGAATAATCACCGTAAAACTTCTTGGTTATATTTTCCTCTTCAACAATTGAAGCTTCTTTTATTGTTAAAGGTTTGTTAGCTAATAAATTGTCTTTAGCCAAACACAAATAGAACAATTCAAATTCGGTTTCAGTTAAAGTAAATAGATTAAACTCTTCAAAATCTACTGCGTTATTTATGTAAAAGCGCAGCTTTTCAAAGTTTGAAGTAATGACATATATACAACCAATTTGATTGGCTTTGTAATCAAAAGCTTGTTGGCGAATGCTTTCTAAATCTTTGGTATTTGTACCTTTTAATTCGATTACAGCCAGTGCCTTGTCGTCTTTTAGAATGGCACCATCTACTTTTTTTGCACCTTTTAGATTTTTAAGTTCGGTTGTTAAATTGAATTTTGGTGAAGGATTTAGAGTATAACCCAAAATATCTACAAAAAGCTCTCTCAAAAATCCTTCTTGAAATTGCTCTTCTTTGCTATTGCGAATGTTTTCCTGAATAGCGCTATTGTGGAAGTACTTAGAATATTTTTTATAGGCTTTTTGAACCGTTGGTTTATCTAACTGGCTGCTATATTTTTTTAGTACTGAAGCTTGGAATAATGACATTTGGTAACCTTAAAGTTTATTTTACTAAAATAGAAAAAAAATATGAGTATTGTACGAAAATTGTATTGTGTTTTGAACCGTTCTATTTTATCGCTTTTGTTCAAATTTGGTATGGATTAAACTTATGTTTTTCTATGGCTTTTATTTTGATTTTCAAAATCCAATTCAAATGTTCTGAATTGCATTAATGAATGCTTTATCCAAATAAGTTTATAATTTGAGCTTCTATTACTTCTAGAGTTTTGTGTTGTCTATGTGAATTATAATTCACATAGATTGATCATCATATTGACAATTACTTCAATTATTAATACAATTAAATTAATCATTTGGTTTGTGTTTTTGTGTTTTTAAATCAGGGTGTTTGTGTTTTGTTTCTAGTGTCACTCTTCTTCTTTTATAAGGTGTTCCATCTTCTTTTTTTGGTTTTGTTTCTGGTTTGATTGCTTGGATTGTTTTCATAAGATATTAAAAGTGTTTAATTTTTAGGTAACTTATTTTAGAAAGAGAGGAGCTGAAAAATTGCCACAAACGTTTCCAAACTCTAAGTTTGTTTTGTATTTTAAAGACTGGCGATAACGAGTATCCGATAACTTTGAAAGTAAAAGCTTCAATATTTTTTTCCCCGATTAGTTTATCGATATGTCCTAAGCCAAGGTAACGATGTAAACCTATGTTAGCAAATGTTTTTTATGTTTTTGTTTCATTGTCAAACCTTGTTTCAATTAGTTTTTCAAGATTTAGTCTTAACTCTTCATGTCTTTTAAAAAGCTTGGGTTTAGTCAAAGCTAGTGACGAGATAATCCAAAACACCAAATTAATAGCAATACCTATTAAATAATTTTCAAAATGTGAATCTTCTGTGTTATTATAATAATAAATGCCAAAGCAAGTAAGTACAATAAAGGTTAGGGGTATAATGATAAACCATTTTAATTTGTTTCTAAAAACTTTACTCTCATAGTTTTTAGTCTCTTCTTGTCGAATATGATCTTTTAATGCTTTTTCTGTTTGACTTAGCTTTTTTGTTTTGATTTCATTCTCTCTCTTCTCAAAAGAAAGATTTTCATAAACGGTATCATAATCTTGTATGAATTTGAGCTTTACATCTTGAAATTCTCGATTTAACGATAAACTAATTTCCTCTTCGGATAACCCTTTTAATCGATTAATATGAAGACCTTGAGCAATTTTAATTATTTCTTCTGCTGGTAATTGTTCGATTTGCAGTTCATTGTCTAAAATTTTAGAGAGATCAGCAATCTGGAAAGTATTTTTGTCAGGATGCAAATCAAAACGAATCATGTTCGCAAATAACGTTGAAAAGTCTAACGGATTTACATCAGTACCACCATTGTCAATGGCAAGCATATTAATCAGAGTTTCTAGTTTTATAGCAATTGGAAGGTCTTCCTTAACAGGTTTACTATGAGAATATCTATTAACAGAAATTTCTTGCGATAGAATAAATGCTTTTTCAGTTTTTCTGTAGTATTCTGCCCCAGCAATTATTCCAACATCATGAATTAAAGGAGCTTCTCGTTTATCGTTTCCAGTAGCTTTTTTATAAATATCGTTTATAATTGCTTTTTTTTTAGAATCGTTTTGCGCGCTAGCAATTTCACTATCCAATTGTTCATCGTTATTAAATAGTAATATGTCTAAAGTACCATCTAATTTTTTTGGTGGATTAGCAATTTGAGCACAAAAAGTTTCAAAATCTTCTAATAGATGACATTGTCTTTTTATTGCGGACTGAAGGAAATGATCGTCAGTTTCTTTTAGAACATCTACAGAAAACTTTGATGCTGCCCGAAGAATCTCTCCTTTTTTGTTCGCGCTAGTTTTTACATACTCAGTTTCTGTAATGGCTAAATAACCAGGTGTAATGTTTAATTTTTCAAAAACAATTTCTAATTTTTTAATTGCCTCATGATATTCACTTGCTTCTAATCCTATATTCATCAAAACATTTGTATCCAAAATACATTTAGAATCACTGAAAGCATTTATAGACATTGGATCTGCTCCAACAGAAGCTTGAAGTAAGTTAGCCGAAAAAGCTGATGTTCCATATTGCCAAAGATGAGCATCTAGGTCAGAGTCTTTTTTATAAATGATTGCATTAATAAACTTGTCTATAAGTAATTCATAATCATCAGGGTGTAAATTTTTATTATGTCTAGTTCTACGTTTAATATGTGCTAAAATATCCTCTTTTTTGGTTTTTAGTTTCTCAGTCTTAGTGTAGCATAAGTCAGAAATCCATTCGCTAGAATATGCCTTAAAAAATTCTATTGTAGCATCTGAAAACCATTCAATTACAATTTCTTTGCCAGAATTAAAAGGTACAAAATAATTTTCAATTATTCTATCAAGTCTATCTTTTGACTCTTGATATCTCTTTTCAAGAGTTCTTCTATTAGGCCTAGTTAGTATATATTTTTTTTCTTCCAGTTTAATTTCATTTTTTTCCATTAACTTATAAAGCCCATCATCAATTCGCTTAATGTTAATTGATGTGTTAAGCAGTCTAGAAACTTCAGTTCCAATTTGATCAATTGTTAAAGATTTATCGGATTGAAAAAGTATTCTAACTATTAATTGAGAAACAGCATTTTTAGTTAAAGATTTAGATGTACTATCTAATCTTAGATGTAGAGTTTTTATAATTTTATCCAAAATATAAGAGTTTTGTAATTTTTTTGTATGTATAAAATATTTGCTAACGTTTGGCAACTTTAAGAAGTTGGGATTTGTAAGTACTAAACTTTCGTTTAAACATTTAAAATCAAAAGTGCAAAACAAACATTAAATTAAGCTATTGCCCAATTTCTTATACACTGCCTCTGTATGTAGTTATATTTTATTATTGATAACTAGCTTTAATTGATTTTTAAATTCTGAATATTCTATATTTCTTCTTAAAATTTGAGAATAAATTGTTAGACTATCATTTAAATCAGAAAGTGGAATTTCAATCATAGCTCTTATATTTTCTAGTTTTTCTTTATCGTTCGGGTTAATTCTCTGCCAACATAAAAGTTGACAAGATTTAGCCAAAACCTTTGTTCTTTTTTCTTCCCTTGTATCATATTCTCTTTCAGCTAATGTTATAACTTCTTTTTCAAATAATGCAATTGCTATCTTTTTATTTTCTTCATCAATGTGATACATTGATTCCGCTAACCCATAAATATCCCATTTTAATTTATTTTTATCTTCACTTTCTATTTCAGCTATTTTATCTATAATATTTTCATTTTCTTCAATATTTAATACTTGTAAGAAAGTTGTTTTAGATTGATTTAACAATGTCTTTTTTAGTTCTTGATTTTCTGTATTACCGTAGCTAGAATAATAAACATTACCTAATGTGTTCAATACTTTAGCTAATCTTGCTTTTTTTATTGAAATTTTATTTTTCAAGGTGTCATCTACGTTAATTTCAGTAATTATATCGTTTAATTCATTTGCAATTGAGGTAGAATCTTCATTATTAAAAAATCGAGTTTCAACTTTCATTCTTTGCAGTTCATATTTTCTAGAATCAGTACATAATTTTTCTGCTTCTTCAAAGTTTTTGAGTCCGTCTTCAAATTCTCCACGGTTGTTATGTAAATATCCAATCCAATAAAAGGTTAAAGATTTTAGTTTTTCTTGATCAACACATTTAAAATCACTTTCTAATAGATTTGTCCAGGTTTTAATTGCATCATCAAACTGCTCTTTTAAATATTGGTCAATACCTTTTATAAAAGTTGCATATGGAGACAATTTAATCACTTGAGAATTATCTAACCCATCTTGGTCTAAAATAACTAGGTTATTTTCAAGTCCTTCAATTTTATTTCCTAATCTATGAATTTCATTTTGATTTTCTCTTTTAGTAGTTAATTTTCTGTCATCATCAAAGGATTTAGACTCTTTAATTAATTCAATTGATTCCTTTTCTATAGAGTTTAAAATATTTGATAGTCTAATTTGGAGTGATTTTGAAGAACGTTCGCTTGCTTGAACAGCTAACTCTAAAGTTCTATTAACAAGTGCTATGGTTGTTTCAGTTGTTTTTATAGCAGTTTGTTCACTTTTTTCTCTATCATCTAAAAACATCCCATATAGTTCGTTATTTCTATTGTCATTATTAGATTTATCTATCTTATACATATCAAATAGTTCTTTAGACCTACTTTCATTTTTGTTTGAGGCATTGACAGAAACTATAAATCCTCCTAATAAAAGTGTTCCTAAAAAACCTAAAATCCAATTTAATGTGTTTATATTACCATCTTGTTTAGATTTTATTAATGCAATCTCAGAATATAATTTATCAATTTCTTTTTCATATTTCATTGAGTACTCAGAATTTTTTTTTGATGCAATTTCAAACGAGTCTTTTTTACTTTGAGCATTAAAGTTTAAAGAATAGAAAATGCAAACTAGTATAATTATTATTTTATTCATAAGTTTAAAATTTTACTTCAAAATATTTACTTGATTTCCCCCCAATCTTGATACCGCTGTAGTTAGTTTTTAACAGCACATCAAAACCAGCTGTTTTAAGTTGATAAATTGCACCTTCACTAATTTTATCAAAATTTGCACCTAAACCGCCATTTTCAGCAGATTGTTTTAATTTATTAAGAATATTTTCATACTCAATTATAGTCGCATTAAAAGCTATTTGTTTTAATTCCTTTGGTGTCATAATTTTTATTTTTAAGGTTATTCGAATATTTAATCTAAACAAATAGCTATCATAAATGATATATAACTTTTTAACTATTGGTTATAAATATTTCGTAGTAGCTAACTCTCTTTTTATTAATTACTAATCGATTAGAATCACGCGATATTGGTGTTCTATTTTTTTGGTGTTGATTTTGATGGTTTTAACGATGGAGTATTGCCTGGCGTTCCCTTATTATCACGTTGACGTTGGTCTGGTTTTCCTGTTGATGTTGCTATTCTTTTTGGTCCTGGTTTGATTGCTTGAATTTTTTGCATGGTGTTTTATTTTTTATTACTTTTTTACATTTACACTGGCTCTAAAGTCAGTAAACTTTAGATGCTAGAAATTAATCTCTTTTTGGTCTATCACCTGAACCAATTCCTTTTTTAATTTGTTCGTTAAGTTCAGTCCTTCTTCTTTCTTCTTCAATTCTTCTTTGTTCTTGCTCTCTTTTAATTCGTTCTTCCTGTTCTCTTCTAATTTTTTCTTCGTCGCTCATAACTTTATGATTTTAAATTTTTAATAAAGATTAGTATAAATATTGCCCCAGCTATAAAACTTAAAAGGGATATGCCATTAAATAATGTTGTGAAAAAATCAAATATTTTTTTAAAACAATCATATTTCTGATAATTTAAATTATAATTTTTGCCTTCTAATTCTCTTATTTCCTCATTACAATATTTAATATCATTACGATTTGCAAAATATCCTGTTACTTGTGAAAGTAAATTAATTATAATAGCTATTGAAAAGAATAAACTTCCATAGAAAACATCATTTTTGTTAATACCTATAAATTTATCAAAAAATCCAGTGACAAGCGCAATACCTCCACTTGATAATGAAATGATTAAAATGTCAAATCTTTCAATTGAATACTTTGCTCTTGTTTCTGCGGTTTTTAAATATTCATTTAGATTTGCAATATGTTCTTTATTTTTTCCCATTTTTATAATTAATTTTTGTTTGGTTACCACGCGATGGGAATCGAGAGGTAGCTAGAGGCTATTACATGATTGATTACATGAATGTTAGTTGATTCCTTCGAAATAGTAAATTCAGTTTTTTGTTTAAAAGAATATGTACATAATGTGTTTTTATATTGACTCAAAAAATGATTTTACTTCCTCTAAAGGCGTTTTATTATTAAATGATTTTATAGTATTTCCTTGAATACTAGATTCTCTGATATCGATATTCCCGCATGTATGATCATAAACAAAGCAAAGCCTAGTTTGATTTACTTCAACCCACAATACATTTTTCATGTCTCCTTCACGAGATAAAACCTTAATTCGGTTAGTTGAACGCCAAATTATGCCTCCAGCAACAGCTAAAGCTATATTGTTGACGTTTTGGGCATGATGATTTGCTCTATCTAATACTCCTTTTAAATATTCTTGAAGGATTTCGATACTTTCTATTGTTGTTGCCATTATATTAAGTTTATATGTTCTACTATCAATTTAAAATTGGTTAGTTATGAAAAAAAAAATCAAGAATCAATTTTATCATAACTAATCTTTAAAGCTTTCAATCTTCTCTTTGTTTACAAAATAGTGATGAAGTTGGCTAAAATTAAAAATATTGATTATTACCTGTATTATCATTAATAATGAAATAGCAAACAAATATGAAATTGATAGTAGAGCAACTAAATTTATCAGTGTTACATAAATATCCTTTATATCAATTTTCATTTGCTTTTTTTTATCAAAAAAAATGAGCAAATGAAATAAATATGCAAAGACTAATGATATAGCTTGTATTATTATATTAGCAGCAAAAGTTGCAGATGATTTTTGATACAAACTGAATTTATTTTCCTTACTTATTGGTTCTGTAATCTTATTTATCATACCAACATGAATTAACCCAATCATAAATGAGTATCCAGCAACTGTAAAACCTAAAATACCAGGTAGAAAATTTATCATTAAATTTTTGATTTCAATTACTGTGATATAAAAATCTATTTTTAAGATAAAACATAATATTACAATTAAAAATGCTGAAACAAAAGGTAAAATATTTATCCAATTTGAAAATAAAACTTTTTTTACTCCAACAATTTCAAATATTGAATTAATACCAAAAATTGTGGTTTCCTTAATTGTACTATAATTTTGATTAGTTTTTGTCATCGTTTCTAAATCTGTTAATGATTTTCTCTAAAACCAATCTATTAAAACTACTAATTACGCCATATACATGTTCTTTTAAAGGGTAATCAGAAGTCTTGATAGTATCTACTCTTCCATTTTCATCTATTATTTTGGCTTCACTTTCTCCATTGCTAATAGAAGATTCCAAGGCACCTGTTAATATTTGACTTTCTTTTATTTTTATTGTTTTATTAGGTTTATGAGTAGCCTCAATTACTAATCTACTTGAATCCGAAGCTTTAATATCATTTTCAATAAACTCTTTGAAATCACCTCCATTATCAAAATTTGAATAATTAATATCTATCGTCAATTTTTTAATGAAATTTGAATTCATAATTTTTTCAAAACTTGAATAATCCGTTTCTACATCAACTTGAACGTATTCATTTTCTTTACATACTTCGTTTAAAGCAATTGTTAAAAATTTTTTTATAGTATAAGGCTTTGTTTTAAAATCTGTATTGATTTTATATGCAAGTCTATGAGCTTTAGGGACAAATATCACTTGAGTAATTTTAGCATCAGGAAATAAACCATTTGGAACTTTAAATTCTTCGTCAATATCAAGTGATTTTAAACTGAACCATTTGTCATTTTTTATAAATGTGAATTGTGCTAACGTTCCTGAAATAAATTTTACCCCATTAATATCATCATCAAAAAACAAGGTTCTGAAAATACAATGCTTTGTTGATGATGATTCAGCATGTGTTTTTGTATCATATACATCCTTAAATAAACGAATATAATCATGCTCATTTAAATCTTTATTTGATCTTTTATCTCTTAATTTAATATTTAATAGATAAAAATATTGATGTTTTTCTCTTTCCTCTTTTCTCATATGTTTATCATTTTTTTTATGAACTGAATAGTTTAACTATTTCTTTTGTAATAGCAATATCTATAATAGATTAGCGTGAAATATTATAATTTTATTTTATTTGTTTCTATTTTCCAATATTTTAATTCCTTCATTTTATTAAATATCAACCTCGTACAGGATTGTCCGTATTTGGAGTCGTCCCAGTAAGATTGGTGCATGGTTATGTGTTTTAGGGTTAAAAAACTGAATAAGTTGTATTTTTCTCTTCGAGCTATTTCGTAGTTGAGGTTTATTGGCACTTCATTTTTGCCCATAATACCATATTGGGCTTCTTTTGCTTCGTTATCTCTACGGAAATTACTCGAGAAGGCATCCATGGTGGAATATACGTTTATCCATTCTATTTTTTTGGACATCTTGTCGGTTCTGTCGGTGTAGAAATTTGGATAGTAGTTGTCAATGAATTCATAAGGAGCCCCAACGGTTATAAGTAGCTTTATGTTATTTAGTATGTTGTCACATGGTTCAGTTCCTATTGGAAATAATGCATCTAATGCGATGATACTCCCGAAACTGTAGGTGTGTAAATGTATGGTTGGCTTTTCTTCGTTTTCTACGATGTATTCTATTAATGCATCGAGATTACCTTGTATAATTTGTGATTGTTCACCGTATTGTATGTAGTTGTCTATTGTACTGAACTCAGCGGCTACTTTTGTTAATATCGTGCTTGATTCTGGAATGAATATAATTGCTAGTGAGGTTATTGGAAGCATTTTTAGGCTAAAGTCCCTTAAATATCTTAGCATGTTTATTATATTACTATCTAAATGATTTTTGATAAAGGTTAAATTGGTTCCATCAACAAATCCTAATAGAGAAGGAATAACTAATACAACCGCAAATGCCATAATTAAAAACAACAAGAACATATAGAATGTTTGTCCTGCTTTGGTGTAGGTTTTTTTCTTGAACAAACTTGTTATTAGTCTTGGTAGTTTTCTTATTACTAATATTAGTATTGTTATATTTTTAAATAAAATGTTTTTGTTTTGAAAATTCTGAATTAAAAGGTCGTTATATTCGAAGTCATAGATGGTGTAGAGTAGGGTGTCTTTGTTTGATTTTAGTATTTCTTTCGAGTTTTGGTAGATTCTAACGGCTAAACTACTTTGGTCGTCACTGTAATAGATTTTTTCAACTTTGGTGTAATGGTTTATACCACTAGTACTGTATTCTAATTCTTTTATATACCGTGCAGCATATTTCTCAACCGACTCTTTATTGGTTGATTGTCCTAAACCTGATATGTAGATTGCTGCTGGCATTTATTTAAATAATAAAGCCACAAATTATAAATATACATTCAATTGGTTTTACGGTTTTTTGAGTATTTAATTACGGTTTTTGATGGTATTTTATTCTTTTGTTTATACATATAAGCAGTTAGTAAAGGTCTACAGTATTCTTTTGATTGGTTTTTAATTGGCTCATGTATATAAATACAATTTTATTAGAAAAGGCCTATTTCTATTCTACTTTGTAATTTGATTAGTTCATAGTGCTTTTAATTTAATTGTTAACTTTTATTTTATATTTTTAAATAATTAGAAAAATTTTTTATTATTGTATTTTTCTTAATTTGTTACAGCGTCTTATATTTTGTATTATCTTTTAAAAATATCTCTAAATTGATAAAAAAACCGTTCAATTAATCTAGCGTCTTTAGTAACAATGTCTGCAGTGCCGGTCATTTCTTGTCTAAAAGTGATTTGTTTTTTGTAAGATGTTTGAATTCCATTTGGTAAAATTACATCTATTAATAAGTTACCATCTTTATCGGGAGTTAAAGAAATTGTTTTAATTTTACCTTTGATGATACCAAATTCTCTATCAGGATAATTTTCAAGTCTAATATTAACATTTTGCCCTATTTTTATTTTGCCTGAATTTTGTGCTTTTGCTTTTACTTTACCTATATAACCATTTTCGCTACTTGGGATTACTGCGAAAACATTATCGCCTGCATTTATTGTTTGATTTACAGTCCAAATTTGTAAAAAAGAAACTTTACCCTTGATGGCAGAACGAAAAACATAATTTAGTTCCCAATCTTTAATTGTTTTTTTTAATTGATAAAATGCTTGAATAACATTGCGTTCTAAATTTACATTCTCTTTATTTTCGTTTATTGTGGTTGTTTGTGATGCTCTGTTTAATTCATTTAAGGAAGACTTTAATGAAGAAATGGAACTTAATAAATTTTTATATCCTTTCTCGGTTGCCAAATAATTTAGCTTGTGTTTTTCAAGTTCTTGCGATGCAATAATTCCTTTATTAAATAAAGTTTGGTAACGTTCTAAATCGAGTTTACTAAGTTCTAATTCGTTTTGATTGATGCTTTTTTGAGATTCTAATAATTTTAATCGTTCTTTTAATTGAATACTTTCTAAACTGTGTGCATTGCCGTCGACTTTATACGGTTGTAATTTTTTGTTTAATTCGTCAGCAATATATTCTTTTTGAAATATTGCAAAACTACTTTCAATATCACCTAGTTGTGCAGATTGTAATTTATGGAATGGAAAATTTGATTGCTCAATATTTATTGTATCTACAATGCTTTTTAATAAAAAAACATCTTTATAGTTTGCTGTATTTTCAATTACAGCAAGTGGTGTATTTTTACTAATATTTGTTTTGTCATTGATTAAGATAACTTCGATTTTACCCGATGTTTTTGCAATTAATTTTTGTGGTGGAATATTGGTAGTTATTACAATATCACTATTTACAATATCTGGATATTTAATAATCCATGAAACAAGTAAAAGCATTACTAAAATTGTTAAAACTACCGCAGAACCCCAGCGGATTAACCAATGTGGAACACGAGTAAGTATCTCTTGAACTTCTTCACTTCGGAGTTCAAAAGTGTTATTTTTATTATCTTCCATTTTTTAACTTCCTAATTGCAATTGATTTTTTACTAACTTAAAATAACTCCCTTTTAAATCAACTAATTCTTTATGATTCCCAATTTCTACTATTTTTCCTTTTTCTAATACTACTATTTGGTCTGCGTTCATAACCGTACTTAAACGATGTGCAATGACTACTACAGTTTTATTCTTAAAGAAAATATCTAGTTTCTCCATAATTTCCTTTTCGTTATTGGCATCTAGGGCAGAAGTAGCTTCATCAAAAAATAACATTTCCGGATTTTTATAAACAGCTCTAGCAATTAATAGTCGTTGTTTTTGTCCAGTACTCATTCCGACACCTTCCATCCCAATTTTGGTATTATAACCCAAAGGATAATCTTGAATAAAATCTTTGATATTAGCCACATCTACAGCGTAAACTAATCGTTCTTTATCAATTATATCTTCACCAATGGCTATGTTATTGGCAATTGTATCATTAAAAATATAACCCTCTTGCATGACACAACCTAAATGACTTCGCCAAGTTTTTTGAGCAATTGTTTTTAGAGGTGTTGTACCAATTGAGATTTCTCCATTTATAGGTTCATAAAATTTTAATAATAGTTTCATTAGAGTGGTTTTACCACTACCACTTGTTCCCACGATTGCAGTTATTTTATTAGCTGGAATTGTTAAGTTTAAATTGCCTAAAACTATAGAATCAGAACCAATATATCGAAATGATAAATCTTTGATTACTATATCGCTGTTTTGAGGTATGTTATGAGTTTGAGTTTCTTCCTGTTGGGTTTCATCTTCTCTCTCGTGGATTTCAGACAATCGAGCTAAAGATATTTTTGCATCTTGTGCCTCTCTGATAAAACCAATTAATTGCAAAACTGGAGCATTTAAACTACCTACTATACTTGATATTGCCATCATCATACCCAATGTAATTTGACCATCAATTACAAGTTTAGCAGATAAAAAAACAATGATTATATTTTTTAATTCATTGATAAAGTTTGAACCTATAGTTTGTGTTTGTTCTAAAGCTAAACCTTTCATTGACACTTTAAAAAGTCGTGCTTGAATGTATTCCCAACCCCAACGCTTTTGTTTTTCGGCATTGTGCAGTTTTATTTCTTGCATTCCATTAATAAGTTCAATTACTTTACTTTGTTCTTGAGAAACTTCTGAAAATCTTTTATAGTCTAGTTCTTTTCGTCTTTTTAAAAATATTGTTATCCAAAAGAAATATAAAACACTACCAATAAAAAAGACTGCAAAAATTTTTAAGTTATAATAGGCTAGTATTCCGCCCATAATAACCATATTGATTGCAGAAAACAAAACGCTTAAAGACGAAGTTGTTAAAATTTTTTCAATTCTATGATGGTCGTTGATGCGTTGCATAATGTCGCCAGTCATACGAACATCAAAGAATGAAATGGGTAAATTCATTAATTTGATAAAAAAATCAGAGATTAAAGAAATGTTTATTCTAGTTGATAAATGTAATAAAATCCAACTACGAATAAGTTCCAACGCCGTACGCCCAAAAAATAAAAATAATTGTGCAAAAAGAATTAAATAAATAAAGTGAATGTTTTGATTTTGAATACCAATATCAACAACGCTTTGTGTTAAAAATGGAACAATTAATTGCATTATACTGCCTGCCAATAAACCTATTGCTAATTGAAACACAAAAGATTTATAAGGAAAAAGATATTTAAAGAGAAGACCAAAACCGAAGGTTTTGGTTTCTTTGTCTTTAAATTCTGATTGATGGAATTTTGGTGTAGTTTCTAAAAGTAATGCAATACCTTCTTGCGTAAATTCGTTGGCATTATTGCCAATCCAAAATTTTTGAAATTCTTCTTTAGTATATTCAATTAGTCCATGAGCTGGGTCTGAAATGTAATAAATGCTTTTTTTTATTTTGTAAAGCACCACAAAATGTTCTTTATTCCAATGAAGTATTAAAGGAAGTGGCGCTTCTTTAAGTTTTGTAACATTTAATTTGATACCTAGAGAACGGAGCCCAATATTTTCTGATGCTTCTGAAAGGGATAATAAACTTGTGCCTTCTCTTGTTGTTTCTGATAGTTTTCTTAAAGTTTGTATATTAAGAGTTTTGCCATAATGCTTTGCTATGATTTTTAAGCAAGTTGCACCACAATCTTTGGAATCGGCTTGTATATAAGTTGGGAATTTTATCATTTACTCTTCAAGATACTTATTGAACTCAATTTTAACTTCTTTGCTATCAGGCTTTGGAGCATTGCTATTCACAAGAATTCCTTTTTTATCAAAAATAATATAGCGAGGTATGTTTTTAAGTTGTAGTTCTTGAAATAAATTACCTTCAGGGTAATTAATAGCTAAATAGCTATTAATTGAATTTGATAGTTTTTCTTTTTCGTTTGTTTTAATCCATTTTTCAATTTCTGTATCAGTTGATATGTATATAAAAACAACTCCTTTGTTTTTATATTCTTCATCAAGTTTTTTTGAACTTGGAAGTAACGCTCTGCATGGGGCACACCAACTTGCCCAAAAATCAACATATATAACTTTACCCTTGTTTCTTTTAAGTATATTTTTTAATGATGTCTTGTTTTTGTCTTTGTCAAAAAGCAAAACTTCTTTATTTTCATTTTCTTTGGTTGTAATAATAGAAGGATATTTGTCCCTAAAAAAAATTAATAAAGATTTATTATGCACTTCATTTTCAAAAACATTAAAACAGGCTAAAAAGTCTTCTTTTAACCCAAGAGTAATAAGATTTTCTAAAAAATTAAACATTAAATAATCTCTATTGTTATCGTCAATGTCTTTTAAAGAAACAGCTTTATTAAAATAATCTTTAAAATTAGGGAGTTTACCTTTAGTATATTTTAAATTACTATATTTCATAAATGCACTATTTATCAAAGATTTGTAGCCTTCAATTGCCAAATTATAATGTTCTTTTAAGATTTTTATAGGCTCTGCTTGATCTAAAAAAGTTGTGTATTTTATATATAAAATATTTGAGTTATAATCAAGTTCGTTTATTTTTCCTACTTTTTTTAATGAATCATAAAAAGATAACTGTTTTGTTTCAATTTTTTTTACTAAAATAGAATCTTTTCGTAACTCATTTTCATCTTTGAATTTGTTATTTATATTAAAATATAGAATATCTTCATTTGCTAGCCGGTTTTTTTTATTAAAAAAACTCTTATGATTTAAATCGTAATTCTTATTCTTATTACTTTTAACAAAAGGAATCCCGTTTTTGTACTCAAAAGTAAGAGTATCGTTAGGGTAAAAAACATAATCACTGAAATATGTATTATTTATGTAATAGAGGTGACGAAGAAAAATAGGCTTAGACGTTTTTATACGAATTGTTTTTGATTCGTTTGTTATATCTAAAACTTTGTGGATAAAACTATTGTCTTCGCAATATGAAATTTGATTTTCAATAATTGAATAGGGTTTTCCTTTGTAAAAAAGAGTGTCTTTTATTTTTGGATTGTTAAAGACAAGTGTAATGTAAGAATCTTTATCATTTGTGTTTTTTTTGATTTCATTAAAACATGATACAAACGAAAAGCAAGCTATTAATAATAGTATTAAATATTTTCTCATAAAATTAAATTTATAGCCTAATATTATTTCTAATATTAGGCATTATTAAATTGTTGTTATTCTAGGCTATGCCCATGGTGAATTTGCACAACCTTCAACGGTGCAACAAACATCGCCTTGTCCACCACTACCACTTGCGGCATATGCTACAGAATTTGCATAGCTGTTCATAATCATTACTTGTGATACTAATGTACCAGATGAATTGATTACCCATCTTCTAGCATTGCAATAACCTAAATTTGTTCTACCACCATTAACGTTTTTTTGTTCCTCTTTGTTTAAAAGAGAAACACCTTCTAAATTTAAAATGTTTTTTAACATAATTTAAAGTATAAAAATGATTTATCTCTCAATCTTTTTTAAGTCAGTTGAGTTTCTGACTACTCTTGCAAGAATATCTTTAATCTATTTTAAAATAGATTTTTAGTTTTTGTTTTCTAATAGCATGTCATCAATAAAATAGAAAATATCTTTAATATTGTAATCTTCTGGATAGAAGTATTCATTTAATATGGTTGTTGGTGTTTGGGAAATATTATTATTTAACGACCATTGTCTGTGTTTTTCTAACATCTTGTTTATATCGTTTTTCACTTCTGTTGCCCCATATTTTTTAATCCAATTATCTAAATCTTTTGAATCAAACCATTTTTTTAATGCTTCGATTGCATCTTTTTTTGATTTTCTATGATATATTTCTAAAATAGAATTTAAGATTTTATAAGCTGGATTATTAGGGTCGTTTGTAAATAATGAAAAGACAAAATTTATTTGAACATCTTCATATTTGTTTAATATTTCATAGTAGGTTTGGAAAGATTCCGCACAATATCCACACAAAGGATTTGTAACTGCAATAAAAACTAGCTTTGGATTATTTGATCCAAAAAATATTCTTTCATCATCTAATACTATATCGTTAGATATTAATTGTTTTTTTGATAGTAACTCGTTAAATAAATTCTTATTTCTTTTGAATTTTATAAAATCAATTTTTGTTGATTCTAAACTTAAATTGCTGATTTGAATATTTTTAATTATATACCAGATTATGCTTGTAACAATAACAATAAAAATAGCTTTTGAAATTATAGATAAGTCAAAAATGAAATAGTTGAAATTATTGAATAAAATAAAAAAATGTGTTAGTAAGATTACTGATATTCCAACACACAGCGCACACCAATCTCTTATTACAAATGCTTGGTAATATATTGAGTAAAATATAACTGGAAGACTAAAAATTGAAATTAGAAAAAGTAAACTTACATTGAATTCAACAAAAACAGAAAATAGTAACAATGATGAAAAATAAACAATACAAGAATCGCTTAAGGAAACTTCATTAAATAATTTTGATTTTGTGTCATTAATTACATTACTACATCCTTGATTTTTAGAAACTGTATCGCAAAATTTATTTATTATTTTGTTATTCATGCCAAAAGTTTCTTTGACAATGAAATAACTAATCAGAAATCCAATAAATGTTAAAATAGTAAAGACAATTGAAATTAAATTAAAGTTTGCGATTGCAGGAATAATGCTAATCAATAATAAAATACTGAAGAATAAATATTCCTTTTTGATTTTATTATTATTTTCCATTTTTCCATTTGTTTCAATGGCTATTATGATTCCATTCCAAATTTCTTTTAATTTATCTAATGGGATCTTTGTTTTTTGCAATTTAAAATCGATTAAATAAACATAATTTTTGTCTTTTTTAACTAGATGTAGTTTCCCATTAATCAAACTAATAAAATTTTCAGGTAATTGGCTGATTGCTTCAAAAGGAACATTTGCAACAATGTTTTCTATTCCAAAATAGTCATAAGTATCTGAAATTGATTTAACACTTGGATAATCAGGATGAGTTAATAAATGCAAATCAACAGCGTTTTTTTCTACTTTGTAATTTGATAACTGAATGTATTTATTTACTAAGTTTTCTATAGATTCTTTCAATTTTTGGTGAATGTTTTTGCTGATTATTTAATTTATTTTTTATCAGTAGCCATTTTATTCATAGTGATTAAATTAAGATTAAATTAAGATTAAATTTGAAAAATAAAACCACTTAATCAAATACTTATACAATACTACTTAGTATTCTTCTGATGTTATTACGGTTTTTTTAGTTATTTTTTACGGTGTTCTTTTTAATCTTTATTATTAATAAACTATTTATAATTTAACAAATAAATTTTTTTATATTTTTTAAAAAATCAAAAGCCTCTAAAATGATTTTAGAGGCTTTTAATGTATGAGGCCATTATTATAGTTTATAAAAAACCTAAATTTGTTGCTACATCAATTAGTTCTTTGTCTGAACCTAAATTTAGGACTAATTGTTTTTTGATATTAGCTTTTCTTTTTTCAATAGCACTTAAAGATAGTGGAATAAACTTGGGAAGATTTATTGTTTTTTCTCCTTGAGCAATTAATTGAAGAATCTTACTATCATAGTCATCCCAATTTATATTTTTTTGAATCATAATTTTTTGAGATAACTTAATTGATTGGCTCATGTAAATTTCATTTTTTTCTATGCTTTGAAATATTTCAGGAAAACATTTATAATTAATATCGCTTTTAGCAATGAATCCTTCAGGATTAACACTTTTAAATATTTGGTTTACCCAATTTGGCTCCTTGTGCATAGAAATTATTATAATCTTGCAAAGCGGAAATTTTTTTCTAATTAGGATTGTAACATCGCTTCCTGAAAATAGTTTTTTTTCAGGATATTCAGGTAGGTTTATGTCAATAAAAGCAAAATCAATATTCTTACCATTAATTTGATGTTTATTGATTGCATTATATGTTTGTTCGCAGTCAAAAGCTACAAGATATTCTGCGTTTTTATTTGATTCTATACTTGATAAAAGAGTTTGGTAGCTGTCTACATTAATTGGATGGTCGTCTACTAATAAAATAGTTCGTTTTGGAAGATTTGATTTATCCATATCAACTTTATTCTAATTAAAGTAAACCAAAACTAATCAAAAAATATTAAAAATTACGGTTTTACCGTAAAATTGGTTTATAGTACTAATCTAAATTGCAAAAAAAAATGCAATTTTCTTATATACTTATTGGTGGTTCCAATGATTTAGAATCTACAGTGGAACAAATTAAAGAATTTGATGATTTTTTGTGTGTTGCCGTTTGTAAAACAAGAAAAGATGCCATTAATAGAATACTTGAATTAAAACCCAAAGTAGTGTTCTTATCTATAAATAGTTTAGACAAAGAATCTGATTCAATTTCATTTTCACTATTGAGTGAACTACATGAGTTTTTAGATGAATTACCTACAATTATTGTATTAAGTGATATTAAAGAAGCTGCTTATGAAGCTTATCAGAGAGGAGTATCGGGTTTTTTATTAACTCCGATGGACCCAAATGAATTGCGAAAATGCTTGATGCGCTTTCAAAAGACTCACAAAGCATTGCATACAGATACAATATCAATAAAATCGAATGGAGATTATAATTTTATTCGTGCAAGTGAGATTGTTTATTTGAAAGCAGATAATAATACAACTGATTTTTATTTGAAATCAGGAAAAGTAGTATCAGCATATAAGACACTTAAACATTTTGAGAAATTACTTCCTTTTTATTTTTTTAGAATCCATCATGGATATGTAATTAATATTCAATATGTAAGTAGGATTAATTTGGGTAAAAGTAGTTGTTATTTACAGAACAATGAAGTTGTTCTTCCATTTTCAAGAACATACAAAACTAATATTGATACTATAATTCTTCGTATATCTTAAAAATTGTTGAGTTATTCTCAAAACACTACGAGTTACTCGTCCAGATATGTGAGTTGCTAAACACCCTTAAAAACTTAGTTTTTAATTGGTTAGTCTTAATAAATTTGACTATTCCAAAAACGGAATATTAAAGCTTTAATGTGTGTTTTAATGTAGGGAAAAGACATTAAAACACAACTGTAAAAGACATCCCTTCTTTTCAGAAAAATCAAATGAATTGTTGTGTCCAGAAGACATGACTAAGAAACTATTTCTAATTTTTAAACTGATTTTTTATGAAAACCAATTTTTTAGTAAAACTATTTTTGTTGTCATTAACAGCATTATCATTGAATTCTTGTACAGTCGATGAAGACACTTCCCAGCCTACAAATCAAGATTCTAATATGCAATTAGCGAAAGATGTTGATGGAGATCCTATACTACCAGCTCCAAAAAAGTAAAAATGAAAGCCATGTTTAAACATGGTTTTTTTTTGTTTATTTTTGGAAAAAAAGTTTTGAAAAAATATCAAATTTTAATTATCTATTTTAGTTTCGGACTAATTTTATCTTGTAACCAAGAAAAAGTTAAATCCATGAATTACAAATTGTTTCAAAATAAAGATTATCAGAATAATACAAACGAATTAAAAATAAAATTTTTAGATTCTATATTTGAACATTCGAAAAGAATGCCTAATGATACTTTGTATAGGAATTTTCTATTTAATTTATCTAGTGAATATTACTACTTAAATGAATATTCAAAATCTTTTGAAGTTAGCAAAAAAATACTTCTATTATCGGGTATTGCAAAAGACACCTTTTCAATAGCTAGAGCATATTCCTACATGGGTGATACCTTTGAATTTACTCAAAAAGATAGTGCGTATTATTTTCATCAAAGAGCTGAAAAACTTTACAAAGCTATAAATAATAAGGAAAGGATAGGAATTGAATTGTTTAAAAAAGCTCATATTTTGTTTTTTGAAGGCAATTACTTAGAAAGTGAAATTCAAGTGTCCAATGCTTTGCTTTATTTAAAAAATGAGAAAGATGCAGAAATGCTTTTCGCAGCATATTCTTTGATGGGATTGAATTTTGAAAAGCTAGAGGAGTTTCAACAAGCATTAAAATATCAATTACTTGCAAAGAGCGTTTTGAAAGATATAAAAGGTACTAATTCAGATATTGAAAAACAATTTCTTTATAGTACAACTTCTACCATAAACCTCTCAAACGTTTATGAAAAAATGTTTCAATATAATAAATCTATAAAAGAATTAGAAATAATTTTGAATTCTGATTTGAAAGAGAAATGGACTAAAGGTTATGTTACAGCTCTTGCTAATCTTAGCTATTCTAAAATGATGAGTGGAAAGTTAGATGGAGTAGAAAGAAATTTCAAAGATGCATTATACATATCGAGAAAAAATGATTTTAAAGATAAGACAGTTTATCAATTAAAAAATCTGGGAGAATATTATTCAATAGTCAACGATACTGTTCAAGCTATAAATTATTTAAAACAATCTTTGCAATTGTCTGAAAAGCTTAAGATGGGAGAGGAAATTAAAAAATCATTACTATTACTATCTCAAATTGATGATCAAAATGCTGCTATTTACGACAAAAGATATATAGTCATTAGTGATAGTTTAGCTAAAGCCCAAAGAATTAATAGAAATAAATATGCCCGAATTGAATATGAAACTTCAGTAGTGGAAGATGAAAATAAGATTTTGAGTGCTAAGAATACTTATATACTTATTGGGTCTTTACTTTCGATTTTTGCTTTAGTTTTAGTAATTGTTTACCGATATATCAAAAGTCAAAAAAGAGAAATTGAATTTAGAATAGCACAACAAAAAGCAGAGGAGGAGATTTTTGATTTGCTAAAAGAATATCAACTAAAACTCAGTACAGCAAAAGAAGTAGAGCAGAATCGCATTTCTAAAGAATTACATGATAGTGTTATGAATAAACTTTATGGCGCAAGAATGCAGTTGGGAATTTTGAATGATAGCGATGCTAAAGAAATAAAGGAAAAACGTTTAACTTATGTTGACTTACTTCAAGACATTGAACAAGAAATAAGAACTATTTCACATGATTTACAGACAGATATAATAGGTGCTCAGTTTTGCTATGTTAGTTTACTATCTAATTTAATCCAGCTTCAAAATGAAATTGGAGAAACATTTTATTCTATTGAAGTTGATCATCAAATAAATTGGGACAAAATTGATAGTTTAGTTAAAATCAATATTTTTAGAATTCTGCAAGAATCTATTTTGAATGTTAATAAGCATGCAAAAGCAAGCGAGTGCAATGTAAAAATATCTTTAGAAAAAGAAAAAAGCATTTTGATTTTAAATATTCAAGATAATGGCAAAGGTTTTGAACAAAATGACAAACCAAATGGTATAGGTTTGAGTAATATTAGAGAAAGGGTAAAAACAATTAAAGCAGAACTAGAAATTAGTAGCGAAGTCAATATTGGTACTACAATTTGCATTAAGATAAAAACCGAAAATTTATAAAGTTATAGATTTATTAGATATTTCATTATATTTTTTAAATTTTATATTAAACATAGTGCTCTATCTTAATTACAAATATTTAGAATAATCTTCAGGTATATAAGTATTAATTTCTCTTAAATACTTCCTTAAAGCTATTTTGGTTGCATGACCTGTTATCGACATGATATTAGATTCAGCCTCTTCAGGTGTCATTTCCTTTATAAAGGTATTATATAGTTTAGAAATAAAAGTATGTCTAAAACTGTAAAGTCCATAATCTTTACCTAAACCAAATTTCTTTTTTACTTCGAAGAAATAATCTGAATAATCATTTCTTCTGCTCGTTTCATTAGCATCCCAAAATTGCCCAAAATCTTTTCTGCCAAACAGGAAGGCATCCTTATTGTATGAAGAAATATCTGGCATTTCATCAATAAGTATTTGAGGTATTCTTTTTAGTTTAAAACCTGTTTTAGTCTTAATCTTAATAATTTTATCGTTTAGGTCGATATCGCCTATAGTAAGTCTGTTAACTTCAACAGGTCTTAAAAAGTTGTATGAAATAAATTTTACGTATAAAGAAAGTAATTTGTTATTCTTGTCTAAATAATCGAAAATCTTAGTTTCTTCAGTACTTGAATACGATTTATTTTTTTCAGGATTGCTTTTTAATACAGGTATCTTTTGAACAAAATTTTGAGGAATTATTTCATTATGTTCTAAAGTTGAAAAAATAGTGCTAATATCTGCTCTAGTGTTATTTCTATTTTTAGGAGATGTGCTAATTAAAATCTCATTAAGGTAATGTGTTACAACTTTTTTATTTACAGAGGTAATTAATCTGTTTTTAAAACCATTTTCGCTCAACCATTTTTCAAAACGATTAATTCTTCCTTCCAATCCTTTGTAAGAAGTTTCAGCTAAAGTGCTTTTTTTAATATTTAATGCAAATTCAAAAGCTTCATTTATCGATTTGTTTTGAGACTCTTCGTTCTCAAAATTGAAGTTTCCGTCAGGATTATAGGGGTTAAATCCATCTTTTAACAGAACTGATAAGTTACGTTGAATAGTTTTCAACCATTCAATTCGTTCTTTTTTATCATAATGTTGAGGTGAATAGATGTTATTTGGAAACCTTTCAAGTGGTCCACCAATTATTTTTCTAAAAGAAAAATATACATACCAACGTTTTGATAAATCACCATTGGCATCATAAATTTTAGGTTCAGAGTATCTTTTCTTTTGTATCACTTTGTGTTCAAAATCGTGTTCAGTGTACAAATATCGTAATAAATTAGACATAAAAAAAGCGGGATTAAATTGCTCTAATCCCGCATAAAATATAGTATTACGTCTTTTTAAAAACTTGTAGCGAGGACGGGAGTTGAACCCGTGACCTCAGGGTTATGAATCCTGCGCTCTAACCAACTGAGCTACCTCGCCTGATGTGGCATTCCCTGAATGCGGGTGCAAATATAAGACTAATATAATATTGTCCAAATAATAAATTGAAAAAAAATATTTTTTTTCTTGACTGCTTTTTTAAATAAAAATTATATATTTCGCAAAAATTAGAATATGTCACCAAAAGTACGTTACGAAATAGAGTTTCCTATAAATTCTTCACCTCAATTGCTGTATCAATATATATCAACTCCTTCTGGATTACAAGAATGGTTTGCTGATAACGTAAATTCTAGAGGTGAGTTTTTTACTTTTGAGTGGGATGATACTCAAGAACATGCTAGACTAGCTTCAAAAAAAACTGGTGAAAAAGTAAAATTCAAATGGATTGATGATGATAAAAAAGATACTGAATTCTATTTTGAATTGAGAATTCTTGAAGATGAAATCACAAAAGATGTTTCTTTAATGGTAGTAGATTTTGCTATCGAAGAAGAATTAGACGAATCTAAACAACTTTGGGAAAATCAAGTTTCCGATTTAAAACATGTTATTGGTTCTGTTTAGAAATCATTTTTAAAACTTATATTTGTCCCGTCTTATTCTAATAAAGAGACGGGATTTTTTTATGATTAATTACAACGGCGAAATTCAATCTTCAGACACTACTTTGTCTAATGTTAATAGAGGTTTTTTATATGGTGATGGTGTTTTTGAAACGCTAAAAATCGTAAATAACAAAATCTTATTTCTTGAAGATCATTATTTTAGATTAATGGCTTCTATGAGAATTGTTAGAATGCAAATTCCAAATAATTTCACTTTAGAATACATAGAAGAGCAAGTTTTGAATTTGGCGAAAGCTAACAATTGTGAAAATTCAGCTCGTGTGAGATTGACCGTTTATAGAAACGATGGAGGATTTTATCTTCCTCAAACAAGAACTGTTTCGTTTTTAATTCAAGTTTCACCATTAAATGAAACGCATTATTCCTTTTCCGATGCAATGTATGAAGTAGATTTATACAAAGATTTTTACATTACAAAGCAATTACTTTCTACAATCAAAACTACCAATAAGATAATAAATATAACAGGTAGTATTTTTGCCGATGAAAATGATTTGCAAAATTGTTTGCTTCTAAACAATGAAAAAAACGTAGTCGAAGCATTGAATGGAAATCTCTTCATGTTAATTGGGAATCAATTGATAACACCATCTATTGAAGACGGCTGTTTAAATGGAATCATGAGAAAGCAAGTACTCCAAGTTGCGAGAAAAATTGAAAATATTGAAGTTTTAGAGCAATCAATTTCACCTTTCGATTTGCAAAAGGCTGATGAATTGTTTATTACCAATGTGATTTCAGGAATTCAACCGATTTCAAAATACCGCAAAAAGGAATACAAAAGTGATTTGTCTAAAGTACTATTGGAGAAAATTAATGACTTAATTTAGAATTGGATTTTCTGGTGCGTTTGACCAAATAACATATTCGCCACCTAATTCGATAATTTTTTCTTTCCAAAATTGCTTTGAAGATTTACTTAAAATAGCAGCTTCATAATTATTTGAGGTAATAATCCATGAGTTGGCTTGCAGTTCATCTTCCAATTGGTTAGAACTCCAACCGGTGTAACCCAAGAAAAAGCGAATATCTTCCTTATTGATTTTACCATCGTTGATTAAGTTCTTTGTCAATTCAAAATCGCCACCCCAAAAAATTCCATTTGAAATTTCAATACTATTTGGAATCAGCTCAGGAATGGTGTGAATGAAATATAAATTGTCTTGTTCCACTGGTCCGCCATTGTAGATGACAAACGAACCGTTAATCTCTGGAAGCAAATCGTTGATGGTATATTCAAGAGGTTTATTCAAAATAAATCCAACAGAACCTTCTTCGTTATGGTCGGCCAATAAAATAACAGACCTATTAAAAGATAAGTCGCCAATTATGGATGGTTCTGCTATTAAAAGTTGTCCTTTTTGGAGTTTTTCAGATGTCATTTTGACGCAATTTTAACTAAAAGTACAAATAAAAGTTATAAAACCAAATTTTATTGCAAAAAAAAACCATTCGATGAACGAATGGTTTTCTATATCAAAGATAAACTAGATTAGTTTACAGAACCTTCTAAGTCAGCTCCAGCTTTAAATTTTACTACATTTTTAGCAGCGATTTTGATAGTTTTTCCTGTTTGAGGATTTCTTCCGTCTCTAGCAGCTCTTTTAGATACTGACCATGATCCGAAACCTACTAAAGATACTCTTCCACCTTTTTTCAAAGTTGATCCTACGTTTCCTAAAAATGATTCTAAAGCTAATTTTGCAGCTGCTTTTGTAATTCCTGCGTCAGCAGCAATAGCATCGATTAATTCTGATTTGTTCATAATAATAGTTATTAATTGTTGGTTAAACTTTTTTGTTAATCAAAACAAATTTAGTAGAAATTACAGACTACACAAGTGATAGAGGTCATTTTTGCTAATTTTGTTGATAACTCGGTATATTTGTTAATAAAAGTGACGATTTTAGGTGAGAAAACCTTGTTTTTTCAATGATTGCAATGCCTTACAACGCTTTTGCATTTGTCGAAAACGTTATTCCGTTTAACAATTCGAAGCTTTTCATTCTCTTTTTTCCAGGAAACTGTAGACTTAGTATTTCCAAAAATCCATTATTAACAGCTATTCTTATTTCTTTTTTAGTTGTAATGATACTTCCAGTTTCAAAATTATGTGATTCTTCAACCAATTTTGCTTCATATAGTTTTACATTCCATTCTTCTGTTACATCTTTAAAGAAGCACCAAGCACTTGGATATGGAGATAATCCTCTAATTAAGTTATAAATTTCTTTTCCTGATTTCGAAAAATCAATTTTACAATTGTCTTTATTTAATTTGTAAGCTGTTTTAATATCTGATGAATCGGTTTGAATTGTAGTAACAATATTTCCTTTTTCTATCAATGCTAATGTTTCAACTACTGCTTCACTTCCGATAGTCATTAATCGGTCATGTAATTCTCCAGCACTTTCAGTAAATGAAATTGGAGTTTCTTTACTCAAAATCATGGCTCCAGTATCAATTTTATCATCTATAAAAAAGGTGGTAACTCCTGTTTTAGTTTCTCCATTTATTATTGCCCAGTTAATTGGCGCTGCACCACGATAATTAGGTAGGAGTGAAGCATGTAAATTAAAGGTTCCTAATGATGGCATTTTCCAAACTACTTCTGGTAACATTCTAAACGCTACAACAACTTGTAGATTGGCATTTAAACTTTTTAATTCCGCTAAAAAACTTTCGTCTTTTAAATTGGTTGGTTGCAATAAATTCAAATTATTTTCTAGAGCATATTCTTTTACTGCAGAATATTTTATTTTTTGTCCACGACCTGCTGGTTTATCGGCTGCTGTTATCACTCCAACAACCTCGTAGTTATTTTTAATTATGGTATCCAAAATGCCAACGGCAAATTCAGGAGTTCCCATAAATACAATTCTTAATTTTTCCATTATGATTTTATCGAATATAAATTATTTGGCTTAACAATAATAGTATCGTTTTCCATTAAATTTTGAAGTGCAAAGATAACATCGTCTTTTGGATATTTGGTCAACTTTTGAATATCTCTCGAACTCATTTCTTGAATTTTCAGTAAACCAATTATTTTATCTGATAAACTTGAAGTATCCGTCTTGTTTTTCTTTTTGGAAATACAATAGGAGCAAACACCACAATCTTTTTTGACTTTTTCTCCAAAATATTCTAAAAGCAATTTACTCTTACAAGTTTTTTCTTCCTTTATATAATGTAAAACTGATTTTAGTTGTTCAGTTTTTAATTGATTTTGTGCTTCAAGATATTTTACAACTCGGCTAATCGTTCGTTCATCTTCGCGAACTTCATTAAATGTAAGCGTGGCATCATTGTTTTTGGCATGCAATTCAATGACTTGCTTTTCATTTAATTTGTGAAGAATGGCTAAAACTTTGTTTTCATCACAATTGGATTTTTTTGCAATGAGCGAAATATTAATTACCGATTGTGATTCGTAAACTCCTGGATTGGTTCGTAAAATGGTTAAAATAACTTCTTCATCTTGTGGATTCAAACTCATATAACGAATCACTTCTTTAGACGGAATTATAAATTGCAAAGTGATTTTCTCAGTAAATTCTTGTGATAAACTGATGATTCCTTGTCCGTCTAAAAATTGCAAAGCATTGTAAACTTTTAAAACAGGAAAGTTGTATTTGGTACAAAAATGATTGATGTTAAAACTAAACTTCTCGTCAATTCCTTCACCATAAGCAATTTGGAAATAATTGCAAAGTTTTACAAAAACCAAATTCAAGAATGCTTTATCTGATAAAATGCTAAGAAATTGTGCTTCAACATGAATAACATCGGAAGGATTGGTTAGCAAAACTGCAAATGCTTTTTCGCCATTTCTTCCTGCGCGTCCGGCTTCTTGATAATAGTTTTCAAGATTGGGTGGAATGTGTAAATGAATTACCGTTTTTACATTGGCTTTATCAATTCCCATTCCGAAGGCGTTGGTGGCAACTATGGTTTGAACTTTTTCGTCCATCCAAAGTTTCATGTGATTTTCTTTGTCTTTTGAAGATAAACCACCATGATAATATGTTGCCGAAAACCCTAAAGATTCTAATTGTTTAACGGTTTCTGAACATGATTTTCTATTGGTAACATAAATGATTGATGGCTGCGGATTTTTCTTCAAAATTTGCTCCATTAAATGCAATTTATCTTCTACATTAAAAACCATGTACGCTAAATTTTCTCTAGCAAATGATTTAACAAAAATCGCAGGATTGTCGAGTTGTAATTGTGTAATGATATCTTCCTGAACTCTTTTAGTTGCCGAAGCTGTAAGTGCCAAAAAAGCCACATTTGGAAAATATTCTTTGAGCTTTGAAATCTTTAAGTAGGCTGGTCTAAAATCGTGTCCCCATTGCGATACACAATGTGCTTCATCAATAGCAATTAAATTTATAGGAAGACCTTTTATGCGTTCTAAAATCCAATCGCTTTGCAATCGTTCTGGTGATAAATAAAGGAATTTATAATTTCCATATTGGCAGTTGTCCAACAAGTCGATGATTTCATCTGAAGCAATTCCGCCAGTTAACGCAATGGCTTTGATTCCTTTGTTTTGCAAATTTTGAACTTGGTCTTTCATCAAGGCAATTAAAGGTGATATGACCAAACAAATGCCTTCCATCATCATGGCTGGAACTTGGAAAGTAATTGATTTTCCGCCACCAGTTGGCATTAATCCAAAAGTGTCTTTTCCTGCTAAAACGGAAGCAATTATATCTTCTTGCGGAGTTCTAAACGCATCGTGATTCCAATATTTTTGAAGGATTTCTAATGGTTTAGACATTGTATTCAATTACGAATTAGGAATTTTAAATTAGGAATATTTCGTAAAAGTAGTAAAAACAATAAATATAATTAGACTTATAGATTTTTTGAATAAAGTGATTGTGCTTTCAAAATAGAAATTGGAGTTTCTATAAAATAATTTAATTGCCAATTTTGAGTTTGTTGCGCTTGTTTGTTTTCTGTTTTATTCCAAGAAGGGTAAACTCGAAATCCTAATTTTCCTTTTTTAGATTGACTTTGAAGATATTCTTTTTCTTTTAAAATAGTTTTTGGAAAAACAAATTGTCCGAAGTGAATAGGAGTTTCACAATTAATAATCACAAAGTCAAAGTCATCGGTTGATGAAAACGGTTGAATTGGTTTTTCATCAATACGTTTCCATAAAGTAACAAATTGTCCAATTTTGGTTGGTGTGATTTTAGATTTTCGAAAAATTATTTTTGAATTGTTGAGTTCAAATTGAGCAGCGCAATACTCTTGACTTTCTTTTTCTATAATGAGATTTCGGATTTTTAAATCCAATTTTTCAAAAACTAAGCTTGAAGTTTTTTCTAGTTCTTGAAACGTCATTTATTGCAAAGCTTGTAAAATATAATTAGTACGTTCTTCAACTGTTCCTTTTGGAACTTCGATTAAGTCATAACCGTATTTTTGATACGTTTCTACAAGATGATTGTAGATTAATTTGGCTTGTTCGTAGTTTTCATAACGCTCGTCATCACTAACGTAGATTTCTTCCCATGGAGGAAGGATGAAAATTCTATCATAATTGTGGTCGCGACAAGCTTGATCAAAAAACGATGGATAACTATCGCCAATGTAATGCATGTAAGCCAAAACATCAGGAATTCCTCTGTCTAGGAAAACAGTTTTGTGTGGTTCGTTTTTGGCGTTTTGGAATTGTTTTTTTCTTCCTTCGAGGAGTAATTCACTGAAAAGTAGTGGTTTTTCTAGAAAAAGTTGTTCGATACCTTGTTTTTGTGCTTCGCTAATAATTTCGCGCGAAACCTCTGGATAACAACAATGTCCTTTTGATAATAAATTATCTATGATTGTTGTTTTTCCTGTTCCAGGACCGCCAATAATAACTACAATTTCTTTTTCCAAAATTTTTTGAAATAAGGTGCAAATTTATTGAATTGTTTTAGATAAAATGAAGTGTTTTTTATTTTTATTTTTTTATATTTAACAATTCAACGCAACCAAAATTTAATATCTGCATCTTTAAATATAAATAGGCTTTTATGTATAAAATCGATTTCAAGTCATTAACCATTTTTGGGTTGTTTTTTTTCTTTTCAAATCTTGCTTATTGTCAATTGACTAATTTTACATTAAATGTTACAAAAACTAATGAAACTTGCACAGCAAATGGAACTTTAAATTTTACTGTTGCTAATACTACGGCTGGTGCAACAATGGTTTATACGATTTACCAATTACCTAATTTGACCACTCCAATTTCAGTTCAAAACACTACAAGTTTTTCTGGTTTAGTTGCAGGAACTTATAGAGTAGTGGCTACCCAATCGTTAGGAAGTTTAACAAACAGCCAACAACAAGATATAACCATAGTAAATCAAATTGTATTATTAACGTATAGCTTAAGTGGAAACAATGAAATATGTGGTGCTGATGGTTCGATTACTGTAAATACTTTAACTGGTACAGCTGTTTCATATGAAATTTTTGCTGGACCTATTGTAAGACCTTTACAACCTTCAAATGTTTTTACAGGCTTGATTGCTGGTCAATATAGTGTTAGAGTATTTGATGCTTGTGGCGAAGGAGTTGTACAAACTTTTACAGTTCTGAATACTCCTGCTGATTTAGGAATTGCGGTTAGTAATACTATTGATATAATAAGTTGTACTTTAACAAAAATAACCATTTCAATACAAAATATACCTAATAGCGTTATAGTTTATCCATTACAAATTACAATATCAGTAAATCCACCAAGTGGTGGTGCGCCAATTGTTTATAATCAGACCATTACATCAAGTAACAACTTACAAGTTATGCAGGATATAATTTTATATCCTAACCAATATTATACATATAATATTAGTGTTTTAGATGGATGTGGAAATACTTATATTAGAAATGGAGTTGAAGTAAATTCGTCTACTGTTCCATTACTTACTTTTGAAAACTTACTTTGTAATAATCGCAATATCGTAATAATAAATGCTGTAAGTGCCGTTTTAATTAATGGTCCGTCAGGATTACCTTATGTTTTACCTTATACTTTGACAGCTAATTCAGTAGGGTATTTTGTTTTATTTACTTCTTTACCAGGAACTTATACATTCACTACAGTTGATAAGTGTGGTGTAATACGAAATCAAGTTATTACTTTGGCAGATGATAATGGATTTATCTTTGTTAGCCCAGCTGTAGGATGTTCTTCAGGTTTAGCTAATTTATTAGCAGGTGTAAATTTGCAAACAGCAATTTTAATTCAAGCACCTACTTCTTATCCAGCTACGTTACCATTAAATTTAACAAGTTCTATTTCAAATGGGTCTTTTACCATGGTTGATATTCCTCTAGGGATCTATATTTTTAATTTAACAGATGCCTGTGGAAATACATCCAATGTAACTGTTAATGCAAATGTTGGTCACATTCAAAATATTGATATAGATATTATAGAAAATTGTGGGTCATTTGATATTTATTTAAATCACACAACAAATAGTAGTATTAATAATGTTAATTTTTATTGGCTCCAACAATATAACCCAGTTACAAATCAATGGTTTAATCCATCTAATGGAGTTGTTTATACAGGCGGAGTATTATTTAGCAATAACGCAATACCATTAATAAACCAAGCAACAAACTATAATTTTGCATTTTTAGGACATTTTAGAATTTTAACTAGCTTTTCTTCTGCAACTTCTTGTATAAATGTATTACATGAATTTGATTATGACGGTCTACCCAAAATAAACGATGTGTATTCTTTTTTGTGTAACAATGGAACCTATGATGTTTTTGTTGATGCTATTGGTTTGCAACCTCTTATTTACCGAATTACTCAAAAAAACGGTTTGCCTTTTAGTATACAAAATGGAAATTCGAGTGTGTTTTTGGGTTTGCCAGCTGCGGTTTACAACTTTCAAGTGGAAGATGCTTGCGGTAATATTTTAAATAGTTTGTTTGAAGTGCCTCGACCTTTTAATTTTGCAATAACACCTGTAGGTTTTTGTAATGGTCAACCAGGTTCATTAACCCTACCAAATTTTTCAATTTTTCAATACGAATGGTGGAAAGACAACGCCACAACAACTATATTGAGTACTACCAATACTTTAGAATTTCCAACTTTCAATTCTGTTACTGATGTTGGCGTTTATCATGTAAGAGTGCGTTACACCGGCAATCCTAATTCATGTATTGATTTTACTTTAGATTATACCATTTCTGCGAATGCATTTAGCCCAAATGCTGGACAAAATAATGCAATTACTTATTGTGGAAATCCAAATAACATCGATTTATTTTCTTTGATATTAGGAAGTTATGATACAGGAGGTACTTGGCAAGAAATTTCAACAAGTGGAATGCTTACAAATAATATTTGGAATGCTACCAATGTACCTTCGGGTATTTATAATTTCAAATATAAAGTTATAGGATTGTGTAATACTTTTGATGAAGCTACTATTACAATAACAATTAAATCGTTGCCTTCTACACCAATAGCTTCTGTAGACCCCATAGTTTGTGATTCTAATACTTTAAATTTATTTGCTACTTTTATTCCAAATAGTACCTATAATTGGTCTGGACCAAACGGATTTTCTTCAACTGATCAAAACCCAACAATTAATTCCATTTCAAATTTAATGAGTGGAACCTATACTGTTAATGTAATTCAAGATGGTTGTGTTTCTGGTTCATCTTCTGTCAACGTTTTGGTAAACCCATTGCCAAATTTTGCTATTGAATCTGCTTGTTTAAGTTTAAATTTTGTTTTGACAGCAACTCCTATTCAGAACTCCTTTGAATCATCTTCAGTTTCTTATAATTGGACTGGTCCAAATGGATTTTCGGCTATTGGAAATCCAATTCAAATTACAGGAGGAGAGAGAGGACTGTATTATGCAACTATTACAGACGCAAACGGATGTTCTGCTACTCAATCTATTGACGTTCAGGCTACCTTTTGTGAGATTCCAAATGTTATTTCACCCAATAATGACGGCTTTAATGATTCTCTTGATTTGATAGGTTTAGATGTAGTTAATTTGCAAATTTTCAGCCGATGGGGAAGGTTGGTTTATGAAAAAGCAAATTATTTAGATGAATGGTATGGTCAAAACAATAACGGTGGTGACTTGCCTGACGCAACTTATTTTTATTTTGCACAATTAAGAACTGGAGAAACTAAGCGTGGCTGGATTCTTGTTTTCAGATAGTTGTTTTTCTTATTTTAGAATCTAATCTTGATTGTTTCACTTTGTTAAGGAAGTTAGATGAATTTCATTTGAAGTGTCGCCTTTTAGAGTGAAAAGCAGGAAAATAGTTTCAAAAAATGCACAAAACTTTCGCTTCAAAAAAATCTAATATCTAATGTCTAATATCTAATATCAAAAATGTATATTTGCGTTTATTTTAATTTGAAGAATGGATAAGAAGACGGAAGAATTTTACATTCGGCTGAAGGAAGAATTGGGAAATACTTCTGAGTGGCCAACTGAATACCTTTACAAATTTATTGTGCCAACTGATGCTAAAAAAATTGAGGAAGTTGAAAATGCTTTTGACAATATGGGCGCAGTAATAAAAACACATCAATCTAAAGCAGGAAAATATACGAGTGTTTCTATCAATGTAATGATGGAATCGCCAGCAGATGTGGTTGAAAAATACATAGAAGTTTCTTCGATTGAAGGAATAATTTCATTTTAATATGGTACCAAAATATATAAAAGAAAATGCTAACGATGTGGTATTCAATTTAGAATACAATGCAGAGCGTTCGCATTTAATCATTCCAGAGTATGGTCGTCATTTGCAAAAATTGATTGACTTGGCTGTGGCAATTGAAGACAAAACAGAACGTAATAAAGCGGCAAAATACATCATTCAAGTGATGGGAAGTTTGAATCCGCATTTGCGTGATGTTCCAGATTTTCAGCACAAATTGTGGGATCAGATTTTTATTATGTCCGATTTTAAATTGGATGTAGATTCACCTTATCCAATTCCGACGCGTGATGTAATCAATTTGAAACCAGAGCGTTTGGCGTATCCACAGAAGAATCCGAAGTATCGTTTTTATGGTAATAATATCAAATACATGATAGAAGTTGCCAACAAATGGGAAGAAGGAGAAATGAAAAGTGCGTTGGTAAAAGTAATTGCCAATCACATGAAAAAATCGTATTTGAGTTGGAATAAAGATACTGTAACTGATGCCGTAATTTTCGAACATCTTTTCGAATTATCTGATGGAAGAATCAATCTAACAGGAAGCGAAGAAGAACTTTCGACTACAAATGATTTGATTAGAACTAACAAAAAGGTTTCAAACAAATCACAATTGCAACAAAAAAACATGAAAATTCAAGGGTTCAAAAAACCAATTCCAGGTAAAAAACCTTTTGTAAAAAATAATAATAATCCAAAATAAATGCGAGTTACGAGTTGCGAGTTACGAGTTTTTTGAAACCCGAAACCCGAAACTTTTTAACCCGAAACTGATAAACTATGGGAACTTTTCAAATTGAAGGAGGCATTAGACTAAAAGGTGATGTTACACCACAAGGAGCAAAAAATGAAGCATTGCAAGTTTTATGTCCTGCTTTATTAACATCAGAAAAAGTACGAGTTACAAACATTCCTGATATCATTGATGTCAATAAATTAATTACATTATTAGGAAATTTAGGAGTTAAAATCCAAAAAAATGGTCCTGGAGATTATACTTTTCAAGCCGACGAAGTAAATGTTGACTACTTAAAAACAGAAGCGTTCAAGAAAGAAGGTGGAAGTTTGAGAGGTTCTATTATGATTGTTGGTCCGCTTTTAGCTCGTTTTGGTTGTGGTTATATTCCAAAACCAGGAGGCGATAAAATTGGAAGAAGAAGATTAGATACCCACTTTGAAGGATTCATCAATCTTGGTGCAAAATTCCGTTATGAAAGAGAAGACCATTTTTATGGTGTAGAAGTTGATGGAAAACTAAAAGGTGCCTACATGTTGTTAGATGAAGCTTCGGTAACAGGAACTGCCAATATTGTTATGGCTGCTGTTTTAGCTGAAGGAACAACAACTATTTACAATGCTGCTTGCGAACCTTATTTGCAACAGTTGTGTAAAATGTTGAACTCTATGGGTGCAAACATTAAAGGTGTTGGTTCAAATTTATTAGTTATTGAAGGAGTTGATTCACTTGGTGGATGCGAACACAGAATTCTTCCTGATATGATTGAAATTGGTTCTTGGATTGGTCTTGCGGCTATGACAAGAAGTGAAATTACAATTAAAAATGTATCTTGGGATAACTTAGGTGTGATTCCGAGTGTGTTTAGAAAATTAGGAATTACTCTTGAAAGAAGAGGCGACGATATTTATATTCCTACACATGAAACTTACGAAGTAAAAACCGATATTGATGGTTCTATTTTGACTATTGCCGATGCGCCATGGCCAGGATTTACACCAGATTTATTGAGTATTGTTTTAGTAGTTGCAACTCAAGCAAATGGTGATGTGTTGATTCATCAAAAAATGTTTGAAAGTCGTTTGTTCTTTGTGGATAAATTGATTGATATGGGTGCTAAAATTATGTTATGTGATCCGCACAGAGCTGTGGTTATGGGACATAATTTCAAATCGCAATTGAAAGCAACAGTTATGAGTTCGCCAGATATTAGAGCAGGAATTTCATTATTAATTGCTGCACTTTCTGCTAAAGGAACTTCGACTATTCAAAATATTGAGCAAATTGATAGAGGTTACGAAAGAATTGACGAACGATTGAGGGCACTTGGTGCAAATATCGTGAGAGTTTAATTTTATGAGGTTTTTAAGTTTACTTGTTTTTTTACTATTAGTTTCTTGTAAAACAACTTACAGAACTGTTTCAATAAATTCAATTTCTCAAAATGAGATTCAAAGAGTTTATGATTTTGGTAAACGAATGTTAGAAACTTGTAAAACACGAAAATTTATTCAATTAAGTCAAAAAGAGGTGACCGAAAGTTTATCAAAACTTTCTTTAGAAGAAATGCAACACGCTTGTGATGTGCTTGATGAAAGAAATGGAAAGTTTATTGACATGAAACTTATCGAAATTATTGATGATAGCTTCGGTTCAAACACGAAAATTTACAGATATAAAGCTAATTTTGAAAGAAATGAATTTCTAAATGAAGTTAGGATTTGGGTAAAACCAGACGGAAAATTTGCCGGAATTATTTGGAAAGAATGGAAAGACGAATATATACCTTATAAATAATCTAATCCCAATCTGCTAATGTAGATTGGGATTTTTAATTAAATCCTATGGAAACCTATATCATCATACTTCTTTGTATTGCCTCATTTTTCGCAGGATTTGTCGATGCTATTGTTGGCGGTGGCGGATTGATTCAAACTCCAGTAGCATTGATTTTATTGCCCAATATTGCAGTTTCTTCCATTATTGGGTCATTGAAAATTCCAGCTTTTAGCGGAACTTCGTTCGCAGCACGACAATATTTGAAGAAAGTAACTATGAATTGGAAATTGCTAATAATCATGGCAATTGTAGCATTTATTTCGGCATTTTTGGGCTCAACGCTTTTGACTTATGTCAGTAATGATTTTATGAAACCGTTGCTTTTCGTCGTTTTGATTTTAATAGCGATTTACACTTTCTTGAAAAAGAATTTTGGTAGCCATCAAGCAAAGAATTTATCAGAAAGCGATTTGCTTTTTTATGGAATATTGATGAGTATCGTAATTGGTTTCTACGATGGATTCATTGGTCCAGGAACAGGAAGTTTTTTAGTTCTCGGATTTGTAGCCATTCTTGGTTTCGATTTTCTTCATGCTTCTGCCAATGCTAAAATGGTGAATTTGGCAACCAATTTTGGTTCGATTTGTCTTTTCGTATTAAAAGGTAAAATTATATGGGCAATTGCAATTCCAATGGCGGTCTGTAATGCACTTGGTGGTTTTATTGGAGCAAAATTGGCAATCAAAAAAGGAAATGGATTTATTAGAATCTTCTTTTTGATTATTGTGATTGGAACACTGATTAGATTTGGATATGATGTTTTTATAAAATAAAAAAACCAATTTCATCATAGCTTTCAGACAAAATTGGATTTTTTAGCTTGTGATTATTTTAACCAACCTTTTGAAATACATTTTTTAGAATACCAAATTAAAAGTATTCCAATCAAAGGGATTAATAATGTAAATGTAATTTCTGCACCGGTAAACTCTGAAATTTTAAATCTCATAAAGGCATCGATGTTTTGTATTATAATTCCTAAAAATGATACTAAAAATAAGGTGTTAGCTAATTTTTTTCTAAGAAGTAATACTATACAACCTAATGCACCAGCAAAAACAGCAATTGCAAAAGCGGCTGTTGACCAAACTGGAGTGGCATCAATTAATGCTAATTTTTCAGCAGATAATCCAGCTCTTACACTTTCAGATTTATATGCCATTAAAATGTACTGATTTACACCCATTAAATTCCATAGTAATGCAATAATTGAAATTGCCCAAAATGAAGCACTTGGTTTTGAATTTGTTGTATTCATTGGTTTAGTTTTATTGGTTAGATAAAGCTAATGTAATAATTTTTTTTATTCAAACTCAGAGTAAACTTCTTTATTATCTATTGAAATTTGTGTTATATGTTTGCAAGTTGTTCCGAAAGGCGCTAATGGTGTCCAGCTTTTGGCATAGTTTAAAGTGACTTTTTTTCCAACAAAATCCCTTTTGGATTTATCTAATTCAAACCCATTTTCTAAACCTCGATTGATATAATAGGTGGTTTCCTCATTTTCTAATTCAAAAACTAAGTCTTTTGCGCCACCTTCAGAAACCGATTTGATAATTCCTGTAATTTCGATGCTGTTTTCTTTTGATGTATCTATTGGTTTTAGACCAATAATTAAAATGGTCAATAGAACTAAGACAATAAATAATAGTATTTTTTTCATTCATTTAGTTTTAAATTAAACGAAAAACCTATTAAAATATTATTCAACAATATTCAAGAATTTTAGACCAAAAATAACTGCATCGCCTTGATAACCATTTTGATAAGAACGAACGTAATCTACACGAAACATTCTGAATTTTCCGAAACCTAAATTATCTAAACCAATAGTAAATTCTTGATAAGGTTTTCTGTCTGGAACTGATAAGTTATGAAATCCTAAAACCAACTGCGAACCTAATTTATTTAACAACGGAATTTTATTCATAATATATCCTTTGTCATTGTGTTCTGCATGGAATTCTAAAAAGCTATCATTTGTACTTGCTGTATAATATGGTAAGTTATTAAAAACATTGGTATAACCATCTCCACCAGTTATGTGTGTTTGATTTCCATTAAAGTGTTTGTAATCAACAAAAGCTATGTTTTCTGCATTGAAGAACTTACCAGCTTTTAAATTTAACTTCATGTCACCTTTATTTCCAACAGATAAATCGTGTGTAATTCTTCCGCTAAGGAAATCATATTCATATTTCTTTTCTGAAGCCGAAAATCCTTTTTCATAACCAAAATACAATGTTGGTGACTTTTCATTTCCAATGTTAAACTTTCCATCTGGTCTAGTCCAATATTTTTGTCCGAATTTAATTCTCGTGTTTACAGAAGCTTTCATCAGGTTGTATTTCTCAAAAGCTGGTGTTACAAAATCAAATGGCTCCAACGGATTATTTGAAGTATAAATATCGGATGATTTAACAGAACTTTGATCACTAGTGTTCCACAAAGGTTTTCTTTCAGAATATTCTAAACCTACATTTAAGTTTAATCCATTAACTACTTCACGTCCAAAATTGGCTGAAACAAAATTCTTTTCATATAATTTCATAAAGTTGTTTTTGAAAAATAAGCTACTAATTGAATTAATATTATTTGAAATTGGATTACTCGAATTGAATTGATTTACAGCACTTCCTCCAGATATATTTATGTAACTATCGTTGGTGTTATTAAACTTATGATAAAACATTCCAGTAGCACGCAATTGATTTTCTGAAAAACCATAGTCTAATTTTGTAGCTATTCTTGTAAAACTTCTTTTTTCTTCGTCTCTTTTATTGAATGAAAATCCAATTTGAGTTTTCCATCCTTGAACGGTGTTGAAAGTAGTTGAAAGTAATGGTCCATCATAATTTAAAGACCATTTTTTAAAGGAATTAGAATAGCTGTAACCAAAAATGATATCGGTAAATTTAAATTTGTTTCTTTTTCCATCAATTGAATCTAGATATTTTTCTGATTTCTTTTTAGTTTGAAGAATATCTTTTTTAGTATAATCGGTACTTTCTTCAACAGTTAATGGAACTGGACGAATGGTTTCCCAAAAAGCATCTTCTTTTTTATTAGCGTTTTCTTCAAATTTCAGCACTTCAGCTGTAAAGGTTTTCTTTTCAAATTTTTCTGGGAATTCAAAATTGGAGAAAACATGAGTAAAAGTTCCGTTGATGTTTATGCCTAACATTCCAGCTTCAAAGTCAATGGTTTGGGTGTTTTTTGTCCAGATTTTAGTTTTTGTATTGAAACTATAATTTTGTTTTAAAGTTAATTTATTCAAAGCAGGATTTTGCATTTGACTGCCGGTTATAGATAAATCAACAGCATAAATGGCATACGATTCGTCTACTATATATATGTATCCTTCCATTGCTGGTTCCGACATTCTTTTGGGTGTAACCTTAATTTTATTAATCACTTTATTGTTTTCATCAGCAAAGGAACCTTCAAATTTATATTTGTAGTAATTAAAAGAGTTATCTGCAATTGGAGAAATTACTTTCACATCAAAATCTAAATAATTTTCATAGAAGTCAAAGTTGGCTTGTTCTGCATTGTTGAAACTAAATCCGTTATCATTTCCGCTTACTTTTGATGCAATAATAGTCTCTTTTAATTTGTCTGGTTTTTGAAAAGTAATTTTTGAAACGGTTTCAGATAAATATAAAATTCCACTTCTTGTTGAATCTATAACTTCATCAAAGAAATCTAATTTTTGTCCAAGTATTGTTTTAGGTAAATTTTTAACTCTAAAAATTCCTCTTGAATAGAAATCGGCATTGTATTTCTCAGTGAGTTTTGAGTTTTCCTTACGATTGGCAATAGCGTTTTTAATAATCTCAATGGCAGGATTTACATTTGGATTAATTACAACCTCATTAAGTTTAATTTCTTCTTCCACCAAAGTGACATCAACAGTTTGAGCAGTTTTTTTAGTTTCAACTACTTTCTTTTCAGTTTTATAGCCAAGGTATTGATATAGTATAACATAAGTGCCTTCTACTTTTAGATTCAACTCATATTTACCTTGTTCATTAGAAGTAGTACTTATGTAGGTGTCTTTTACATATATATTAACAAAAGACATTGGCTTTCCATTAGAATCAGTAACAGTACCTTTAATCTGCGAAAAGCTTACGATTGAAAACAATAGGAATAGGATAGAGGTGATTTTTTTCATTTGTAGGTTTTTTATATTATAGACGATTATTAATGTGAAAAGGTTGCATGAATTTCAAAAATCAATTTCAAAAGACATTTTTAAGTTTTTTTAAATTTCTCAAATTTGGGTTGCTAAAAAATAGTTCTTATTTTAATAAAAACGACTGCAAAGCTAATTCATAACTCTTCAATCCAAAACCAATAATAATTCCCTTTGCATTTGGTGAGATAAAAGATTGATGTCTAAAAGTTTCTCTCGAAAAGGTATTAGAAATATGAACTTCTATTGTTGGTGAAGTTATTGCTTTTACAGCATCGCCAATTCCTATTGAAGTATGTGTGTAAGCTGCTGCATTCAAAATTATGCCATCATAGGAAAAACCAACCTCTTGGATTTTATTTATCAATTCGCCTTCAATGTTACTTTGATAATAACTTAAATCAATAGAAGGATATTTAGATTTTAATTGATTGAAATACGATTCAAAAGTTTCATTTCCATAAACTTCGGGTTCTCTTTTTCCTAAGAGATTTAGATTTGGACCGTTGATGATGATAATCTTCATATAAATAGGTTTATGTAAAAGTAAAAAAAACGCTCATATAAATAAGCGGTTTTAGAAAAGTTTATGATTAAAATTAAGTTAATTTTCCGAGTAGTCCTGGCATTTGTTTTCCTTTGAGTTCATAAAAAGCTTTTAACCATAGAGGAAAAAGCATTGGGACAATAATAAATGAAAGTTTATTGAATTCCCATGCTGTTTTAAAATCAAAATGAATAAAGTGCATTACGGCTCTTGTTAAACCACAAGCGTAACATTCAATTCCAGCTAACATTTTAGATAAACATATACTTTGTCCTTTGTCAAAAAAGTCTTTTGGCAGAAGAAATAGTACGAATGGTGCTAAGATGGTAATCCATACCCTTGTGAAAAAAATAACCTTTTTTACCATAGTATTTATAAGGTTTTGTCGTACGACCCGTCTTTAGGCTTTAAGTCACCAGTAATTATTCTGATAAAATCAATTAAAGCCCAAATACCACATCCTCCAAGTGTTAATAGTTGAACAATTCCTTGCCAAGTATATCCAAGATAAAATCTGTGAATACCAAGTCCGCCAATTAAACCACAAAGGATTAAGGCAATAAGTTGACTTTTACTACCAGCAGCAGCAGCAGGAGAAGTAACTTCTTCTTTTTGTTTTTCAACAACAACAGTTGTGTTACTAGTAGTTTTTTGTTCTACTGGAAATGAAGCATAAGCGGCTGAAAATGACAACATGAAAACTGTCAAAATTCCAAAAAGCATTTTTAATTTCATAAATAAATTTTTAAGATTAATATTAGATAGCTAATTTATCAAAAAAATTTTTAAATAAAAAAAAATTTTTAAATTTAATTTAATCATTTATAAAATTATATTTGTGATATAAAATCAAAAAATAATAATATGCGAAAATTTATTTTGTTTTCTTGTCTTTTTTTATACACATTAACTTACTCGCAAAATTCTGATTATGAGTTTTATGGAGGATTAAAATTAAACGGAAAAGATGATCAAATAGTTACTTACAGACTGGTTTTTTCTGAATCTAAGGGTGTTATAAAAGGATATTCAATAAGTGACATAGGTGGAGAACATGAAACAAAAAATTCTATATCGGGTACTTATAATAAAAAATCAACAACTTTAATTTTTAAAGAGGATGATATTATATACACAAAATCGAAAATGAAAAAAAGTTCTTTTTGTTATGTGAATTTTAATGGGAAAGTTAATATCAATGCAAATAATCCAAAAATAAATGATGATTTTGTTGGTCTTTATTTAAATAAATCAAAATGTATTGTTGGAAAAATTCAAGTAGTTGGTATAAAAAAGATTCAAAAACTTGTTAATAAAGTAAATAATAAAATTCAGAAATCTAACAAAGTTGATGAAAAAACTAAAATGGATGTTGATCCAGTGAAAGTTTTAGATACAATAAAAATGAATGTTCTTAGGAACTCTCAAAATTTGTATGTGTACACTAAAGATACAAAAGTAAGTTTTGAAGTTAGGGATTTAGGTGTAGAAGATGGTGATATGATAAATGTTTATGTAAATAAAAAGTTAGTTTTAGAAAACTATATTGTAAAATATAAACCTAAAATTATTGAAATTGAAATTGGTGAAGGAATTACAAGTATTGAAGTTGAAGCCTTAAATGAAGGTGAAGTTGCTCCTAATACTGCTGATTTAATAATTAAAGATTCAAAAAATGAATTAAAAACATTAGCTAAATTAAAGAATGGTCAAAAAACATCAATTTTTATAGAAAAACAATAATTGCTATAATTTAGAGATTACTCGAGCAACTTAATTTGGGTTTATACTACTTTATTAGTTTTAAAAAAGGTAACCCAGTGATGCTTGAGCCACACTATTCTTTACATCGGCATCACGTTTAGGTTCTGTTAACCCTAATCCATATCGTGCTTGAACAAAGAAGTGTTTTCCCAATTTGTAACTTAATCCACCTGCAACAGCAAAGTCAAAGGTATTTGAATCATCGGCTTTAACTTCGTTTCTTTCACTTAACAAAAAGGAAGCTTGCGGACCAATCTCCATGCTTAAATTGTCAGTAAGATAGAATTTAGCCAATACTGGAATTGAAATATAACCCAATTCATTCTTAAATTCATCATTAAGATTCTTTAGACTTGCGCCTTGAGTAGAATAAAATAGCTCTGGCTGCAATGAGAAATTCTTAAAAATCTTTAATTCAACAAGTAATCCTGCGTGAAAATTAGTAATAGCATCGGTATTTACATCTGTGCCAGTATAATTAGCATAGTTTATTCCTGCTTTAAGTCCAAGTCTTGCGAAGGATGTTTCTTGGGCAATACTTTTTGAACCAAAAAGTAGTATGATTACTACTAATACGACGTTTTTTTTGAGTTTTAGCATAAAAAAAGTAGGGTTTTAAAATGAGACATGATTTTAGTTATTAACGAAATTGTTTATAAGTTATTGTGTGTCAAAACCTTTTGCTGTTGAAATTGTTAATAACTCTGTTGATAACTCTAAATGTTAATATAAATGAATAAAAAGAGAATAGGTTTAACTTTGCCCTATTAATTTTAAACAAAATAAAACATGAAAAAAATTATTTTAACAGTAGCTGCAGTATTCGCTTTCGGATTTGCTAACGCTCAAGACAAAAAAGAATCTTCTGAAGGTTTTTCTAAAGGTGATGTATTTGTAACAGGTGCATTTTCTCTTGGAAGTACTAACAACAAAAACAATGACGAAAAAACTAGTTCTTTCGAAATTGCTCCTCAAGTAAACTATTTCGTAACTGAAAACATCTCAGTTGGTCTTAAAGTTGGATTCGCTTCTGACAAAGCTGACGTTAATGGTGTTGATACTCAAGATGATTCATCTGTATCTTTCGGTTTAGCAGGTAGATATTACTTTACTCCAGCTTCTAAATTCTCTTTATTTGGAGAACTTGGTGCTGAGTATGTTTCTACAACTGATAACTTATCAACTCCAGAATTTAAAGTAAATGGATTTGGTGCTGGTTTAGGTTTAGGTATGAACTATTTCGTATCTTCTAACTTCTCTATCGAAGCTGGTGTTGCTGTTTTGAACTTTGCTTCTGCAAAAGCTGACGTAACTGGTGCTAAGAATGTTACAGCATTTTCTTTTGGTGGAGACTGGAGAGCAGTATCTTTCGGAGTTAACTACAAATTCTAATCTAAACATTAGATTAAAATATTTAAAACCTCACTTCGGTGAGGTTTTTTTTTATTCTGAACTAGTTTCAGAATCTTTCCAATTTCAGAATTTTTCCAATATATTTGAATAATGAATTGGAAAACCTTTATTAAAAGCTATCAGTCGTATTTAAAAATTGAAAGAGGATTGTCAAAAAATACTATTGACAATTATACTTTTGACATAGAGCGACTTTGTTTTTTTTTAGAACAAAATGCAATCGCTGTTTCTCCAATCAAAATATCAGAAGAAACCATTCAACAATTTATTTATACAATTTCAAAAGAAGTTAATGCTCGCTCTCAAGCAAGAATAATTTCTGGTTTAAAGAGTTTCTTTTCCTATCTTATATTTGAAGATTATCGCTCTGACAATCCAATGGAGTTAATTGAAGCTCCAAGATTAGGTAGAAAGCTTCCAGATACTTTATCTATTCAAGATATTGACGCACTTATAGAGGCAATTGATTTATCTAAACCAGAAGGTGAAAGAAACAGAGCAATGCTTGAAACACTATATGGTTGTGGGTTGAGAGTTTCCGAATTAGTTAATCTTAAAATTTCTGATTTATTTTTTGACGAAGGTTTCATTAAAATAACTGGAAAGGGAAATAAACAACGATTTGTTCCTATCAGTACAGTTACACAAAAGTTTATTTTACTTTACAAAGATCTTGTAAGAAATCACCTTATTATAAACAAAGGTCATGAAGATACTTTGTTTCTCAATAGAAGAGGAAGACAACTTACAAGAGCTATGGTTTTTACGATTATTAAAGATTTAGCCGTCAAGATTAATCTTAATAAATCAATAAGTCCACATACTTTTAGACACTCTTTTGCAACTCATTTACTCGAGAATGGTGCCGATTTGCGTGCCATTCAGCTTATGCTTGGTCATGAATCAATAACTACTACTGAGATTTATGTACATCTAGACAGAAAGCATTTAACTCAAATTATGAACTCCTTTCACCCAAGGAAATAAATGTTAATTTTCTAACTTGTAGAAATCTTTCTACGCTTCATTTTAAATTTTAGAAATAATAATATTTTCCTTTGCATTGTAAATGGATACAATTTTGAAAGGACTTTATATTGACGATCAAACAATTAGCGAAATTAGAAATCATTTTGCGGTTTCAGTATCAGGAATTGGTATTTGGGATTGGGATTTGGTTACTAACCATGTTTATTATTCTCCAGAATCATTATTGATTCTTGAAATGGATGAAATGAACTCCTATATTTCTACACCAGAAGAATGGGATGAAAAAGTGCATCCAGATGATAGAGAATTTTATTTTGGAAATATTAAAAAGCATTTTGAAAACGAAATTCCATACTACGAAACTTGTCATCGTGTTTTATGTAATGGTAAATATAAATGGATTCTCGATAGAGGGAAGGTTATATCTAGAGATGAACAAGGTAATCCACTCAGAATTATTGGTACTCATACTGATATTTCTTCACAAAAAGAAAAAGAGCAAAATCTTATTGAGACTTTAGATTTAGTCAATAATCAAAAAAATAAATTATTAAACTTTGCTTACATAGTTTCTCATAATTTAAAAAATCATGCCGGAAATCTTTCTACTTTGCTGAAGTTAAATGAGAATGGAATGTTTGAGAAAGAGGAATTTTTGTCTTATGTTAAGACAGTTTCTGATGAATTGACTAATTCTATTAGCAATCTTTCGGATTTAGTAAAAGTGCAAAATAATCAGAAGATTAATAAGGAGCATTTAAATCTTAAGGTGCACTTAAAAAAAGTCTTTAATATTCTTATGGAGGATATTCATCGCTCTAAAGTAGATGTCATTGATTTGGTTCCTAAAGATGAAACAATATTTTTTAATTCCGCTTACCTTGAAAGTATCTTACTCAATCTAACTGCAAATGCAATAAAATATGCCTCTGCAGAAAGGAAGCTAAAGATTACTTATTCTCTTGATTTTGTTGATGGATATAAAGTTTTGTCGATTGAAGATAATGGTATTGGAATTGATTTAGAGAAATTTAAGGAGCATCTTTTTGGTTTATATAAAACATTTCATACGAATAAAAATTCAAGCGGTATTGGACTTTATATTACTAAAAACCAATTAGAGGTAATGGAAGGTAAAATTGAAGTTGAAAGTATAGTCAACCAAGGTTCCGTTTTTAGAGTTTACTTTAAAAACTAATTTAATTTTTATTAGGTAAATACTTGTTAAAAATTAAAATTATTGACAAAAAGTGCATTTAGTCGAAAAAAAATGCATTTAATCGATATTAATTTTTATATTTGTTTTAAGTTTTATGAATTGGTCTATTCAATTTAGAAGATTTATTAGCCCCAAACCTACTAAACATTATGAAAGAAAATTCAATTTCCAATGATTTTTTATTGGAAGAAAAAGTTAATTTTTTCAAACAAATATTAAATCAAATACCAGATTTAATATTTCAGTTAACTATTTCTCCAAACGATGAATTTAATTTTACCTATCTTAATAAGAATATTTTGTCTTATTTTGAATTAAATAAATTCGAATTAAAATCCAATCCTATTGATGTTATTAGCAATAAAGTTCATCCAGAAGATAGAGATGTATTTTTCAAATCACTAAATTATTCTAAAGAAAATCTTGAACCGTGGAATTGCGAATTTCGTATTATTTCCAAAAATAAAAAGATTTCATGGTTTAAAGTTGATGCAAATGTTGCTAAAGATATTGATAAGAATACTATATTTTATAGTACATTAATAGATATTACTGATATTAAAGAACGTGAAATTAAAGTTCAAGAATCAGAAACAAGATATCAATTTGCTCTTGAAGCTTCAGAAAAAGGAATTTGGGATTATAATATTACTACTGGAAATGTTTTCTTCTCAAAAGAATCATTAGATATACTTCAATTAGATGAATTTGACAATATCAATACTAATTCAAAGTGGGATGATCGAATTCATCCGAATGATTTAAATGATTATTTAGAAAGTATTCAATCTCATAAAGAAAATAAAACACCTTTTTTTGAAAATACCAAAAGAGTTTTAGCTAAAGATGGTACCTACAAGTGGGTTTTAAGTAGAGGTAAAATCATTGAAAGAGACAAAAATGGAGATGCTGTTAGAATAATTGGAACACATAGTGATGTTAGTCATAACAAGCAAAAAGAAAATGAATTATTAGGTAATTTAGACATTATCGTTGAACAAAATAACAGATTGCTGAACTTTGCACATATTGTTTCTCATAATTTAAGATCACATACTGGAAATTTTAAAATGTTATTGAATATTTTAGATGAATCAAATGATAAGGAAAGCAAAGAGGAGTGTTTATCCTATTTAAAAACAACGTCAAATGCACTTTCGGAGACAATTGACCATTTAAAGGAATTGGTTGATATTCACAATACTATCATTCATAAGAAAGAAGATTTGAATCTTAATGTTTATTTAAATCAAACACTTGAAGTTTTAAGCAAAGAGATAAAAGATAATAAAGTAAAAATTGTTAATAAGATTGGTGAAAAAGATACTATAAAGTTTAATCCAGCATATTTAGAAAGTTTATTTTTAAACTTTACAACCAATGCTATAAAATACTCACATCCTGAGCGTCATCCAGAGATAAGTTATTCATCTTCAGTAGAAAAAGGAAAATTAGTTTTGGTTATTGAAGATAATGGTTTAGGAATAAACTTAGCTAAGCATGGTGAAAAGTTGTTTGGAATGTATAAGACATTTCACAAGAATGAAAACGCAAGAGGAATTGGTTTGTTTATTACAAAAAACCAAATAGAATCAATGGGTGGAAGTATAGAGGTTGAAAGTAAAGTAAATGTTGGAACCACTTTTAAAATAAATTTTAATGAAGAAATTTAATACTATTTTTGTTGTAGATGATGATATGGTTTATCATTTTATTATAAAAAAGTTATTTTCTAAATGCAATATTGATGTTGATACAAAATATTTTTTCAATGGTCTCGAAGCTATTGATGAATTAAAAGATAAAGTAGAAACAGATAATATTCCTGATTTAATTCTATTAGATATTAATATGCCAGTTTACGATGGATGGCAGTTTTTAGAAGAGTTTAAAAAAATTAAGCAAAAACTTACGAAAGAAATTACAGTTTATTTGGTGAGTTCTTCCAATGATGTTACAGATTTAAATAAGTCGAAAGAATATCAAGATGAGGTTAAAAAGTACTATTACAAACCTATGACTCAAGAAGATTTTGAAACTATATTCGCATAAAAAAAGGTATCCAAACGGATACCTTTTTTTTGTTTTATATTTATTAACTTACCTTATTTAGCAATATTAACTGCACGAGTTTCTCTAATTACAGTAATTTTTACTTGACCAGGATAAGTCATTTCTGTTTGAATTTTTTGTGATATTTCAAATGATAGATTCGACGCCATGTCGTCACTAACTTTTTCACTTTCAACAATAACACGTAGTTCACGTCCGGCTTGAATAGCGTAGGCATTTTTAACACCATTAAATCCAAAAGCAATTTCTTCTAAGTCTTTCAAACGTTGAATGTAAGAATCCAATACTTGACGACGTGCTCCCGGTCTTGCACCAGAAATAGCATCACAAACTTGAATGATTGGTGAAATTAGATATTTCATTTCAATTTCATCGTGGTGAGCACCGATTGCGTTGCAAACTTCTTCTTTTTCACCAAATTTTTCAGCCCATTGCATACCAAGTAATGCGTGAGGTAAATCACTTTCTGCATCTGGTACTTTACCAATATCGTGAAGTAAACCAGCACGTTTAGCTAATTTTACATTCAATCCTAATTCTGCTGCCATGATACCACATAGTTTGGCAACTTCTCTCGAGTGTTGTAATAAATTTTGACCATAAGAAGAACGGTATTTCATTCTACCAACAATCTTAATCAATTCAGGATGTAATCCATGAATTCCTAAATCAATAACGGTACGTTTTCCAACTTCAATGATTTCATCATCAATTTGTTTAGTTGTTTTAGCAACAACCTCTTCAATTCTAGCTGGGTGAATACGTCCGTCAGTAACAAGTTTGTGTAAAGACAAACGAGCAATTTCTCTTCTAACTGGGTCAAAACAAGAAAGGATGATTGCTTCTGGAGTATCATCAACAATGATTTCTACACCAGTTGCAGCTTCTAAAGCTCTAATGTTTCTACCTTCACGACCAATAATTCTTCCTTTTACATCATCAGATTCAATGTTGAAAACAGATACACAATTTTCTACTGCTTCTTCTGTTCCTACACGTTGAATTGTGTTGATGATTACTTTTTTAGCTTCTTGAGCAGCTGTAAGTTTGGCTTCTTCAATAGTTTCTTGAATGTGCGCCATTGCTTTAGTTTTAGCTTCAGCTTTCAAGCTTTCTACTAATTGTTCTTTTGCATCGTCAGCAGAAAGTCCTGAAATTACTTCCAATTGTTCTACTTGACTTTTGTGCATTTTCTCTACTTCTTGATACTTTTTATCAAGCATTTCTATTTTAGAGTTGTATTCAAGAGTTTTGGTTTCATAATCGTCGTTCACTTTCTTAGCTTTAGCTAATTCACTTGAAACTTGCGATTCTTTATCACGAATTCTCTTTTCAACTTCAGCCATTTTTTTATCTTTCGATAAAATTTCCTTTTCGTGTTCCGATTTTAATTCAAGAAATTTCTCTTTAGCTTGTAATAATTTGTCTTTCTTGATGTTTTCTGCTTCTTGGTTGGCATCTTTCAAAATAGAAGATGCTTCTTTTTTTGCGTTTTTTATAAGGTTAGAAACATTGCTTTTTTCGAGCATTTTTGCTATTGCAAAACCTCCAGCTATTCCAACGACTACGCCGATAATTATAGATACTATGTCCATGGTTGTGTAAAAAATTTATATATAAAAAAAACCTACATTAATTGCTTGTATAAACTCGTAAGGACAAGTTTTGAGTTAACTCGCTGTTCAAGTTTCCCAACTTAATGGGCTTACTATAGTAGCGACGATTTACTCATTTTAATTTGTTAGTGTTGAGTTTACCAAAAATGAACTAATGTAGGCAGTATTTTTAGTTTATTTAAAAGAACGTTTTTTCTTGTAACTTATTATTTATTAAGATAGTCGTCTAAAAGGCTATTTAGGTTTGTTAATCGTTCAATTGATTCTGTTCCATCTATAGCATTATCCACTTTTTTCTGTTCCAACTGTGATGCAAATTGTAATGCACACATAGCTAAAACATCTTGCTTATCTCTTACAGCATAATTCTCTTCAAATTGCTTTATCATTAAATCTATCTTTTTAGAAGCACTTCTCATGGCTTCTTCTTGCTGCATACTTACCGTTAACGGATAAACTCTGTCTGCAATTGATATTTTAATTTTAAGCTTTTCATCCATAGTTTTAATCTGCAAGTTGCGCTATACAATAATCAATTTCGCGAATTAATGAATTTATTTTAAGCTTCGTATCTCTTTTATAATCTTCACTGCCTAGTAACGAATTAGTCATTTTTAATGATTCAAATTCTTTTTTTAACGACTCATACGCCAAAGTTTGATTTTGATTTGATTGTACAGAAATCTTTATTTCTCGTTGCAACGCTTGATTTTTTTCTTCTAAATCGTTTATCTTTTTAAACAATTTTTGAATTTTATTCTCAAGAGTATCAATTATTTCTGCAATTTCACTCATCTATGACACAATTCATTACTTAATCTTACAAATTTATAATTCCTAATCTATTAAAGCAATATTTTTCGTTAAAAATTAAATTTATTTTTTTATTAACTTCTAATATTTTGTAAAATAGTTAGTTATAAATCTGTTTGTGGTATTTTTTTTGTAATTATAAAGTTTTTTATACTTTAGCAGAAAACCCATATAGAATGAAATACATCCCATTGATTTTGTTATTTTCGATTTTTTCGCATTCCCAAAATGAGTATCCGAAAGATTATTTTAGATCACCTTTAGATATTCCATTACAGTTATCTGGAAATTTTGGAGAATTGCGTCCAAATCACTTTCATGCCGGATTTGATTTTAAAACCAATCAGAAAGAGGGTTTAAATGTTTATGCCGTTGCTGATGGTTATATTTCTAGAATCAAAGTTTCAACTGCTGGATATGGCAAAGCAATTTACATAACACATCCAAATGGTTATACTTCTGTTTACGGACATTTACAAAAAGCTGTCGGAACTATTCAAGATAAGATTATTGCAATGCAATATGCTGAAAAGAGTTATGAAATTGAAGCTTTTTTTAAACCTGGCGAACTTGTAGTGAAGAAAGGTGACATCATTGCACTATCCGGAAATACTGGCGGTTCAGAAGGGCCACATTTGCATTTTGAGTTCAGAGATAACAAAACAGAGAAAATTATAAATCCGTTGTTTTTTGGAATACAAACTCAAGACACTAAAAATCCAATTGTTTCGAGTCTTATGGTTTATCCTTTAGATAATTCAGCAGTAGTAAATGAATCTAAAAGACCAGTTCTTCTTAATTTGTCTCTTCAATCTGATGGAACCTATTTGTCGCAACAAGTTTTTGCAAGTGGTAAAATTGGATTTGGAATTAGTGCAACAGACAATGATAATGTCTCATACAATGCAAATGGTATATACAAAGCTCAATTAATTTCAAATGGGAAGGTCATTTTTGGATATGAATTTGATACCATGGTTTTTGATGAAGCTAAATATATTAATGCTTTTATCGACTATGCTAGATATAAGAAGATGCATCAAAGAGTGCAAAAACTTTTTATGAAAAATCCATTTCCTTGGAGTAATATTTATCAAAATTATGAAAATGGAATATTAGATATTGTACCAAATACTTTAGAAATTCAACGTATTGAAGTGTCTGATTTCTTTAAAAACAAAACTATTATTTCGATTCCGGTAAAATATTCAGCAAAGCCAGCTCTTATTAAAGAAGATGTAAAAGTGACAAAGTATTTGGTAAAGTCTAAAGTTGAATCCAATTTTGAAAAGGATAATTTTTCTGTTTATTTTCCAGCAGGAACATTTTATGAAGATTTCTATCTAAATTTTGATGTAAGAAATAACACGCTTTTCCTTCATGATGATTCCGTTCCAGCACATACCAATTTTACAATTTCTATAGAAGACACAAAATCGTCAGAGGAAGAAAAGAAAAAAATGTTTATTGCATCAGTAAACGGAACTAAATTAGGATACATCACAACAAAACTAGTAGATAATACGTTTACTTGTAAAACAAGAAATTTGGGACAATTCACATTAGCAAAAGACATAACTGCTCCAAAAATCAGTATGGCAAAAAGCATTGAAGGTAAATGGATTACAAATCAAAAAAGCATAAATGTAACGATTTCTGATGATTTGTCTGGTGTTAAAACCTACAATGGCTACATTAACGATAAATGGGTTTTATTTGAATATGAATCAAAATTAAAGCGATTGACTCACGTTTTTAATGATGATTTGTTACAAGAAGGAGCTAATAAATTGAAAGTAGTTGTTACCGATAATGTTGGAAATTCTTCTATCTTTGAAACTCAATTTAACAGAAGTCAAAAAAAATAATATCACTTGAAAGCAATAAATAAATTTATATACCTAGTTTTTTTTCTATTTACCATTGCGTCTTTAGGACAAACAGCGAAAGTTACAGGAATAGTTTTAGATGAAAACAACAATCCTGTTGAAGGAGTTAATGTTAGTTATCAAAGCCAATCTGTTGTTACTAATAAAACAGGTTTTTATGTAATCACCATTCCTGCGAATCAAAAAGTAGTTTTGGTTTATACTCATGTTTCTTTAAAAAATATTACAGCAACATTTCAATTAAAAAATAATGATATTGTTGAATATAATCCTGTTATGAGTTCTAAAAATGCTCAATTGGACGAAGTTATTATTAAGAATAATAGAGGAAGAGCATCAGGGATTATAAGTATTGAACCAGAAGTTATTAGAAGAAATCCAAGTTTATCAGGTGGAATTGAAAGTGTGATTAAAACATTCCAAGGTGTAACTTCAAATACGGAACTAAGTTCTGCTTACTCTGTGAGAGGCGGAAATTATGATGAAAACTTGGTTTATGTAAATGAAGTCGAAATTTATCGTCCGTTTTTGGTGCGCTCTGGTCAGCAAGAAGGATTGAGTTTTACTAACACTGATTTAATTCAAAATATAGAATTTTCTGCTGGTGGATTTCAAGCTAAATTTGGAGACAAAATGTCTTCGGTTTTAGATATTACTTATAGAAAACCTACAAAATTTGGCGCTTCGCTAGAAGCAAGTTTTCTTGGTGGAAGTATTTCTGCAGAAGGCGTTTCTAAAAATAAAAAATGGAGTGCCATGACAGGTATTCGTTATAGAGACAATTCACTTTTGGTAAACAGTCAAGAAACAGAAAGTAATTTCAGGCCAACTTTTGCCGATGTACAAACTGTTGTGAATTATGATGCTTCTGCAAAATGGCAATGGAGTTTCTTAGGAAATATTGCTCAAAATAAATACAGCTTCCAGCCTTTAACACGTCAAACCAATTTTGGTACTTTAAGTGAACCTATTGCGTTACAAGTTTTTTATGAAGGACAAGAAGATACTCAATTTCAAACCTTTTTTGGCGCTATTAAATCTACATTCAAATCAAATGAAGACAATACTTATAAGTTTATTGCATCTTCCTATCACACACAAGAGCAAGAATATTTCGATATTGATGCAGCTTATTTTTTAGGAGAAGTTGATAGTAATATTGGTTCAGAAACTTTTGGTGATATAACATTCAATCGTGCGGTTGGTTCTCAATTGAATCATGCCAGAAACGATTTAGATGCACTTATAATTAATGCAGAAGTAAAAGGAAGTCACAACGTTAAAAAGAGATTCCAAATAGATTGGGGCGTAAAATATACACACGAAAGCATTCGGGATAGAATCGTAGAGTGGGAAGTTATCGATTCGGCAGGATTCTCAATTAATCCACCAATTATAGATATTCCTAATGATCAACCTTACAATCCTTATGTTGGTCCGTTAGTACCTTTTCAGAATGTAAGAGCGCTAAATTTTGTAAATATTGACAGAATTTCAGCTTTCGCACAATGGAATACAAAAACTACACTTGGAAACAGTCAATTGTTTTTAAACGCTGGTGTTAGAGCACACAATTGGATGGTTTCTGGTGATAATATTGCGTCTTCAAGTCAAACCGTTTTTAGTCCGAGAGCTCAAATTTCACTCAAACCCGATTGGGAAAGGGATATGATTTTTCGACTCTCAACAGGATTTTACTATCAACCGCCATTTTACAGAGAATTGCGCGACCTAAATGGAGCCGTTCAATCAGACGTTAAAGCGCAACAATCAATTCATTTTGTAGTTGGAAATGACTATAATTTCAAAATGTGGAATCGTAAATTCAAATTGGTTTCAGAGGCATTTTACAAAACTATGAATGATGTAAACACTTATACTTTGGAGAATGTGAGAATTCGTTACAGAGCTAATAATGATGCAACGGCTTATGCTTACGGATTTGATTGTAGATTAAATGGTGAGTTTGTTCCAGGAACTGAATCATGGTTTACTTTCGGATATTTAAAGACAGAAGAAAATCAAGATAATAGAGGAAATATAGCTCGTCCGACAGATCAACGTTTAAAATTTGGTATTTTATTCCAAGATTATATGCCAAATATTCCTAACGTGAAATTGTATATGAATTTGGTTTACAATACAGGACTTCCAGGTGGTTCGCCATCTTATGCTGATGTGTATCAATATCAAAGTCGTTTGAGAGATTATCGTAGAGCCGATGTTGGATTTTTCTATTCGTTTACCGAAAAAAATGATTTAAAACCAGACGGACATTGGTTGAAAAAATTCAAGGAATTATCATTAGGAGTAGAAGCATTTAATTTATTCAACAATCAAAACGCGATAACCAACACTTGGGTTCGTGATGCCTACACCAAAAATCAATACGGAATCCCAAATTATATGACAACGAGAGTTTTTAATGTGAAGTTGACTGCAAGATTGTAAATGAGTTTCAAGAAACATAGAAAGATTTTTTATGTTCCTGGAATGATTTCTTTGGTGGTTTTACCAATTCTATTTTTATGGTTTTTATACTTGAGTAATTCTTTTAAGGAATATTCATGTATAGAGTTAGGTCTTGCTGACAAAAAATCATATTATGAAATATTAAATGAATTTGATTTTCCCAATTTAAGAAATTATAAAATATTTGTTTTTAATAATACATTAGAAAAGGAGAAAAATAATTTAATAAATTTTCAAAAATCTCTTAGAATTCAAAACAAATTTAAAGACACTATCAATGGAATTAAACTTCAATTTGGTAAGAAAATGACTTATGAAGTTTATATTAGAATATTAGATATTTTACAATCTGAAAAAACTCCAACTTATATTGAATATCAAAATTATTTATGGATTTTAAATGGTAATCAAAGAAAAGAAAAAGCTAATCAAAGAGAGAAAGAACATATAATAGTAAACTGTGGTACAAGTTTTTACACTCATTTAGAAACTTTAAAGATAGAAGCAGAAGAAAAAGAAAAACAGAAAAATGAATTATTAATTTCATTTTATAAAAAAGTATGGTATTTATTTGTTGCTTTAATTGGAATTATAATTCTTAATATTTTTGTACTACTAAAATTCAATAGAAATAGAAAATACAATCAAAAATCATATCTTTGATAAAGATTAAATATTGTTCAAATGAAAAATTTCTCAAAATATAGTGTCCTTGCATTAATCATACTTTTAGTTGGTTGTAAAGAAGAAACAGAAAAGCCTAAAGTAATTTACGAAAATACTTCTAAAGAGCGTTCAGAACCAAAGATTGATACTTCTAAAATATTAGTAGCTGATTTACCAGTTCAGATGGAAGGAACTTCGGTTTTGTTATTTCCAATTGGTGAGTTTACCGTTGCTAGCGGAAGGTCCAAAACAAAATATTCGAGTTCAGAAAGAGAAAGTTTTGTGGTTTCTAATTCTAATGAATACGAAATTACAGGTTATTTAAGCAATTTTAAGTTCCAACAAATTGGTTCTGATTCATTGAAGGTTTTAACCGACAAACCTGTTTTAATAGAGCGAGTAACTTATTTGAAATCGATTGCTGATAAAACAAAAAAGCAGTTTTTAGTTTATGTTCTTGAAGATATGGATTCTAATAAAGACGGAAAACTAGATAGTAATGACATCAAAGATTTATATATAAGTGCAATCGATGGAAGTAACTTTAAAAAGCTTTCTGTTGAATATCAAGAGTTTATAGATTGGAATGTTATTGATTCTCAAAACAGATTATACTTCAGAACAATAGAAGACATCAATAAAAATGGTGCCTTTGATAAAGACGATAAAGTACATTATCAATATGTAGATTTAATGGATAAAGAATTGAAAGTAGTGGAATATAATCCTATTTAATAGTAAATAAAATAATTTTTCATTAAATTTAAAACAAACAACTCACTACAATTGTTAATGCAGCAACAACGATTTTTACAATTAGATTTATCATGATAAAAAGTATTTGTTTTTTTAGTAAAATTAGCATTACTTAAATTAATAAAATTGTAAAAATGTAATCTTATACAAATAACCAATTCACTTCACCATCTTCTTGAGATGAAATGTTTTTGAAGAAATTTTTAGGTGTCAATCCAGTCAATGATTTAAAGTCTTTTATTAAATGAGATTGATCATAAAACAACATATCGTAACTCAATGAAGTTAGATTGTTTTTGTTCTTATTATTCATTTGTGACTTTAAAGCTTCTCTAAAACGTTGTGTTTTTTTAAAATCTGAAGGTGTTTTGCACAAGTTAGATTCAAAATGTTTGTTTATATTTTGACGTGAAGTATTATATTTTTTGGCTAATTCGGCCATTGAATAATCATTTTTTAAATCAACGATCAATTCATTCAGAAAAGGATGACTAAAACCATTTAGTTTTGACAACCAATAATTTTCTATCATTTCACATCTTTTTTCAAAATCATTTTCATTTAAAATATGAAGCATAGTTTTCTCATAATCTTCAAAAGGAAAGAATTTAGAGAAAAAATTATTGGTATAATAGCAAAGCGATTTAGTTATAAATGCATTTAAACCAAGTGGTTTGAAATAAAAAGTAACTTCATTTAGGTTTCCTTCACAAATAATTTTGATTGGTTTTTTATAATGACAAATCAAATCTGATTCGAATGGATTACCAATTTTTTCCTTTACCAATGCTTGATTTTCTGTAAAAACAATTTCGGTATCTTGATAAACAGAAATTATACTATAGTTATTTGGAAACGTAAGATATTCAACCGTAGGTTCGGTTTCTTTTTTGGTAAGAAAGTAATAACCTTCAATGTATTTTTGAAGAATTTCAGATTTCGGCTTAAAGAATTTTATTTCCAATTGGTGTGAAATATAGTTTTGTAAATTTAGATAAATATTGTATACCTAAAAGTTAAAACTTACCGAATTGTAAGTGTTTTTTAAATCAAAATATCACTTTCTAAATCTGATTTTTCAATTTCAAAGTCAAAGCCAAGTTTGTCAACTAATTCTATTACCAATTTTTTATACCAATTTTCCGATTTGGGATGAATGTAGATTTTTTCAATCAATTGATTGATATCTACTTCAATTTTTAAACCATCATTGATTTTAATTTCTTGTTCAGATAAATCGGCGATAATTCTAACTTCACGTTCGTATTGAAAACTTTTACGTTTAAATAGAAAAGGGAAAAACATATCGTCAAAAGGAATATATTCTTTTTTGTAATCGATATAATTTACTTCACCAATGTATTGCTTGAAATCTTTTTCAGCTTCTAAAGCTTTTTGAAGTCTTCCAACAGTAGATTGAATAGCCAAACCTTCACTATTTTGTGTAAAAATTTGCCACATCGCAAACGATTCATACTCATTTATATGCCAACTGCTTACTACAACTTTTTCTCTGTGTGATTTATAGTAATCAAGAAATTCAGGATTATTGGCAGACAATTTTTTTATTTCCTCAAAAGTTGGTTCGCTAAATGTTCCTTCATATTGATCTTCAAACTTATCCGAACGCGACATGAAGAGTTTTCTAGAAAGTAGCAAGTCCAAAAATTTTGACAAGTCCAAATACTTCCAAACTATCGTATCTGGATTTTCTGGAAGTGTGATATTTGGATTATTGAAATACATTTAAAAACGTTTCGGAAATTTCATCGAATATTGTCCAACATAAATAGCAAGAATAAGCCAAACCACTATATATTTTAGAAGATATTCAGCAACTAATTGTTCATCCATAGTGTAGGATAATGTGATAATAACTGAAACAAAAATTATAAGAAATAAACCAGTAAAATATTCTCTTTTCATAAATTTAATGGGTTAATTATTTAACTTACAACTTACAACATCCAACTTCCAACCTCCAACCTTCAACTTTTTACTCAAAACTTTGCATCATTACCAACTTAGAATACATTCCGTTTTTGGCTAATAATTCTTCGTGATTTCCTTGTTCAACTATCAAACCTTTTTGCATCACTACAATTTTATCAGCTTTTTGAATAGTAGATAATCGGTGTGCAATAACAATAGAAGTTCTATTTTGCATCATGTTTTCTAGAGCTACTTGCACAAATTTCTCACTTTCGGTATCCAATGCAGATGTTGCTTCGTCCAAAATCATAATTGGTGGATTTTTTAAAACCGCACGCGCAATTGAAATACGTTGTTTCTGTCCGCCTGATAATTTTCCGCCGGCATCACCAATGTTGGTTTCTATTCCACTTGGTAAATCTTTTACAAATTCATAAGCATTTGCCACTTTTAATGCAGCAATAATTTCGTCATCGGTAGCATTAGGTTTACCAATTAGGATATTATTTTTAATGGTATCATTAAAGAGAATAGAATCTTGCGTAACCAAACCTATCATCTGACGTAAAGAGTTCATCGTCATGTCTTTTAGATTGATGCCATCGATGTTGATACTTCCTTCTTGTACGTCATAAAAGCGAGTAAGAAGATTTGCAATTGTACTCTTTCCACTACCAGATTGACCTACAAGAGCCACAGTTTTTCCTTTTGGAACTTCTAATGAAAAATTGGTTAAAATATTATCCTCTTCATATCTAAAATTGATATTTTCTATCGTGATATTTTTATCAAATGTTTCTTTGTTAATCGCATTAGGTTTATCGGTTATGGTATTTTCAACTTCTAAAACTTCAAAAACTCTTTGCGCAGCTGCTAGTCCGCTTTTAACCGAATAACTTGCTTTAGAAATTGATTTAGCTGGAGTAAGAATGTTGTAAGCCAAACCCATATAAACAAGAAATTGAGCGCCTTCTAATACAGCTTTTCCGTTGGGTAGTTTGTCAACCAAAACCATATTTCCACCAAACCAAAGTAAAACGGCAATTACAATAATTCCCATAAATTCGCTAAAAGGTGATGCTAAATTGTTCTTTCTACCAATACTGTTGGATAGATTTAGTAATCGAGTAACAGAACTGTTGAACTTCTGTTTGAAATTATGCTCTGCATTATAACTTTTTACAACTTTCAAGCCAGATAGACTTTCTTCAACAATGGATATTAAATAACCACCTTCAAATTGGGCTCTTTCTGATTTTGCTTTTAATGATTTTCCAATTTTTGAAATAATAAATCCTGAAATAGGAATAAATATGAAAACAAAAAGCGTCAGTTTTACACTAATTGCAAACATTGTTACAATCGTAAAAATAATGGTCATTGGCTCTTTTACGATAAGTTCTAAAATTGAGAAGAATGAATTTTGAACCTCATTAACGTCGCCTAACATTCGGGCCATTATATCTCCTCTTCTTTTTTCAGAATAATAAGAAACAGGTAGTTCAATAATTTTATCGTACATTGTTGTTCTTAAATCTTTTAAAACTCCATTTTTTAAATGCATTAAATGGTTTGATGCTAGATAGTTGAATAAGTTTTTAAATAAAAAGGTAATAATTACTAAACTAACAACTAATATTAATGCAAATTGTGGACCATCATTTTTAGACAAAGTGTTAATTTGAAAGTATAAATAATCTTTTCCATAAGTTCCAATATCCCAAATGGTTGTATAGATAGGTTCTTCCAATACTTTGTTTTCTTTCTTGAATAATACATCCATCATTGGTATTAAAGCAACAAATGATAATGTGCTAAACAAAGCATATAAAATATTATAAATCACATTCCATATAACGTGAAATTTATAAGGTTTTATAAATGGAATTATCTTTTTTATGTTTTCGTCCATTTCTAGTTTAACTGCATTTCTGCGATTATATTTTTAATTTTAGTATCCAATTCTAATTCAATTTCTTTCGCATTTTCTACAGCATTTAATGGAGAATTCACACTAAAGTAGAATTTAATTTTTGGTTCTGTTCCACTCGGACGAGCACAAATTTTAGAGCCATCTTCTAAATAATAGATTAGGACATTAGATTTTGGAATTGAAATCGATTCAATCTCTTGAGTGAACATATTTTTTGAAGTCGAATTTTCGTAATCTTCAATACAAACTACACGTTGACCATTAATCTCACTCATCGGATTCTCGCGTAAATCAATCATCATTTGATTAATTTCTTGCATTCCAGAAATACCTTTTTTGGTTAACGAAATCAAATGCTCTTTGTAAAAACCAAAATCAACGTATAAATTTAATAACTCTTTGTATAATGTGCTTCCAGCAGCTTTGGCTTGCGCAGCAATTTCGCAAACTAGTAAACAAGCGCCAACAGCATCTTTATCTCGGACAGCATCACCAACCATGAATCCGAAACTTTCTTCTCCACCACCAATAAACGTTAGTTCTGGGAAGTCTTTTATAAATTTAGCAATCCATTTGAAACCAGTTAATCCAACTTTGCATTCAACATTGTATCCAGATGCTAATTCTAACATCATTGGAGTTGAAACAATAGTTGAACCAATAAATTGTTTTCCATCAATTTTTCCAGCACGTTTCCATTGTTCTAGTAAGAAAGCTGTCATGATAACCATAGTTTGATTACCATTTAAGAGTATCATTTTGCCATCAGTATCACGAACAGCAACACCCAATCTGTCAGAATCAGGATCGGTACCAATTACAATATCGCCACCAATTTTATCAGATAAAGCTATTGCCATTGAAAGAGCTTCTGGTTCTTCAGGATTTGGAGATTTCACAGTTGGAAAATCACCGTTGGGAACCTCTTGTTCAGGAACAATATTTACATCAGTATAACCAGCTTTTGCTAAAACTCCCGGAATTGCTTTTATTGAAGTTCCATGAAGTGAAGTATAAACAATTTTTAAATTTTCTTTCGCTGCTGCTGGTGTATTGAAACTTGCATTTTCAACAGTAGATTTTGCAAAAGCTTCATCTATAGCAATATCAATGTATTCAATAAGATTTTCGTTAGCTTCAAATTTTATTTCACTATAATTCAATGCTTCGATAACTTCAATAATTTCACCATCTTGTGGCGGAACTAACTGTCCACCATCTTGCCAATATACTTTGTATCCATTATATTCTGGTGGATTGTGTGAAGCCGTAAGTACGATTCCAGCATGGCAATTCAAATATTTTAAAGCAAAAGACAATTCAGGAGTTGGACGCATATCAGAAAAAAGATAAACGTGAATTCCATTTGCCGAAAAGACATCAGCAACAACTTTTGCCAAAGTATTACTGTTATGACGACAATCATAAGCAATAGCAACTTTTAGTTGTTCTCCAGGAAATGATTTTATCATATAATTGGATAAACCTTGTGTGTTTTTTCCAAGTGTATATTTGTTGATTCTATTGGTTCCAACGCCCATAATACCTCGCATTCCTCCAGTTCCAAATTCAAGATTTTTAAAAAAACTTTCTTCTAAATCTTTAGGAGAAGTTGTCATCATTTCTTTAATGTCTTCTTGCGTTTGATTGTCAAAAGTTGGTGTTAACCACTCGTTTACTTTGTCTAAAATATTTTGTTCTATGTGCATAATCTTATTTTTTAAAACCTATTTTGGTTCGCTCTGTTTTATTTTTAGTAGCATCTTTTTCAACTAAATAATTCAGAACATTATATATTTCAGGTAATTGACCTTCTATTTCATTAATTTTATTTTGTAGTTCAGTATAATTCAATGCAAATTGTCGGATTGTTACGAAAGTTCGCATAATAGAGATGTTAATTTCTATTGCTTTATCACTTTTTAATACACTAGAAAGCATAGCAACACCTTGTTCAGTAAAGGCAAATGGTAGCGAACCACCAAAATAGCTTTTAGATGGTATCACAGATTGTGATACCAAGTCATTTATTTCATTTTCGGTTAGAGCAAACATAAAATCTGAAGGAAATCTTGAAGCATTTCTTTTAACAGATTGTTTTAAAACACGTGTTTCAATTTCGTAAAGCGCTGCTAAATCATAATCTAGCATTACTTTTTGATTTCTAATTTCATGTATTTTTTTTGTGATAATTTCTAATTCTTTCATGGCGTATAGTTTTATTTTGGTTTATAAATTTATTTCGGAAGCAATTTTATATCGTTCTTCATTGTTTTTTGTACGAAGAATGATTTCACCTAAAAATCCAGCTAAAAATAATTGTGTTCCAATAATCATTGAAGTTAAGGCAATATAAAAAAGTGGATTACTCGTTACTAGAATGGTGTCAAATCCAGAGTAAAGTTTTATAAGTTTTATAGTAATGATGAAACCAGTTGCTAAAAAACCAATAATGAACATTAAAACTCCAGCTGCTCCAAACAAGTGCATAGGACGTTTTCCGTAGCGAGATAAAAACCAAATCGTAATTAAATCAAGAAAACCATTGACAAAACGACTCATTCCAAATTTAGATTCGCCATATTTTCGTGCTTGATGAATAACTACTTTTTCGCCAATTTTTCCAAAGCCAGCATTTTTAGCTAAAACTGGGATATATCGATGCATTTCACCAGAAACTTCAATGTTTTTGATAACCACATTTTTGTATGCCTTCAAGCCACAATTGAAATCGTTCAAATAAACACCGGAAGTTTTTCTAGCTGCCCAGTTGAATAATTTGGAAGGTAAATTCTTGGTTACAGCATTGTCGTAACGTTTCTTTTTCCAACCAGAAACAAGGTCAAAGTTTTCTTCCGTCACCATTTTGAATAATCCCGGAATTTCATCCGGACTATCTTGTAAGTCTGCATCCATAGTGATAATAACATCACCTTGGGCTTTTGCAAAACCTGCATGAAGTGCTTGTGATTTTCCGAAATTTCTTAGAAATCGAATACCTTTTACACAAGGATTTTCTTTTGATAAATTTTCAATAGTTTGCCAAGAATCATCCGTACTTCCGTCATCTATAAATAGAATTTCGTAGGAATAATTATTTTCCTTCATGACTTTTACAATCCATGAATGCAATTCGGGTAACGATTCTTGTTCGTTTAATAATGGGATAATTATGGATAGATTCATTAAATTATAAACTTTGATTACGATCTTTTTTTACAATTGCACCTACAATAAGAGACCAAATTAATCCAATAAAAGCAAACATTAATACAGTAATAGGAATTGAAATGGCTGGGTTTGAGAATTTTTTCATCATAGAAATACTCATCTCTATTTGTTCTGATGGCATATCAGGATTTTTTTCAACCATCATTTTTCCTACTTTATCAAATACTTCCTCAAAATATTCTGGAAAAATCATTCCAAATACACCTGAAAATATTGCTGAAACTAAACCTGCAATTACACAAATGGTAACCCCAATTTTTAAACATTGTCCAAAAGAAATAAAACCTGAATTGATGTTAGTCTTATAATTATTGCAGCCTAAATAGATAAAAAGTAATGGCAATACTAAATAATTAAGTACACTAATAACAACTCCATAAGTTGGATTTGTCTGAGGATCTATGTTCATAACATATCCTACAACAAATTCCAAAATCATTATTGCACCAAAAAGAAGACCATAAGTTAAACCTGATTTAGCAGGAGAAGTAGTATTATCCATTTTTTTTATCTTTAAAATTAATCCACAAATATAGTAATTCCATTATTATTGTAGAATATATAATTCAATTAAAAAAAGTGCTTTAAAGGTTTGATAATTAAAAAATAGTTGTATTTTTGCACTCTCAAATAAAAAACAATAATTAAAAGTTGTAGCCAGTTGATACCTTTTATAATGAAAGCTTCACAACAAACTACTTCATAACAAATAAAAGATTTACACAATGAAACAAGGAATTCACCCAGAAAATTACAGATTAGTTGCTTTTAAAGACATGTCAAACGAAGATGTTTTTATCACTAAATCAACAGTTGAAACTAAAGAAACTATCACTCACGAAGGAGTTGAATATCCAGTTTACAAAATGGAGATTTCTAGAACATCTCACCCATTTTACACAGGTAAATCTAAACTTATCGATACTGCAGGACGTATTGATAAATTCAAAACTAAATACGCTAAACACGGAAAATAATTTTTTAGCTGTTCAAATTTTATTAAGACCTTCCAATTTTTTGGAAGGTTTTTTTATGAACTAAACTTTTGTAACTTTGAACTCGCAATAGTACAGATAATGCAACGCATTGTCTCAAACAATAAAAATTATGAACTATATATTATTTGACGGAACCGTTCGAAACGCACTTTTGCCATTTACATTCACACGTCCAGTTGCTGAAATTCGCATTGGAATTTTAACTATTCGTGAAAAGTGGGAAAAATATTTAGGTTATACAACAACCACTCTAACTGAAGAATATCTTTCTGAAAAGTATCCAATGGTAGAACTTGAAGATAATGTAATGATTAATGCTTCTTTTTTGCCCAATGATGTTTTATCAGAAATGGTTAAAAGTTTAGAAAAAAATCAGGCAATTTTTAAAGGTGATGCAGTAATAGCTTTTTATACTAACGATACTCAAGAAGAAATTGATTTTGATACATACGAAATTATTGAATTCAACGAAGATTGCCTAACAGTTGAAAATACATGGGATATTTTTGCTAAAAATGATGCAGCAATTAGAGAAGATTTTGATCTAATTACTGAAGGTAGATCATCGCTACCAATTCCAAAAAGTGTTAATGTTTTATCTCCAGAAAATATATTTATTGAAGAAGGAGCAAAACTTGAATTTGTAACACTAAATGCTTCAACAGGACCAATTTATATAGGAAAAAACTCCGAAATAATGGAAGGTTCTGTCATTCGTGGACCATTTGCTTTGTGTGAAGAAGCACAAGTAAAATTGGCTACAAAAGTTTATGGAGCAACTACTGTCGGACCACATTCAAGAATTGGAGGAGAGGTTAATAATTCAGTTCTTTTCGGATATTCTAATAAAGGGCATGATGGGTTTCTAGGAAATGCTGTTCTTGGTGAATGGTGCAATATTGGAGCCGATAGTAATAATTCAAATCTTAAAAATAACTACGAAGAAGTTCGTCTGTGGAGTTATGAAACAGAAGGTTTTGCCAAAACCGGACTCCAATTCTGCGGATTAATGATGGGTGATCATAGCAAATGTGGCATCAACACCATGTTTAATACAGGAACTGTTGTAGGAGTTTCTTCTAATATTTTTGGAAGTGGTTTTCCTAGAAATTTTGTTCCAAGTTTTTCTTGGGGTGGCGCTTCAGGTTTTACAACTTACTTAACTTCAAAAGCATTTCAAACGGCTAAAATTGTAATGTCGCGTCGTCACGTAGATTTTACAGAAGAAGATGCTAAAATATTGGAACATATTTTTGAAGAAACTAAGAAATATAGAAAAGAGTAAATTACTTAACTAGCATAAATAAAAAACACATAGCAATAATGTTATGTGTTTTTTTGTTTTAATTTTGAGATTATTCTTTTTTATCTTCTTCAGAAACCCAAGAAATAGCGGCGTCCAACTCATCATGATTAAAGCATTTAAATTCTCCAATCATAATTTTGCTAAAAAGTTCAGTGAAAATTTTGATGCCTTGAGTGTCGGTTATTATTGCGGCTCTGTTCCATTTTGAAAACACTTTTATTCCTAAGATTGCATCTTGAAGCCAAGCGCCAACGGTAAAATTTGATAATTCGGTTTCAATTTGTAAAAGATAATTTAAGGTATCATATTTAGCTACAAAAGCTTCAACTTTTGGAATGACTTCAGTTGTAAAATCATCTGCATTAATATCACCAACTGCTCTAAAACCTATAAATTTTTTTCCTTCATTTGCTATTTCTACTATCATAATATTAATTTTTTATCAATGTAAAATTCACTTATTATAAATTAGAAATATTACATAATTGTAAAGTTATATTGCATAAATGCTTGATATTTTACTATTTTAAAATAATTTTAATCTGTGAATCTGTGGCTTTTTTTATTTTTTGCCTAAATTTGCACTCTCAATTTTTTGACAACGATTTCATTAATTGAGTTTACTTATGGAAAACAGAAAAAAAGTAGCATTCTACACTTTAGGATGCAAGTTGAACTTCTCAGAAACGTCAACTATTGCTCGTAATTTTCAAGACGAAGGTTTTGATAGAGTAGATTTTGAAGAAGTTGCTGATATGTATGTTATCAATACGTGTTCAGTTACAGAAAATGCCGACAAACAATTCAAGCAAATAGTAAAAAAAGCCATGAAACTCAACGATAAAGCATTTGTTGCTGCCGTTGGTTGTTATGCGCAATTAAAACCAGAAGAACTTGCTGCCGTTGATGGTGTTGATTTAGTTCTTGGTGCTACAGAAAAATTTAAAATTACCGATTATATTAATGATTTGTCCAAAAACGATATGGGCGAAGTGCATTCGTGCGAAATTGAAGAAGCCGATTTTTACGTAGGAAGTTATTCCATTGGCGATAGAACTCGTGCTTTTCTAAAAGTGCAAGATGGTTGCGATTACAAATGTACGTATTGCACCATTCCATTAGCACGCGGAATTTCAAGAAGTGATGCTTTGGAAAATGTATTGAAAAATGCCTTCGAAATTTCGCAACAAGGCATTAAAGAAATAGTTCTAACTGGTGTAAATATTGGTGATTACGGAAAAGGTGAATTCGGAAACAAAAAACACGAACATACTTTTCTAGATTTAGTAAAAGCTTTAGACGAAGTAGAAGGAATTGAACGTCTTAGGATTTCATCTATTGAACCTAATTTGTTGAAAAACGAAACAATCGATTTTGTTTCAAAAAGTAGAACTTTTGTTCCTCATTTTCACATTCCATTGCAATCTGGAAGTAATGAAATTTTGGGTAAAATGAAACGTCGTTACCAACGTGAAGTTTATGTCGATAGAGTTGAGAACATTAGAAAAGTGATGCCACATGCTTGCATTGGTGTTGATGTAATTGTAGGTTTTCCAGGTGAAACGGATGAACATTTCTTAGAAACTTATAATTTCTTAAATGAGTTGGATATTTCTTATTTGCACGTTTTTACTTATTCTGAAAGAGACAATACTGAAGCAGCAACTATGGAAAATGTAGTTCCAATGAATGTGAGATCTAAAAGAAGTAAAATGCTTCGCGGATTATCTGTGAAAAAACGTCGTGCTTTTTATGAAAGTCAAATAGGAAGTAACAGAACTGTTTTGTTTGAAGGTGAAAATAAGGAAGGTTATATTCACGGATTTACAGAAAATTACGTAAAAGTTAAAACACCTTGGAATCCAGAATTAGTCAATACTTTGCACGAAATCAATTTGACAAGAATAGATGAAGATGGAAGTGTGAGATTGAAATTCCAAAACGAAAAATTCCAAATCCCAACTGTTTAAGTATTGGAATTTGGAATTTTAAAAATTGGATTTTCTAATATTTATAGTTAAACCTAATTTTAGTAATCCTAAAAACAGATTCGCTGTATTGTTCTATAAATTCATATTTATTTCTTCCTGGTTGTTTGAAATCGATGATTCTTTCGCCAGAAATTTCATAGTACATAGAGTTTCCTTCAAACATAAATCGTTTGCCATTGTTGCGATATGCAGAACGAATTAAATCAAATTCAGATAAATTCCATGTAGTAAGATTAGCATCTAAATCTTCCAATTCTGAAAACAATCCTTCTGTAATTTCGGTTTTGCAACCATAATATTTTTGGATGTTTTCAAAAAATGAAATTATGTTGAGGTTTAGTTCTTCGGAATTCATTCTATAAAATTATGAAAAAAAATTCTAATTTAAATTATCAGTAAAGAGTTTTAGGTTTTTAATTTATTTAGCTGATTAGGCTATTTTTAAATGTTATTGGCTGTTTAACCGATTTCTTCTCATTTAGACGTTTTTATTTCATACAATGAAATTCGCTTTATATTTTTGTTCTTGATATTAATAAATCAAACAATCAATGATGAAAAAATGTGTTTTATTTGTAATGGCAATCTTTTTTATTTCTTGTTCTAATGATGATGCTACTACAAAAACTTCTGCTATGGCAGGCGTTTGGAAATTAACGTCTTTGACAACTGAAAATCCTATTCTTGTAAATGGTGTTTTAACAAAGAACTTCACTCAAATTGCTTCAAATTCGCAAATCAATTTTATTGATACTACTTCAGGTACTATAAGTTATGTTTCTAGTATAGGTTTCTTTTCGCAAACCATAAATCAAAATATAGAATATAGTTCAACATCTTCTTTTGTATCATTTAATTTTGATTTTACTAAAAATAATAATTTAGTTACGTTTTACAAGGAAAATAATGAAACAGTTAATTTGGTATTAGACGGAAACACATTAACAATGGAAGTAGGCAGCGGAATTGTGCTAGGAAATTTAGATAACAATACAACCGAAAATTATGCTATTAAATATGTTTTTACAAAACAATAGTTGTTTCAAATACTCAATAAAAAATAGAATTATCCTTTAATTCTTTATCAAAAAAAAACCAAAAATCGATGTAGTCATGATTTTTGGTTTTTTTTTGAATTTACTAAAAAATTTATATTTTAATTCCTGGAGGCAATAAATCTCTATAAGTTGTATTTTTTCTAAAAAACAATGCAATTTTAGGAAGAATAGGGACCACTTTTAATTTACGTTCGTAAGCAATTTCCATAATATTCTTCAATAAATCATTAATAAATTCTTCATTGTCGAATCCATCAAAAGTATTGATTCTTGTTAGGAAAATCTTTTTTTCTTGAAACGAATATTCAACAGAAACCAACTTTCCATCGACCAAAGTTTCAAACTGTCTAGCGAATGTATTGTCTTTAATTTCCATTTTTTCTAAAATTAACTCTGAGTTCATGTATAAGTGGGATAAATAAATTAATTTTATGCAAATTTCGGAATAAAATATGGATAAAGCCACCGAAATAAGTTAAAATATGAGTAAGATACACGTTTATTTTATGCCAGGTCTCGCTGCAAGTCCAACAATCTTTGAAATGATTGATTTGCCAAAAGACACTTTCGAAGTACACTTATTACACTGGTTTCTGCCAGAAAAGAATGAATTGCTTGTTGATTATGCCAAACGTATGGCAAAAAAAGTAACTCATGATAATGTGGTTTTGATTGGAGTTTCCTTTGGAGGCGTTTTAGTTCAGGAAATGAAACAGTTTCTTACTACTAAAAAAATCATTATCGTTTCAAGTGTTCGTAGCAATAATGAATTACCTCGAAGAATGAAAATTGCTAAAACTACTAAAGCCTATAAATTACTTCCTACAGGTTTGCTTCAAGATGTTGAACTATTGACCAAATACGCTTTTGGCGATACCTTGAAAAAGAAATTAAAACTTTACGAGAAATACCTTCATATGCGCAATAAAGAATACTTAGATTGGGCAATTGAGCAAATGATTTGTTGGGATAGAACTAAAATTGATATGGAAGTTGTTCATATTCATGGAGATGCTGACGAAGTTTTTCCTGCCAAACATATTAAAGGTTTTATTAATGTAAAAGGAGGAACTCATGCAATGATTCTAAGTAAATATCGATGGTTTAACACAAATTTACCAAAGATAATTTTAGAATGATTTTGATTTTGGATTGATTTTTGTAGCTTTGAAAAATATACAATTGGAATATGAGAAAGATACAAATTTTAGGTGCAACTGCACTATTAGTTTTAGTTAGTGGAGCGTTTATTTATGCAACTTCTGGCGAACAAAAGGAAAAACAATTTAAAGAAGGTACGTCTCAATATTTTCCAGCAAAAATTGACTTTGCTGGTGAAAAAGCGCCTTTGCAAATAGCGGACGTAAAAGAGCGATTTGACAGAGAATTATTAATCAATGCTAATTTACATTCTTCTACAATACTAATTTTAAAACGTGCTAATAGAGCTTTTCCTGTTATTGAGCCTATCTTAAAACAGTATGGAGTTCCAGATGATTTTAAATATTTAGCTGTTATTGAAAGTTCGTTGACTAATGCGGTTTCTTCAGCTGGAGCAAGAGGTGTTTGGCAATTTATGCCAGATACTGCCAAAGAAAAAGGAATGGAAGTTAATGATGGTGTTGACGAACGTTATCATCTTCAGAAATCTACCGAAGCAGCTTGTAAATATTTATTGAAAGCCAAAGAGAAATTTGGAAGCTGGACTCTTGCAGCTGCATCTTATAATGGAGGGATGACAGGTGTAAACAACAAAATTACAGAGCAAAAAGTTACAGATTATTATGATTTATTGTTAACAGATGAAACATCAAGATATGTTTTCAGAATTTTAGCTTTGAAAGAAATCATGAAAAACCCATCACTTTATGGTTTTGATGTTTCAAAATATGAATTGTATGATAACATTCCAACTAAAACTATTGAAGTTGATAGTTCTATAACTGATTTAGCAACATTTGCAAAATCACAAGGAATCAATTACAAAATTTTAAAAATCCACAATCCTTGGTTGAGAGACAAGAAATTAGTTAACGCAACTAAGAAAAAGTATTTGATTGAAATTCCAACGGAAGGATATTAGTCAGTTGGCAGTGTTCAGTTGGCAGTGTTCAGTGTTCAGTTGGCAGAAATATTTTGAACATAAAAAAGTTCGCAATTTTTGCGAACTTTTTTATTTAAGTATTGTCATAACTGAATACTGAACACTGCTAACTGAATACTAAATTTTCTTCATCTGTTCTTTCATCATTTTTATCTGATCATTCAGCATTCCTTGTTTGTCTAGCTTTTTAGCTTCGTTGATAAGGTTGGTTGCTTCTAATTTTCTTCTTCTAGACATGGCTACACCAGCTAGATTTAATTTTGCTACAGCTAAATCCATGTCCATATTTAAACCTAATTCAATTGCTTTCTTGAAGTATTTCTCAGCTTGAATTAAATTAGTTTGTGATAACATTAATCCTTGAAGGTAGTTGTAATATCCTTGTTGTTTTTGAACCAAAGCTGTTTCAGGGTTTTTTATTTTGGCTAACCATTTTTTTGCACCTTCAAAGTTTTGTTTACGTAACTGTAAGAAAGCCATTAAAATATATTCATTTTTAAAATAAAGAAACAAAGGAATTAATGACAATAAGATAAGAAAAATTCCATTTCCGATATTACCTTCTGTAAATTGCCAAATAGCGGCGATAAAGATTAAACCTGTTAAAATAAGTTTGATATTTCTGTGAAACATAATAGTGTATTTTTAAGTTTGCAAAGATAATAAATAGAAATTAAAATATTTTTAAAAAACTACTTGCAAGTAATAAAAATCGTTGTATATTTGCACTCGGTTTAAAAAAGACCTCAAGAAAAGATTATTATACGATTTTAAAGATAAAAAGCAATGAGCAAAAGAACGTTTCAACCATCGAAAAGAAAAAGAAGAAATAAACACGGATTTATGGACAGAATGGCTTCTGCAAATGGAAGAAAAGTCCTTGCGCGTCGTAGAGCTAAAGGAAGACATAAATTGACAGTATCTTGCGAACCAAGACACAAAAAATAATGATTAGATTCTAATCAATATCAAGCCGTTACTTTTATTAGTAGCGGCTTTTTTTTAAACCTGTTTATAAAATTTGATAAGTTTAAACCATCATTTTTTTACTTTTCAAATCAAACAGATTATCTTTGAAAAAACAACATAACAACACACTACAAACTAACTACAATGCCAAAAGACAATTCAATCAAATCGGTTTTAATTATTGGTTCAGGTCCAATCGTTATTGGGCAAGCATGCGAATTTGACTACGCAGGTTCACAATCGGCACGTTCTATTCGTGAAGAAGGAATTGAAGTAATCCTTATCAATTCCAATCCTGCAACCATTATGACCGACCCAAGTATGGCCGATCATGTTTATTTATTGCCATTAACAACGAAATCAATCATCCAAATTCTAAAAGAGCATCCTCAAATTGATGCTGTTCTTCCAACAATGGGTGGACAAACAGCGTTAAATCTTTGTTTAGAAGCCGATGAAAAAGGAATTTGGGAAGATTTTAATATAAGAATGATAGGTGTTGATGTTAATGCTATCAATATTACCGAAGACCGCGAACAATTCAAACAATTATTAGAAAAAATTGGTATTCCTGCAGCGCCAGCAAAAACGGCAACTTCGTTCTTAAAAGGTAAAGAAATTGCTCAAGAATTTGGTTTTCCTCTAGTAATTCGTCCATCGTTTACACTTGGTGGAACTGGAGCAGCATTTGTACACAGCAAAGAAGAATTTGACGAAAAACTAACTTACGGTTTAGAAATGTCACCAATTCACGAAGTGCTGATTGACAAAGCATTACTAGGTTGGAAAGAATATGAATTAGAACTTTTACGCGATAAAAACGACAACGTAGTAATCATCTGTTCGATAGAAAATATGGATCCAATGGGAATTCATACCGGAGATTCAATTACAGTTGCGCCAGCAATGACTTTATCGGATACAACGTTTCAAAAGATGCGTGATATGGCGATTTTAATGATGCGTTCCATCGGAAATTTTGCTGGAGGTTGTAACGTGCAATTCGCTGTTTCACCAGATGAAAAAGAAGATATTGTGGCTATCGAAATCAATCCGAGAGTTTCTCGTTCTTCTGCTTTAGCATCAAAAGCTACAGGTTATCCAATTGCAAAAATCGCTTCGAAATTAGCATTAGGATACAATTTAGATGAACTTCAAAACCAAATTACAAAATCGACTTCAGCGTTATTCGAGCCAACTTTAGATTACGTAATCGTAAAAATACCGCGTTGGAATTTCGACAAATTTGAAGGAGCTGATAGAACTTTGGGACTTCAAATGAAATCGGTTGGTGAAGTTATGGGAATTGGTCGTTCGTTTCAAGAAGCGCTTCATAAAGCAACGCAATCGCTTGAAATTAAACGAAATGGACTAGGAGCTGACGGAAAAGGTTATAAAAACTACGAACAAATTATTGAGAAACTGACTTTCGCAAGTTGGGATAGAGTTTTTGTAATTTACGATGCAATCGCAATGGGAATTCCGTTGAGTAGAATTCACGAAATTACTAAAATTGATATGTGGTTCTTGAAACAATACGAAGAATTGTATTCGTTAGAAAGAGAAATCACAAACTATAAAATAGATACTTTGCCAAAAGAATTATTACTTGAAGCAAAGCAAAAAGGTTATGGTGACAGACAAATTGCACACATGTTGGGTTGTTTGGAAAGTCAGGTTTATAAATTGCGTGATGAGATGAACATCAAGCGTGTTTATAAATTGGTGGATACTTGTGCTGCCGAATTCAAAGCAAAAACACCTTATTACTATTCAACTTTTGAAGCTGAAATTCAAACGGCTAATGGCGAAAGATACGTTCATAACGAAAGTATAGTAACTGATAGAAAGAAAGTTGTAGTTTTAGGTTCGGGACCAAATAGAATTGGACAAGGAATTGAATTTGACTATTCTTGTGTTCACGGAGTTTTGGCTGCGAAAGAATGTGGTTACGAAACGATTATGATTAATTGTAATCCTGAAACGGTTTCTACCGATTTTGATACAGCTGATAAATTGTATTTCGAACCAGTTTTTTGGGAACACATTTACGACATCATTCGTCACGAAAAACCAGAAGGAGTTATCGTGCAATTAGGTGGACAAACGGCATTAAAACTAGCAGAGAAATTATCTAAATACGGAATTAAAATTCTTGGAACTTCATTCGACGCTTTAGATTTAGCCGAAGATAGAGGACGTTTCTCTGAATTATTAACCGAATTAAATATTCCGTTTCCGAAGTTTGGAATTGCAGAAAGTGCTGATGAAGCTTCGAAATTGGCAGATACGTTAGACTTTCCATTGTTAGTTCGTCCATCGTATGTTTTGGGTGGACAAGGAATGAAAATTGTCATCAACAAACAAGAATTAGAAGAACATGTAATTGATTTATTAAAATCGATTCCAGGAAATAAATTATTACTTGACCATTATTTAGATGGTGCAATTGAAGCAGAAGCCGATGCGATTTGTGATGGAGAAAACGTGTACATCATAGGTATTATGGAACACATCGAACCTTGTGGAATCCACTCAGGTGATTCTAATGCGACTTTGCCACCATTTAATTTAGGTGAGTTTGTGATGCAACAAATAAAAGATCATACTAAGAAAATCGCTTTGGCGTTAAGAACAGTTGGATTGATAAACATCCAATTTGCGATAAAAGACGATACGGTTTATATTATCGAAGCCAATCCAAGAGCATCGAGAACGGTTCCATTTATTGCAAAAGCTTATGGCGAACCTTATGTGAATTATGCCACTAAAGTAATGCTTGGTGTAAACAAAGTAACCGATTTTACTTTCAATCCGCAGTTGAAAGGTTATGCGATTAAGCAACCAGTTTTTTCTTTCAGTAAGTTTAAAGATGTTAACAAAGCACTCGGACCAGAAATGAAATCTACAGGTGAAAGTATTTTGTTCATAGACGATTTAAAAGACGATCAATTCTACGAATTATACAGCAGAAGAAAAATGTACTTGAGTAAATAAAATAGAAAATCCCGATGTGAGTCGGGATTTTTTTATTGTTAAAAAATTCATTATTATTTGAATGTTTTTAATCAAATGAAAAGGGCGTAAAGTCAGGAGACATTTACGTAACTTTTTAAAAGAACTCTTTGCTTAGCAAAGTTGTTAGCCTTATTACTTATTTTTTTTTAAATATTCAATTGCTTTTTCTAAAACAATATCATTCTTTTTTAGATAGTCAGCAAAACTTGGTTTAATTTCAATATCGGGCTTAATTCCATACCCAACAAATTCTCTTCCATCAGGATACGTATCTTTTTTGGTGCATATTCTAGCACTTCCACCACCTGGCAAACTAAATGAAAATGGTTGACCCGTGCTTCCAAAAGTATTTGTTCCTATTTTTGTCATATGTTTTTGGTTGTCTGCATAAATAAGAAAATCTTCTGCAGCTGATGCAGTGTTATTACCGATTAAAATTACTGTCGGAATAACTATTCGTTTTGCATTTAACTTAATCTTAGTAGGTTCATATTCAAAGTTATAATAATAATTATCATTAAAAGTAGCATATGCTTTTTTTGACCATTCATCTTTCAAACTATCTTTTGGTTCAATATATTTCCCCCAAGCTTTAAAAGTAGGAATATGAAGTCGACTTGAACTTTTTGAACCATAAATTTTCTTGTCGTTTGTCAAATATTTCAAAATGTCTAAACCAATATTGGTACTTCCACCTCCATTATTACGTAAGTCAATAATTAGCGACTTTGCCTTATATAATTCTGGTAACTTATTAATAAACAAACTATCAATTTTTTTATCAGCAAAAGAATTTAAGGCAACATATGCAGTTTCTTCATTTATCCATTTAAAATCCAGTAAATTTCTTTGAGCTTCAAAATCTGGATAAACTTCTTTTTCTTCCGTTCTTTTGTGTGTTAAAGTTAATTCGGTAATATCATTGTTAGGTTTCTTAATTTTTATTTTGAAAGTTTCTCCATCCATACCTTTTAATAATGATGAGAAACTTTCATTATTTTTAACATACTCAGTTGAAGATGATAAATAAGGCTTTACATTTTCAGTTATGTATTGTAATGTTTTTTTATTGTTAACCTCTATGATTTCGCTTCCTAAAGGAATTTCATCTTTTTTAGATAAATTAGTTCTGACAATTATTGCTTTTTCGTCAATATTCTCAATGAAGATTCGGTAATCGCCAAACATTGTATTCATTTGTTCAATGCCTCTTGGAAAAAAAATATTCGTATGACCATCATTAAGTAAAGCACAAAACTTTTGCAATTCACGGTAATACTCGTAATCATTTTTAGTATTTGGAATAGTGTTAATAAGTTCTTTATATTTATTATCCCACATTTTTCTATCTACTTTATCAAGGTAAACAAAGTTATAATTAACCTCTTGCCAAAATTTTGACAAACCAAATATTTTATCGGAAGAACTTAATGTGTTTGGAATTTGTCCAAAAGATATATTTGAAGTATAAAGAAATAGAAACAATAATATTTTTTTCATTTTTGTGTTTTTTACGGTTTTTTAGGACTATTACGCTTTATTTTTTTTATTAATTTATTTCAAACATTTTATTGAATTTTCTTTTCAAGTTTCTATTTTGTCGTATTATGTTCAGTCTCGAAATGATAGAGATGAAAACTATGAATAAATTAGATATGATGTATATTTCTATTGGTGGTTTTGCATGAAGGTAAAAAATAGAGTTAAAGATAATCAGTGCAATAACTGGAAAGTATTTTATATAAGCAACTCTTAATTTGCCCAAAGGTTCAATAGTGTAATTTACAATTAAACTTTTTTCAATGTTTTTATATGTTCCTTTTAGAAAATAAAAACTTGGAAAAAAATTAGAATTTTTTATGATCTCAAAGGTTGAATTGTCAAAATTTCCGTAAAAGCATTTTGAATTTTCAGTAAAAAGCGAAAAGAAAACTAATGGAATTTTATGTTTTGGCGAGCCAATTTTAGTATTCTCTTTTAATCGATTTCTAAATTCAGTTATATCTATTTTTGACTTCATTTTTTATTTTTTCGTCTTCTGCTGTATTATTGCTTCAACGTTTCTCAACTTACTTTTTTATTTTTCCGATTTGTCTTTCAAAATTCTAATAATTTCACACAAACCATTTAAAGTACCATTATAATATTCACCTTTTTTAAATTCTGGTATGAAATAGTTTTCGATTATTTCTTTAGTTTCTTCATTTGTTACAATTTTTTCAATTCCATTACCATTTTGAATTCTAATTCTTCTGTAGCCTTTTGAAATTCCGATTAATATTCCGTTATCTTTTTCAACTTTTCCGATATTCCAAGTTTGTGCTATATGCAAAGTCAAATCATCAAACTTTTCTTTAGATGTTTTTATTGTATCTATCGTTACTATTGAAATTTCAATTGATGTTTCTCTTTCAAATTTTGAGATAATACTATCAAGTTTTGTTTGTTCTAAATCGGAAAATAAGTCTTCATAATCATTTGTCCAACTTACAGGCTTTGGTATATTATTCCAATAAATTTCTCTAAAAAGTTCAACTGATTTTATTTTTAAGCTGTCTTTTTCTGCATTTTCTATATTCTGCGCATTAATATTAATAGCAAAAAAAAGTAAAAAGAAATATTTAAAAATTTGTTTCATTTATTATGTTTGATTTTATTGATGAACGTATACGTAATTGTAAAAATGACGCAAAGTAAAGAGACATTTGCGTGGCTTTTTTGAGGAACTTTTTTGTGAAGCTGTTTTGTTTCATTCTATTAGTTTAAATTCTGTTTTTGATTTTCCTCCAAACAATGAAATATTACTTTCAGTTTCCATTATACCTTCATAATTAATCCATTTTCCTTTAAGAATAGAAAAGTAACCAGTTGCAATATGAGAAATTTTCATAAATGTTTTTTTGTTAGTTTCCATTCCAAAGATTCCACCCATTGGATTGCTAAAATCTCCGTTTACATACTCACTTATATTATATTTTATTATAGCAATTTTGTCACCATCTTTTTCTATGATTTGTTCAATATAAACTGAGTTTTCTTTACTTAAGCTGTCACAAACAAAGTTTTGATCCATTTCGATTAAACTTAAGTTGAGTTTCCATTTTTCTCCAATTTCAACCTCCCTATTTGGAAGTTCAAATAATATTGAAATTAGATTTTTTTGAGAATTTTTATAATATGTACTTATAATTTCTCCACCATTAGTAATTCTTCCTCTTAAAACGACGTTGCCATTTAAACCAACTAAATCTTTGAAAAGGTTTTTAAAGTTTAAACTATCTTTTTCTATTTCATCAATCTTATCTTTGCTTTTTTTCTTTTTTTCTTTTTGTTGATTCTCAACATTTAATTGAGACATCATTTCTTTTAATTTTTCAGCAGAATTATCTTTTTCATCATTAAACATTAGCATTTCAATATCTATCAGTTTTTCATCTTTCTTGTTTACGAAAAGATTAGTTTGATATTTCATAGCAGAATTAATTTCAGAAAGTGATTCTCGGATTTTCTCAAAGTCTTTTCCAGAGAAAATAGAAGTAGAGTCATTTTTATTTGAAAATTCGCTTTCTACTTTAATAGCATTCATTGTAGTTTGATATTTCAAAGTGTCATTTTTGGATATTTTCCATTCTAATGATATTTTTTCTTTAGTTTGACTAAATGCTAAAGTTGATATAAAAAGTAAAAAATGTACTGTTTTAATTCTCATTTTGTTGTTTTTTTGGTTAAACCTGTCATAATTTCCTGTGGTTTGCGTAGCTTTTAAAGGAACTCTTTGCGAAGCTGTGAGTTTTTCAATTATGCCTAAAGGAGGCATTGTAGCAAAACGCTGTTAGCAGTCGCTTTTATTTTAAATTGTTTTGAGGTATTTTTTTCTATTGTAGTACATGATAATTATATTAGCTAGTAAACCTCCGATTCCAATATAAATTAAGGATCCTTCTTTTTTTTCATATTCTGATTTTGGAAGTATAATTTTATTTTTTTTCTCAATTTGAATTAAATCAATATTTATGTTTCTTTTTTTATAAGAGTCTTCATTGAAATATAAAGTTATAGTATCACCAATTTTTACAAGTTGAAGTAAATCGTTATAATTTTTTGAAAATCTATAAACTCCAAATTTTTCTTCAATATTTTTTAGTTTTATAAAAAAGACATTGGATTTTATCCCTTTGCTACCATAATGAATACCAATTCCAGAATTTTCAACAACATTAGTTGCCTTTCTCGTTTTATCTAAACTAATATTTTGTTTTTCTAATCCAATTTGAATTACGAAAACATAAATAAAAGAGAAAAGTATTAGTACTATGTTTTCTAAAATATGTTTTATTCTTTTGCTTAACTTCATTTTCGATTTCTAGGTAAAGTGACTATAACTTGGATATAGTCACAACACAATTTATAAAAGTAAAAATAATCAAAATAGACAAGAATCTCTTAGAAACGCAATTTTATAATTAGTTGTGAATTTATTTGTGAGCCCTTGAAAAACTTCCAATTTATCGTTAAATGTCAAGGTAATTGTAAAAATGACGCAAAGTCATGAGACATTTGCTTAGCTTTTATAAGGAACTCTTTGCGAAGCTGGAGTAGTGCTTATTTTTACGCTAACTTATCTCGATTTGTCCATTTGTTATATGAAATTACTCCCAATTCTGGTCTTGCTTCTTCGTCTAAAATTGAAATAAATTCAAGGTAATGTCCGTCTGGGTCATTAAAATATATTGCAATTGCAGGCATCCACGCAAAAACCATTGGTTTGTCAGTTCCGTCATTTAAAAAGTTGTATGGTTTTAACCCTTTTTCATTTAAAAAATCAGACGCTTGTGTCAAAATAAATTCCTTCTCGCACAGAAAAGCAAAATGTCGCTTGTCAATTTCTGATTTCGGTTTTTCCCAAAGTCCTAACATTGCTGCTTTAGGTTTTCCAATCCAAAAAAATGCTGCTCGTCTTTCTTCTTCGAAATAGCATTGTTCAAGTCCAAGAATATTTTTATAAAATTCAATTGATATTTCTAAATTCTCGACAAATAAATGAGTTTCATAAAGTCCTTTTATCATAGTTTTTATATGTTTAAACATTTTATTGTCATTCAGTTAAGCTTCGGTTGAACCATTACTACAAACTTGTATACAGCCTCATTAAAATAATTTATAAAAGTAAAAATAATCAAAATAGACAAGATTCTCATAGAAATGCAGTTTTATTCTTGGTTGTGAATTTAATTGTGGGCACTTGAAAAAATCTCCCAATTTTATCTATAAATGTCAAGGGAATTATAAAAATTACGCAAAGTCAGGAGACGTTTGCGTAGCTTTTATAAGGAACTTTTTGAGAAGCTGGTTTTTTTATGTCTTTATTAATTCTGTAAGTTCTTTGTTAACATCAATCAAAAAATCGTCTCTATACCATTCTATCGGTTCAAGTTGTTTTTTTAGAGAATCTAAATTCCAAAGATGATATTCAGATTCTATTGGGCAATTATCAAGCAAGCTTTCATAACCAATTGCTAAACGTATAGAAACATATGGTTTACCAATTTCTTCTTCTTGCTCTAGATATAGTTGTCTTAATCTGCGCGATGCTAAAACAAGTTCAATTTTTCCACTTTTTATTTTCTCAAGTAGCTCAATTGTTCTCCATTTTTCAAATTCTTGCCAATCAAAGTTTTTTTCAACTACTGATTTTATATAATCTTTAGTCTCTCTACCTTTATAATTAAATGCAAGCAAATCATTGTAATGGTCTTTTTGAATAAGTTTTTCAAGTTCTTTGTTTTCGTAAATCCAATTCTCTAACGATTCCTTTGAAATGTCTTCATTTAGGAATTTATAAAATGTGATTCTATTTGGATTTATCTCGTTCATTATAGTTACCGCTAACTTATATACAGCCGCTATCAATTTAATTTATAAAAGTAAAAATAATCAAAAAAGACAAGAATCTTTTAGAAATGTAATTTTATTCTTGGTTGTGAATTTAATTGTGAGCACTTGAAAAACTTCCAATTTTATCGATGAACGTCAAGGTGGCTGTGGTTTAAAGAGTTTTTTTTCCGTTAAACGATTTTTAATTAATTGTTGTTTTATTGTTATTAAGTTTGATTTGAAATTTACAATAACATAGCAATTAGCTCTATGGAAAATATTTTTGATCCAACTTATAGACAAGATTATTTGAATGGTTATTCAAATGGTTTGAATCCTTACATCGATTATGATGAGGTGAAGTATAATGATGCTTTTCACTCTGGATTTGTCTCGGGTCGACTGGATTATGAAAATAGAAACGGCTATATCATTGACGGAATTCCGAAGCGTATTGTTACTAAAAAGGTTTTGGAAGATTTTCTGTTAGCTGGTTTGCTAGGTTTGCCACCAGATACTGATGGTTATACTAATTTTCAGTTGAATGTTTTGGCTAAATGGTACCAAAGTGGCACTGAAAAATATGATCCAAACCAAAGTATGTACCTTTTTGCCATTCTAGAAAAAAATGGTATTCAAGTGGAAGAAACTTATTATATGTAAATCTTCTAAAAGCAAGTTACTTCTCGACTTTTACTTTCTTCTTACATAAATGTGTTTGATGTTGTTTTTACCACTTTCGCGTTCGTCGATTTCGAAACGATTGATGTTTTTGATAAGCGCCAACATTTTAGGAAAACCATAGTTTCTTGGATCGAAATCGGGTTTCTTTTTTAGCATTAGATTTCCTAATTCTCCTAAAAATGCCCAACCGTTTTCATCTTCCAAATCGGATATACTATCGGCTAGAAGTTTAATGATTTTTGGATCTATTTTACTTATTGGACTGTTGGTAGCTTTTGTAGTTTTAGTAGTTTTTTTGTTGCTACTTTCTACTATTGGTTCTAAATCTGGTTTTTTAAGAATTTCTATATAGATGAATTTGTCGCAAGCTGTGATGAATGGCGTTAGGGTTTTCTTTTCTCCAATTCCAATAACTTTCATGCCAGCTTCTCGAAGTCTTGTTGCCAATCGTGTAAAATCGGAATCGCTTGAGACAATGCAAAATCCGTCTACTTTTCCGGTATAAAGAATGTCCATAGCATCTATGATTAATGCGCTATCGCTTGCATTTTTTCCTGTAGAATAACTGTATTGTTGAATAGGAGTTATGGCGTTTTCTAACAAAACGTTTTTCCAACCTGAAACGGTTGGTTTGGTCCAATCGGCATAAATTCGCTTGAATGTTGGTGTTCCGTATTTGGCGATTTCTTCAAACATTTCTTTTACGTTGGCATAAGGAACGTTATCTGCATCGATGAGAACAGCAAATTTTAGGTCGTTTTTAGTAGTCATGGGATTGTTTTAGATTATCAAATGTAGTGAATTAAACTAATAGTGCTATGAAAATCAGGACGTTTTTAGCCCAGATAGTAGTGGAAAGCCATTGTGTAAAAAAGTGCTATTTTTGTTGTTGTAAAAAAGCGACCTGAGAAGCTCTTTTTACAACTTACAAAAATGTGCTTTTTTAGATAATGCTTGTAACGTATAGCTGGATTGGCTTTTAATACTTAAAATAATGGCTTTTAAAAAGAAAATAAATAGCAAAGCTCAAGATGATAAAAACTCTGGTTTTGGCGCAAACGCATCGAGTTATGGTGGTCGTTTTGTGACGAAATCGGGTAATGCGAATGTAAGAAAAACAGGAATTGGTTTTTTTGAAGGAATTAGTTGGTATCACACGATGTTGACGATTCCGAGATGGAAGTTTTTCTTTATTATTTTGTCCTTTTACTTTTTGGTGAATTGTGCTTTTGCTTCGATTTATGTGTTGATAGGAGTGGAGCATTTGAGAGGTATTAGTGCGGTTTCGGCTTTAGATAAATTTGGTCAGGCGTTTTTCTTTAGTATTCAAACCTATACAACTGTGGGTTATGGTCATATTAGTCCGAGTGGATTTTTGGCGAGCTTTGTGGCTTCGGTAGAAGCGCTTTTTGGATTGTTGAGTTTTGCTATTGCAACTGGTTTGTTTTATGGAAGATTTAGTCAACCTAGAGCTCATATAGTTTTTTCTGAAAATGCGATTATTGCTCCATATCAAGATAAAACGGCTTTAATGTTGAGATTGGCACCATATAAAAATGCTAATTTGACTGAAGCTGAAGCTAAAGTAACGCTCGGTCTTCATGTTGAGGAAAATGGCAAAATGGTGAATAAGTTTTACCAATTGAAGTTAGAATTAGAAAAGGTAAATGCGTTGACGTTAAGTTGGACTTTGGTGCATCCCATAACTGAGGATAGTCCGTTATATCAATTGACAGCCGATGATATTAAGAACACGATTGGTGAAGTTATTGTCTTTATCAAATTGTTTGATGATATGTATAGTACAACGGTTGTAAAACGAACTTCATATACGTTTGACGAAGTGGTTTATGGTGCTAAATATTTACCAATGTTTACTAGAAGCGAAGATGAAAACAAGACTATTTTACATATCGATAAACTCAATCTTTTTGAGAAAGTAAGGTTATAAAAAAAACGCTCGATTATATTTCGAGCGTTTTTTTTGGTTTAGTTTTTCTTTAATAAAACTTTTTCTTGAGTGAACTGATAAGCAGCATCTAAGAACTGAATCATTTTGTTCCAATTGCTGTTTGGTTCGTAGTAGTTTTTATAATATTTAACGGCTTTGATAGTAAGTTTGTTGCCGCTAACTGTAGCTGAACTTACAAATCCGCCAGTTTCGTTTTCTACTTTTTTGTTTAGTTTGTCTAATCCGGCAACAGTGTAACCTGCAGGAATGTCTAATGTGATTTCGTTTTCGAAAGAGCGTGGGTAAACCATGTAAACGTTGTTTTTACGTTCTTTTTCTTTTTTGTCAATTTCTACTTGCGAGGTGATTAGTTTTCCAATTTCGATAAGGTAATTTTCACCAGCTTTTTTTATAAGGTTGTTTTTAATTGAAAAATCCTCTTCGTATACTAATGGAGATTTTTTCCCGAAACGACCTGTACTTTTGATGGTAAATTTGTGGTCGTCTATTTCAAAATCATATTCTTCGGCTGTAGCTTTTTTGAACGCTTCTTTTTGTTGTTCTTTCAATTTATTTACAACAGCGTCAATTTCTTTGCCATAGCGTTCTTTATCTTTTTTGTTTTTTACATATTCAATTACCGACTTCGTTCCGTATTTAGCATAGTCTTCAAACGCATAATCAAAGTAGTAGAATTTGTCGCTTTGTTCGTTTTCTTTCAAATGTCCAAAATAAGAAGATTCTTTTTTGACTTTAAGTCCAGAAAAATCGTCAGAGATAGTTACAAGAGAGTTAATTTTTGAAACGTTGTCTTGCATTGTACTCGCTGGTAAATTTACGTTTACTGCATCTACCACTTTCTTTCCTTTAGCAACTTGAAGCGCATAAGCTTTGCTGTTTTCTAAATTGTAATTGAATTGATCAGCACTAGTATATGGAGAGAAATATTCTAAATACATTGGTGTTTTAGTATTTACTCTCAATAATACATTTACGTTTTTCTGAATCAATAAATCATCTATTGAGCCATTGTATTTTGGTGTAGCTACTATAATATCGTAATCGTAATTGTTCTTTTTAAGGAATTCCATGAAGTAGTTTACAAACGATTCTTCGGTTCTAAAAAAGATTGGATTACTATAAACACTTAAAGCGTAGAATTTAGTTGCATCACTAATAATGAAAGCTTCAATAAATTGTGTGAAGAACATGTGTCTAGTGTAGTAATAGACTTCTCTAATTTTTTCTTCATCACTAGCAAATGTTTTACCTTTAAGGAAATCGTTAATTACACTTAAACTTCCATCTGGACGAAATTTCTCATCGTAGTAATTAAAAATATCTTCTTTAGAAACGGTTTTCTTTATAACTTTTTCAGAATTTGATAAAAAGGCATCAGCACGTTTTTCAAATTTTCCTGAACGTGCAAAAAATACTTGAAATTTATAACAAGGTAATTCAGCTAAAGGTAAAAACCAACGCGGAAATTCATTCTTTTCAATGTCTTTAGCATTTAATTCGTATTTTCTTTCACCACTATTTTTAGTTGGAATTTCTATTAATTCTGGCGCACCATTGTATGTGTTGAAATTTACAAAAAAGTCATTTTCTGTATCAAACGCAAGTTTCATATCCATAGTAGGATAAACATCACCAAGCGGAGATTCTTCTGGTTCGAAACCAAATTCATAGATAGATTTGAAAGGCTCAACGCTGTAATAGTAAAAATCAATGATATCACCGATTTCAAGATTTGCGATAGCTATTTTCTTTTCTTTGTCAACTTCTTTGGCATTTTTTTCAATGTCAACATCAATTTCTTTTCCTGTTGATTTTACAATTTTGATTCCTACAACATTGGTTCCTTTTCCTAAAGAACGCATTCCTTTGTTAGAATAAAATTTATCTTTATAAGAAAACTCAGAAAACTCAGTGACTGCAGCTTGATCTTGTAATTTAATTCTTTTTCTAATGGCAGACGTGTAGGTTACACTTGCTCCAAATTTATGGTAATTGTAATATTCATATTTATAAATAATTACAGCCGATTCATTTTTCCATTTTTCAGGAATTGTTGTTGCTGTTTTGTATTTGTCTGATTTTCCCCAGAAAAATTCTTTGATTTCGGCTTTGTCTTGGGCAAAAGATGCACTACTTATTATTAGGAATAAGTAAAGAAATAGTTTTTTCATTAGTAATTTTATTGTTTTGTGAAAGTAATTTGTTGGTTATAATTGGCGATTAGATTTTTGATGAAATCATTCCATTTTGTCATTTCAGAGGCTTTTATTTCTCCGTTTTTAAAGATAAATGATTTTTTGTAAATGATTTCTTTGTCTGTTTTTTGAAAAGTAAGTGCAATATCAAAATTACCTTCTTTAACAACTAAATCTGTTGGGATTTTGGTCACAGAATAACCTGCAGGAATAGCTAATGAAACCGTTGATTCGTAATTTTTCTTGAAATCAAATTGATAATCAGTTTTTCTATCTTTTAATTCGAATCCTTTAAACTCATTCATGTATTCTAAATCGACATACATTTCGTTATCAAAACTTGAAACTTTATTAGCAACATTTACATTATAATCAATGGTAAGTTTGGCGTCACGATTTTTTAAATCGGATGTTTTAATGTTTGTTACTAGAGTATTTTTTTCGCTTTTTGATAAGTAGTTGTCAAGTGTTTCGTTCTTTTTATCATTTTTGAAAGTGCTGTAAATGTATAAGAATTGCGCGCGGCTTTCTCCTAAATAACTTTTAGAACAAGTTCCTTGAAGTTTTTCGTTTTCTATAGAAAGATTGGCTTTAAAAATTTCTTTATTACTTTCATGAGAAGCTGTTGGAACTTTATCAATAATAAACTTGTCACCATCTTCAATCATTACTTCTTTGTTTTGAATACGTTCTGCATATTCACCAAAGGAATTGAATTTTTCTGTACCGTCTAAAAAGTACTTTTTGCCTTTGTGAAATAGAGTGCAAATCATGTGATTGTCTACTGCTAATGATGGAGTTTTGTAGTCATAAGCAATATGTTTCGTTCCAATCCAAGTAAGTCTGGCATCAAATCCTGCTAATTTTAGCATTTGCTTGATAAGATTTGCCATTCCTTTGCAATCGCCATAGCGTTTTTCGAATACATGATTAGACTCATCTGGCTTGAAACCAGCAATCCCGTCTTCAAAAGCGATGTATCTGATGTTATCTTGAACCCAATAATAAATGTTTTTTATTTTCTCTTCATCGGTTTTAGCTGATGCAGTAAGTTCTGTCACTTTGCTTTTTAAAACGGAAGTATCATCTTTCATTAAATCTACCAACGACTTGTACCATTTGTATAAATCGGCTGTTGAACCAAATAGAGCAACATCTTTACCTTTTAGTTTGTATGACTTTGCAATAACTAAAATATGTGGATACAAGTAGCTTCGTCCTGGTGCATCTTCTTCTTTATATAATGCAGGAACATCGTTAATTGTATAAGTATAAATAGTGTTGTTTTTAGAATCTTTAGTTTGAGATTTAGTGATTTTTGCACCATCAAAATTAAATTCTTTTAATTCTGCATTTAGCCATTCAGGAACTGTAACTACAATTTGTTTTTTTAAGACTGGGAATTCGTCATTGAAGTACAAAGAAGTAAAATACTTAACATCTTCATATTTTTTTTCAAGTTCATAGTTGTAAATGTATCCTTGTACAGGAAAATTTACCACCATATGTTTTACACGTGCATCGTTGTAGAAAAGGTCATTGTCTTTGTAAAATTCATCTACAACATAACTTCCTACGCTTTTGTCATTTCGATATTTAAGATTGAAAGTTTCAATTTTAGATTCGCTATCATAAAATTCATATTTCTGAATAGCAGCTCTATGATTGATATTCATTAACTTCTCGTTGATAGAATGATTAACAATAACTTTTGATTCAGTCTTGTTCAAATCGAAGGTTACGTTTTCTGTGCTTTCTAAGATGGCAACATCGTCTTTATCATAGGTAGTTCTAATTTTTTTAGCTAAAACAACATCTTCAGGAGTAGGATCGATATTTTTTTGAGCAACTACCATTGTTGGAATAATCAAAGATAGAAGTGCAAATCGAGTAGTGATTTTCATTGATTTTCAATTTTTTCGAAATATACAAAAAAAAACTTCTGTTATATTTTTATTTATAACAGAAGTTTTAGTGATTTAGTATGTAATAATATCTATTCTTTTAAGAATTTTTGAGTGTATTCTTTTTCGTTGTTATCTTTTAAAATTAAGATATAAGAACCAGTTGAAAGAGAATCAACATTAATGCTATCATTTACTATTGAACTTGATAATATTAGTTTTCCGTTTAAGTCATATACAGAAGCATTCTTCATTGTGATAGAATCATTTGATTTAATGTTTAATACATTTTTAGCAGGATTTGGATAAACACTAAATTCTGAGTTTGCAAATGTTCCAACTGCTAAAGTAGATCCTTCAACCACATTAACTCTCGTGTTGATAGTTGGATTGTTAATTGTATCAATTGTTCCAGATGGCCATCTGATGATAATTTGTGTAATTGCAGTTGCAGCACCAATTCCAAAATGAGCATTTAATGAACTCATGTATTTAAATCCGTCACCACTATGGATTTCTCTAATTTGTTTTCCAAATGCACCATAGATTTCAACTCTTGCTCCAATACCATAGCTATTACTAGCAATTCCTTGAAGTGATACTTTTACCCAATTGTTTGTATTTGGTACAGCGTAACGAATTGTGCTTCCGTTTAAGAAATCTAGAAAACCATCATCGTTTAAGTCTCCAATTCCTCCAACTGCTATTCCGCTGTAGTTAGAAGGTGCAAAAGTTCCGTTACCTAAATTGAACATGATTTTGTTTCCACCACCTAAAACGTCAACAAAACCGTCATTGTCAAAATCATGAGCTACGTGCTCAATGCTTGTACTTGTATTAGTATCCCAACCAGATCCAGATGTAATATCAGTAAATGTTGAATCACCATTATTTCTCATGTATTTATGATTTCCATCTGCTGTTGAACTTGCACCAACAACAATGTCTAAATCACCATCATTATCGTAATCAGCCCAAGCAGAAGACCATGTTTGAATTGGGTCATATAGATTTGCAGCTACAGATACGTCAGCAAATGTTCCGTTACCGTTATTTTTGTGTAATTCATTAAACTTTGCAGTTCCAGCACCACCACGACATTTTGCAATAAATAAATCTTGGTCACCATCGTTATCATAATCAACAAAAATAGAACCATAATTTCCGCCTTCTGTGTGAATTCCCATTGTTGTTGCACCGGGAGTTACACCAGATTGATAAAATGTTAATACACCAGAACCATTATTCATAAAATATACGTTTGGATCAACATCGTGACAAGAAAAAGCATCTAAATTTCCATCATTATTTAAGTCAACAAAGTTAGTTCTTTGACAAAAAACATATTGTGAGAATGTCTCGTTTGTATAAGCAGTACCAGTGCTATTTGATTTCCAAAAAGTTACAGCTTGTTGACCACCTAAAATTAAATCGTTATATCCGTCTTTGTTGTAGTCACCTGCAGCCAAACTCCATGATGGCATATTACTTGTGTTTGCAATAGGAAAATCAGAATTTGTAAATGTTCCGCCAGTTCCTTGGTAATGAATTCTAAGGTTGTTAGCACTTACACCAGCAATGTCATCTTTTCTGTCTCCATTCATATCAACTACACATAAATTGTAAGTACTATTAATAGTCGCTATATTTTGAGTAGTGTAAGTAATTCTTTGAGGAGTAGGAACAACTAATGGGTTTTCAATTAGTTGAAAAGTAAAACCATTAGAGCTCCATTTGTTGTCAAATGCAATTATGTAAGTTGTTCCTGCAGTTACATTAAAAATTGCAATAGAAGAATAACTTGCTCCAGAGTCATCGTCACCTCCAGCGCATGTTAAATTTCCACAAGTTCCGGTGTAGACATGTAATCTTGTGTCTACTCTTGGTGTATTTTGTGTGATATCAGTTGTTATTGTTACCGTGTAATTTTGAGTAGGAGTGTAAGTATACCATTCTCCTTTACCATTTGTTCCTCCAATAACACCATTGTTTGCACAAATTGGAGTAGGAATATCTGTTCCATTAACAGCTGCTACTACATGTAACCCTGCAGTTATTGGTAATGCCGAAGCACAAGTGTCTTGAGCAAATGACCAACTTGAAAAAAGGCATAGGGTTAAAATTAAAGTAATTTTTTTCATTTATTCAGAGTTTTAGTTTTGTTTAAAATTAATTATGGACAAGGAGAAAGAGAGTTAATCCACTGTTCTATTAATGCAACTCCTTCAGTATGTATTTCTGTTCTACCAAGAAGTGGCATTCTAAAGCTTTCGTTATCAGTGTTTAATCTATAATGTAACATTGATCTGTTAATGTTTGCTGGATTTACAATCTTACTTAAAGCAGGAGGAAAATCAGCCATGTCTTGCGTATCTACACATACTCCCATGTTAGCCAGATTTGTTGTTTCATTAAATGCAAAACGCATTGGTCTGTAATCACAATGACTATTAGTTTGATGGCAGTGGGCACAATTTATATCTAAATAGGATCTTACTCTCAAGTCTAAAGATTTTGATGTGTCATTATAATCTACAGTTGATGTAATTGTTGAAGGTAAGTTATTCTCTAAATAGCCAACCTCAATCCATTTTGCTAACTGATTTTTAGAGCCAGAAGTATAGGTGTAGTTGTGGTTTAAATTTTGTGGTTTGATTCCAATAGGGATTGGAAGTTCGTTAAATTTATGACAAGTAATGCATTGCTGTTCAGATGGAATTCTGTAATTATCTACAACGCGTACAATATTATTTTCATCTTTCCATTCAACTGTTGTATTACTTCCAGCCATGTCTAGATATGCTTCGGTTTGAGCTGCATTCCAAACATATTCTGCGAATATCCATCCAGTAGCTTTACGAATCATGATTCTTGTTTCAATTATTCTTGTTGATCCAACAGGAGTTACATTTTGAACATTATCATAATAGAAATTTTTAATTATTGCCGAACCAACAGGTAGTATAAGTGTCTTACCATCTCCATCATAAGTTGCTTTTGTTCCTTTTGGCATCCAAACAAATCTTTTTTTGTGAGCATAATCTGTAAAAAGAGCAGAAGCAGGTTCGTAAATCAAAACATCTAAAGCAGGTTTTTGATTTTTCATTGGACCATCAAAAAAATTGTAATCCGATAATTTAGCGTAAGGAACTTGAGTTAAGTCTACTCTAACTGGTGAAACTTCTATGTATTGTTCATCGTCAGATTTTGAACATGAGATGATGATTGTAGTTAATGCAGTAAATAATAATGCTAATGCGTAATATTTTTTCATAGTTAAGGTTTGATGCAACCAAAAATATAAAAAATATTACAAATTCCTAATTTTTATTTAGTTAACTTATGAAATTGTGGATAAAAAAATGAATTATTAAATAATAATCTTAATTTAATTCAAGTTTTACATTGTAGTTTTTCAGTGTTAGTAATGCTTCTTCTGATTTATAATCAAAAATCTCTTCGTGTAGGTTTCTTTCTTTTTTAAGTGCAATTTGTTTGATACAATTATAAAAACGTCTCACTTCTTCATAATTGGAAAGTAACAATCCTGGGACTTTTGTGTTTTTACCTTCTTCATCTTTGGCGACCATCGTGAAATAAGAAGAATTGCAATGCTTCACTTTTCCAGTTTGAATGTTTTCTGCTTCAACACGAATTCCAATAATCATGGAGCTATTTCCAACATAATTTACACTTGCTTTTAGTGTAACCAATTCGCCAACCTCTATTGGATTCAAGAAATCTACAGTATCTACAGATGCAGTAACACAATAGTTTCCTGAGTATTTTGAAGCACAAGCAAAGGCAATTTGGTCTAAAAGTGATAATAAATAACCACCATGAATTTTACCACTAAAATTGGTGTGTGAAGGCAACATCAATTGTGAAATTGTTACTCGAGAAGACTTTACAGATTTGAATTCACTCATAATGTTATTTCATTTTAAAAGGAGACTGGTCTTGCTGAACTTCAGTAATAAAATAATTAGTATCACCCCACCACGGAAAGGTTCTGTAGCGTTCTACATAAGTAACTTTTACATATTTTCCTTGAAATTCTTTAAGCTGTTCTATAACTTTTTCATCTTTGTCTAATACCGAAAATTTGAAAATTTGAGCACCAGAAATTCCTTGACTAATTTCACCTTCCCAAGTTTTGAATAACACTCCTTTACTACTTATTTTGATTAACTCGCCTGAACGAACACCTTCGCTATAAGTGGCATAATAAACAAATGAAAAATAAGCGATTGCAAAAATTGCGATAGATGCAACTAGGTAAATAATAATTTTACGTAACATAATTTTTTTGTTTTAATTTATTTCAGATTCTGTTAATGAATTGTCAGAACTACTTGCTCTATTTATAATATTTTCTGGAAGTGATTTTTTAGCTTTTGCTCCCATCTTTTTTAATTTTTCTACACTTGTTATCAAGTTTCCTTTGCCATCAACAAGTTTGTTCATTGCTCCTTGATATTCTACTTTAGCTTCGTCCATTTTCTTTCCGATTTTTACCAAATCAGTTACAAAGCCTTCAAATTTATCATACAAAGCTCCTGCTTGACGTGCAATTTCTAAAGCGTTTTCTTGTTGCTTTTGGTTGGTCCACATACTATCAATTGTTCGCAAAGTTGCCAATAGAGTAGAAGGAGTAACAATCACAATATTTTTTTCAAATGCTTTGTTGTACAAACTAGTATCTTCATTTAATGCAAGAGCAAAAGCCGATTCTATAGGTATAAATAACAATACAAAATCGGGACTTTCCATTTGATATAAATCGTGGTAGTTTTTATTTCCCAATTGTTCTACATGGCGGTTTATAGAAATAACATGTTCTTTTAGAAATTGAGTTTTCAAATTATCGTCTTCTTCATTTATGTATCGCTCATAAGCAGTTAATGTTACTTTAGAATCGACAATCATTTTCTTTCCGTCAGGAAGATTGATAATAACATCAGGGAAAACTCGATTACCTTCTTCTGTTACAAAACTTTGTTGCACAAAATATTCTCTATCTTTTTCTAAACCAGATTTTTCTAAAACACGTTCTAATACCAATTCACCCCAATTTCCTTGCATTTTACTATCACCTTTTAAAGCTTTAGTTAAGTTAAGTGTTTCTTTACTCATTTGCTCATTCATTTCACGCAAGCCTAATATTTGCTGACGTAAAGCGGCATGATAATCTATACTTTCTTTGTGAGTATCTTCAACTTTCTTTTCAAAGAGTTGAATTTTATCTTGCAATGGTGAAAGAATATTTTTTAGGTTTTCTTTATTTTGTTCGGTGAATTTGGTTGTTTTTTCTTCTAATATTTTGTTGGCTAAATTTTCAAATTCTTTAGTGAATTTTTCTTGAAGTTGTTCTACTTCTTGTTTTTGCTCTTTATTACGTTCCCAAAGATTTTCAAAATCGGTTTCTTTTTTTGACAATTGAATGGCTAATGCTTCTTTTTCTGAACGGATGGTTTCTTTTTCTTGATTAGAAGTATTTAATTGTTTTTCAAATTGATTTCTTTCTAAAACTGATTGCTCTTTTTGTTGGTTGATTTGTGAAATTAAGCCATTAATTTTTTCTTCTAACGAAGCTTTTTCTGATTTAGAATTGGCTGAAAATAATTGTTTACCAAGGAAAAGTCCAATGGCTAAGGCGACGATAAATATTAATAAAAAGGGTAAAACTGCGGTCATGGTGTTGAATATTATAAGAATGTAAATGTACTAAAAAATGTAATAGTTGTTTATCAGATTAAATAGTATTTTTGCTACAAAATAAATTCATGTCTAATCACCAACATTTCTTAATTTACAAACCTTATGGCTATTTGAGTCAGTTTATTTACGAACTTAAAAGACCAAAAAAGTTACTTGGAGAGTTGTATGATTTTCCAGAGAATACAATGGCTATTGGCAGATTAGATGAAGATTCAGAAGGACTACTTTTGTTGACTACAGATGGAATGATGAGCGAAATTGTTCGAAGTAAAAAAGTAGAAAAAGAATATTATGTCCAAGTCGACGGAATTGTGACTCAAGAAGCGATTGAAGAATTAAAGAATGGTGTTTTGATTGGGTTTAACGGAAAGAAGTATATCACCAAAAAATGTACTGCTCATATTTTGAATGAAGCTCCTATTTTTCCTGAACGTGCTAAAAAAATTCGAGATGAACGCCATGGACCAACATCATGGCTTTCAATTACCATTAACGAAGGTAAATTTCGACAAGTTAGAAAAATGACCTCGGCTGTTGGATTTCCAACTTTAAGGTTGGTCAGAGTTCGAGTTGGAAACATCCATTTAAATGATTTAAATCCAGGTGAAGTTCTAGAAGTTGAAAATTTTAATGTCTAAAAATCTAAAAATCTAAAAATCTAATTTAATGTTAAACATAGTTTTAGTAGAACCAGAAATCCCAAATAACACAGGTAATATCGGACGTTTGAGCGTTGGAACGGAAAGTCGATTGCATTTAATTCATCCATTCGGATTTGTTATTAACGACAAAAATTTGAAGCGTTCCGGATTAGATTATTGGGTGCATTTGGACGTTACAGAATATCAAAATGTTGAGGAATGGATGACTCAAATAAAAGATAAATCGAGAGTTTTTTTAATGAGTTCGCATGCTTCAAAATCTATTTATGAAGTTGAATTCCAAGATGAAGATTGGTTAGTATTTGGAAAGGAAAGTGTTGGTTTGTCTAAAGAAGTTTTAGCTAAATTTGAAAATCATTTAACTATTCCTATGTCCAATTTGATTAGAAGTTATAACATTGCTAATTCGGTAGCATTTGTAGTTGGTGAGGCGAAAAGGCAAATTAATTTGAAATAATATGAGAGAAAATATAACTGTTGAAGAAGCGATAAGTAAAGGTAAAATCAAGTTGGTTTACCTTCCTTTGTTTCTTATTTTAGTTTTTATTGGAGTAGGAGTTTATCTAAAAACTATCGAATTAATTGAAGATTGGATGATGGCAGTTTTTGCTATAGGAGGATTTTTATTAGCTTGGCTAGCTTGGAGTTATTTTGTTGTTGAATGGAAAATTTGGGCTTTTGAGAATGTTAGAAACGTTCACGAGTTAAAACGAAAAGCCATTCAAAACAATTTGATTTGGAAAGATGATAGTTGGTTTAATAAAACCGAAATCATTAATTATGAGCAAAAGCAAAAATTAAAACTTCTTGAAAGAAAATTTCTTGAAAAAGATGTATATCATGATGATATAACTGTTCCGAAAGAAACGCTCATTCATTATTCTAAAGCTACTATTGCGTTCGGAATTGTTTTTGGAATTCTATTTTTATCTGTTGGTGTTTATGTTCTAATGGAGAATATAAAAGATTATTATTACTTATTTTTTCTTGGATTAAGTATTTACTTTTTCTACACCTCAATCCCAAAATTGATTAACAATCAACCTCAAATTAGTATCAACTCTAAAGGAATTCAATTCTATAAATCAAGTTTAATGGAATGGGAATTTATTGACAATGAATATGTTGATATGAGACGAAGTGGTAAGCATGTAAACTATTATTTAGTTTTCAATTATCGCAATAAAAATCAAGAATATCTTATAGATGAATTGGCAATAAAACCAGATAAATTAGAGCAACTTATGCGTGTTTACCGAGTTAGATTTGAAAAGAGTAAGTTCTAGTTATCTAAATATTTCTTCAAAAAATACTTTCATTGCTTCCCAAGAACGCATTGCTGCTTTTTCGTTGTAAGCTGCGCCTTTGCTGTTGTCATTTCCTGCATCTTTATGAGTAAAGGCATGAACTGAGTTTGCATAGTAAACCATTTGCCAATCGGCTTTTGCAGTTCTCATTTCGTCTTGAAAAGCTTTGATTTCAGTTTCAGGAACATAAAAATCATCTGCACCATGAAGTACTAAAACTTTAGTTTTGATTGGTTCAATTGTTCTTGACGCATCTCTGCCTAATCCTCCATGAAATGAAACAACACCTCTTACATTCATGTTTGTTCTTGCAGCTTCAATTGCTCCAGTTCCTCCAAAGCAATAACCAATAACTGCAATTTTATCAGGATTTGCGCCTTGTTTTATTAGTTCGTTCAAAGCTAATTGAATTCTTTTTTGGTATTCTTTGATATTTTTTTTGTAAAAACCTGCCAATTTTCCAGCCTCACTTGGATTTGTAGGTCTTTTATCAACTCCGTATATGTCTGCAACGAATGTTAGATATCCTAGTTTTGCTAATTCAGCAGCATTCTCTTTAGCATTGTTATCAATTCCCATCCATGCAGGTAGAAGCAAAACGGCATTACCATTAGCAATTTTCTTTTCAGGAACTGAAACTATTCCTTCCAATTTTTGATTTTCATCATTATAAGAAACCGCTTGTTGTGCTTGTGAACTAATCATTGTAAGAGCAAAAAGAAATATGGATAGATTTTTCATGGTTGATTATTTTTAAGCAAAAGTAAATTTTGGAATTAGTTTATGAATTAAAACAAATCATAATTATTTGATAATAAATTTTCCTCGTTCGCTATCAAATTGTATGTTTTCATCCTTAAAAAGGGTATTAAAAACGCCTTTTGAAATTAAATTACAAGGTTGATCTTGAATAACTAAATTCTCTGTCATAACTATCATTTCATCAGATAATTGAATCGCTAAATCAATATCATGAGTTGAAAACAAAATACATTTATTTGACTCAGTAGCAAGCTTTTTTAATAATTTGAACAACGATACTTTATGAAATAAGTCTAAATGGGTTGAAGGTTCGTCAAGAATAATTAGAGGTGTGTCTTGTGCTAAGGCTCTTGCTACAAGTACATTTTGAAATTGTCCATCACTGATTTCGTAATACTTTTTAGTAGCTAAATGTTCAATTTGTGTTAATTGAATTGCTTCGTTTACTTTCTCAAAATCTTCGGATGTTAATTTTCCTATCCAATTGGTGTAAGGTTGTCTGCCGAGAGCGATTAGTTCAAAAACAGTCAAGTTGCTTGGAGGTAATTTTTCGGTTAAAACTAAACTCAAACTTTTGGCTAAATCAACTTGATTGAAGTTATTGAGGTTTATATCATTTAAATGAATTGAACCATCTAATGGTTTTTTAAGTCCTGAAAGCGTTCTTAAAAGAGTTGATTTTCCAATTCCATTTTCGCCAATTAAAGAAATTAGTTTTCCTTCTTGTAGTTTCAAGTTGAGGTTTTTGGCAATAACATTTTCTGTCGATTTAGACTTGTATCCAATCGAAAGATTTGTGGTTGTAAGTATGTTATTGTTATAACCCATTTTTATGATATCATTTTAAACCAGTCGATTTTTCCTAACCAATAACCAAATCACAATTGGCGCACCAATGATTGAAGTTATAGCATTTATAGGTAATGTAAAGTCAAATCCTGGCATTTGTGAAACCATATCACAAAAAAGCATAATAATTGCACCGATTATTATTGTTCCCCAAAACAAAACTAAATGATTACTGGTTTGAAAAATTAATTTTGACAAATGTGGCACTGCTAATCCAATAAAGGCAATTGGTCCTGCAAAAGCCGTTATACTTCCTGCTAAAATACTTGTAGCAAGAATAATCATTCTTCTTGATTTTTTGATTTTTAAGCCTAAACTCTTGGCATAATTTTCACCTAATAGCAAACCATCTAATGATTTAATAGAAAACAAACTGATTAACAATCCAATACAAATTGCAATAAATAAAATAAGTATGTTTGGCCATGAAATATTTCCAATACTTCCCATGCTCCAAAAAGTAAATTTTTGTAGTTTTTCTGCTGAACTAAAATAGGTTAAAATAGAAACAATAGCACTTGCAAAACTGCTGAACATCAATCCTGCAATCAAAATAGTCATGGTGTCGCGCAAGAATTTGGAGATGGTTAAAACCAATAATAATACCATAAAACTTCCTAAGCAAGAAGCTAAAATGATTCCATAGGAAGACAATAAAAAATCCGCTAATGATAAGGGTAAAATTCCGGCTCCAAGAATTACAAAAGCTACTCCCAAACTCGAACCAGAACTCAATCCCAAAACATAAGGACCAGCTAGTGGATTTCTGAATAATGTTTGCATCAATAAACCCGAAATGGATAATCCAATTCCCACTAAAATAGCAGTTATTGCTTTTGGAAGCCTAAAGTTTACAATGATATATTCCCAAGTTTCTTTGCTTGCATGAGAACCAAAAAGACTCTTGATAACTTCTTTAAAAGGAATAGCAACTTGTCCTAAACTTATGTTCAATAACAGTGCTAAAAGCAATAGCAATGAAAGTGATATAAAGAGTAAAGAATTTCGTTTTTGTGTTTTCAAATTAGTATAATTTTTCAAAAAAGAATGGTTTGTAACCAGTCAATAATTCGGGATGTAGTATTTTGACAATATCTTTTAGAACAATATCTGGTCGATTTGGAGCTAACTCGTAATACAAAACACCACCAGTTTTACCTTTTCTTCCACTAAACGAATATACATTTTTATTTTTAAATGCACTAAATTGTGCGTAATGTGGATTAGCGTCTGTCATTTCCTTCAAAGTAGAAAATTGTCCTGATGTAATCCATAAATCGGCTTCTTTTGCCTTTTCTAAAACAGTTTCAAATGATAACGATAAACTTCCTGTACCAGTTGTCTCTGCCCACAAATAGTTGCCTTTAGCTTCTTTTAATAATTGACAACCCCAACTAGTACCTTGTGGTAAATACCATTTATCTTCAAACATATCACCAGCTAATATTGTTGGATTAGAGGTTGCTTTTTTAGTAATTTCTAATGTTTTTAAATAGTCTTTTTCAATTTTAGTAAATATTTTATTAGCCAATTCTTGTTTGCCATATAATGCTCCAAAAAACTTAATCCATTCTGCTTTTCCTAACGGTGTTTGCTCATTCCAATCGCCATTAAGTAAAACTTTTAAACCATTTTTTTCTAAATTGTCTAAGGTCGGATTGCTGTTATCTAATCCATATCCAATAATGACTTCAGGTTGTAAATCAATTAGAACTTCGGTATTTAAGGATTGATTGGTTCCTAATTCTTTTATTTTTTTTGCATCGATTAATGCACGAACTTTTTGCGATGAAATATACTTCAAATTTGGAAAACCAATTAAAGAATTTTCCACTCCAAGCATTTCCAATGAAGGAATATGAGTAGTAGAAGTAACCACAATATTTTTTATAGGAACATTTATTGTAAGATTGTTTTTTAAAGAATCTGGAACAATTCCATTTTTTTCTTTAAGAATGTAAGTGTAAATTTTATTTGCCTCTGGCCAAGGATTAGAAACCTTAACAATAGAAAACCCTTCATAGTTTATAATCGAAAATCCTTTGGCATATTTTACTTCGTTTACAGGAATTATTACTTCGATGCTTTTAGCTTCTTTTTTGCATTGAACAAAGCTGAAAACAATTAGTAACGAAAAGAAGGATTTTAAAAAACGCGACATTGAATATTTTTTTTGCAAAAGTAAAACAATGTTTTTACAAATTGACTTTTGTGTAACATTTGATGCAAAATCTAAATTTAAAGTAAAGTAACTTTGATGAAAATTAAAATCATGAGAGACAATTCAAATACTTTTATGTACATCGTAGGTGGAATAACTCTACTTCACTTTGTCGTTGGATTTATTTGGTTGATTTTTAAATTTTCTAAAAAGAAAGACGACAAATAAATTTACTTTTTAATTAATTTAAAATTTCCAATTTTACCATTTTTTAATTCAAGGTTTAAAAAATAAATTCCAGAATTTAGTTGTGATGCAATAGTGTCAAGTTCATTTTTTGAAGTTGTTGCAATTAATAGTTTTCCAGAAATATCAACAAGAGAATAGTTCAAAATAGTTTCTTCTGTTTGAATATCAAAATCACTTGAAAATGGATTTGGAGAGATTGAGATTTTGTTTTTTTCAAATTCAGTTGTTTTTAATAAATATACTGGAAATGGATATTCAGTTTGACTAATAATAGCACTGTAATTATCTAAAGCATTTTTAAGTAAAACATTATCACAATCACAAACAACTTTGTAATACCTTAGTAAATTATTGTTAGTTGAAAATGGAGCATTTTGCTCATAATAATAAACATTATAAGTTTGAAATATTTGATTCAAACCGCTATCATTTGTTGTAATTATTCCATTATTCACTCCAGTTGGAACTCCAATATTTGCAGTAGAAATTTGAGCTAATAAATTATCTTTGAAAGGGCTTTCATAATTTGTCACTCTCGCTTTCTCAATTACACTTGAATAAGCTAAAAGGTCAGATACTAGTTGAGAATAATTACAATTGTTGCACCATATTTCAACATGTCTTCCATTAAAAGGCGGATAAAGGTGACCTTCTTTATGTATATATTGAAATACATTATGTGTTTGTAAAATTTGATTTAGTCCAATGTCATTTGACTCAGTTGTATTATTTGTAGTAAAATTGAAGGCTGGTGCTCCAATATTTTGATTAGCTAATCTAATTTCAACAACAATGTTTTGTGTAAATCCAATGTTAGAAAACAATAATATGAGTAATAGTTTTTTCATATATGCAAAAATTTATTTTTTAGCAGTCTTAATATGTTATCGCATTTATTTATTTGTATTTATTTACACAAACGTTTTGTTTGTTGCGATTTCATAATCAGATGTTTAAATCAATTACGAAGTTACGATAATTTATTTGTAATTAATTATTTTGTCTAATGATTTTTAAAAATTACATTTGCACTCGTATTTCGGTTGTGACTTTGAATTTTTTCAGAGAAACATTAAAAGGGAAGGAAGTAATTGAAGTTTGAAGATTAGCGATTTTCGATTTTAGATGTAAAATCAAAATTCGAAAATCATCATTCAAAAATCAAAAATCTTACGCTGTACCCGCAACTGTATGCTACAAAGCTTGTTGTTATCTACAAAACCATTGTTTGAATATTTTGGAACGAAGAATTTTTGATTAAGACTTTAAAATCCTAAATCTAAAAATCCTAAATCCTAAATCTAAAATGAGAAGGTAAACATCAAGACGCAAGCCAGGAGACCTGCCATATACACTGAGTATCAAACTTTCGGGAAAAAAGGTTTGGGTATGGGTAATTCTGTGCTTTTCTCCCATTATTATTAAATTATTGTTTAACAAAAAAAATGAACAAAAATTTCATTCGTATCAGTGCAATTATAGCATTGGTGACAACTTGTGGCTATGCCCAAGAAAAAGATTCCACTAAAGTGAATCAACTTCAAGAATTGGTAATTTCGGATACCAAATTTGCGCAAAGCAAAGAAAAATCTGGAAAAGTAATCACCAAAATTTCTGCCGAAGAACTTCAGAAAAAATCGGGACAATCTTTAGCTACTGTTTTAAGTTCGGTTGCAGGTGTTGAAATTAACGGAAATCAATCTGCCAACGGAAAGAACTTAGGTTATTACATTCGTGGTGGAAAAAATCAACAAGTTTTAGTTTTGATAGACGGAAATCCTGTAACAGATGCATCCGGAATTAGTTTTGAATATGACCTGCGATTACTTCCGGTTGATCAAGTAGAAAGTATCGAAATCATGAAAGGTGCTGCTAGTACACTTTATGGAACTGGTGCAGCCACTGCTGTTATCAATATCATTCTTAAAAAATCAAGCAAAAAGCCACTTCAAGCTAACGCTTATCTAAATATTGGTTCCAATAATACTTCGACTAATAGTAAATACAATGGTCAAGATTTTAATCAAGGTTTTTCTGTAAATGGAACGGTAAAAAAAGTGAATTATTTAGCTTCAATCAATAGTACAGAATCAGATGGAATGTCTCAAATTGCTGCTCCGGAGAATCAAACCTATGAAAACGACCGATTTTCGAGAGTCAATTATATGTCTAAAATTGGTTTTAAAGCATCAGAGAAATTGACTTTAGATTTCTTTGGAAATTATGACGTGCTAAAAAATGATTATGATTTTTCGTTTGATAATACAGGTTTTAATGACACCGATTTGAATAAAAGTAATACTGAACAATTTCGTTTCGGATTTTCACCAAAGTATAAATACAATCGAGGTGAGTTTGTAATTAATTCGAGTTTTACAAAACTACAACGCGATTACTCGGAGTTTAATTCTTGGACAAGTGTTATAGAAAATTCTCTTTATGAATCAAGAGGTGTTAATTTGGATGCTTTCAATAAATATAAAGTTACAAATGATTTCTTTTTAGTAACCGGTGTAAATTATCAATTTTATGATATGTTTAGTGAAACTCCTTATGCTAATATCACTAGAGAAGCAACAAAATTCAATATGATTGATCCTTATTTGACCGGAGTTTATACTTCTAAATTTGGATTAAATATTAATGCTGGTGCAAGACTAAATGTTCATAGTGAATATGGAAATCAAGTAGTTTACAATATCAATCCATCGTTTAGTTTTGGAAAAGAAATTCCGGTAAAATTGTTAGCTTCATATAGTACAGCTTATGTAACTCCAAGTTTATATCAATTGTATTCAGAATTTGGAAATACTAAATTAACACCAGAAAAAAATGCAACTATCGAAGCTGGATTTGAAGTTGGATTGTTGGATAAAAAATTGATTTTTAATGCAGTAGCTTTTCATAGAGAACAAAATAATAGTTTCGGATTTTATTTTGATAATGTAACTTTTGATTCCTATTATATTAATATTGAAGGAATTAATAAAGCAAAAGGAGTAGAGACTGAGTTGAGTTATACTTTAAATAGTAAGTTTAAACTAAACGCCAATTATACCTTTACTCAAGTAGATAAAAATTTAGATAGATTGATACCAAAGCATAAAGCTAATGCTTCAGTTGATTATTTCGCTTCTGAAAGATTGTTTTTCAATGTAAATTATCAATACTTAGATGGCAGAAAAGATGTTTACTTTGATGGAAATACTTTTGGAACCGCTTCAGTAAAACTTGGCTCTTATCAATTGGTTAATGCTTTAGTAAAATATGAATTGATAAAAAACAGATTGTCAATTTTTGGCGCTGCTACTAATATTTTAAATGAAGACTTTACAGAGAATATTGGTTATTCAACACGTGGTAGAAACTTCAGATTAGGATTGAATATCAGTTTATAAAAATTTTAAATTGTTTTGTTTATAACGCTTTCAGAGGATTTTCTTTGAAAGCGTTATTTTTTTTGTAAAAAAATTAAAGTATCTTGTAACAAAATAAATAGTGACTCGTCTTCACTATATAACCAACCAAACAAATGCAACAAAACGAGTTCATAAAGATAGTTTCACCATTTAAAGATAAACTCTTTAGATTGGCAAAACGACTACTCGTAAGCACAGAAGAAGCAGAAGATGCAACTCAAGAAGTTCTTGTGAAATTGTGGACAAAAAACGAAACACTATCAGAATTGAAAAGTGTTGAAGCTATGGCAATGACCATGACAAAGAATTATTGTCTAGATCAATTAAAGTCGAAACGAGCTAGTAATATGACGATTGTTCACAATAATTACACTGACAATCAGGCAAGTTTGCAACAAAAGTTAGAGGATGAAGATAGTTTGAGTTGGGTTGAAAAAATAATTAACGATTTGCCAGAACAGCAGAAGTTGATTATTCAAATGAGAGACATTGAGCAATATGAATTTGAAGATATTGCAAAAATACTAGACATGAGTGAGGCCACTATTAGAGTGGCACTTTCACGAGCTAGAAAAACGATTAGAGAAATAATGACCAAAACACATAATTATGGCATTGGATAGAATAGAAAATTTAATAGACAAATACTTTGAAGGAGAAACAAGTATTGCCGAAGAAAATGAATTAAAAGTTTATTTTTCTTCAACAGATGTTGCGCAGCATTTGAAACAATACCAAACCATTTTTGGTTATTTCTCTCAAGCAAAAGAGCAACAGTTTACGCAAGAAATTCCACTACAAACTAAAAAACGTAATGTCGTATTGTGGTTATCTATTGCAGCTTCAGTTGTGGTAATGCTTGGTGTTGGTACGATGATGTACTTTAATAATGATAAAGAAGAACAATTTGTAGCTTGTACTCCAGAAGACAATCCGGAGTTGGCACTTCAACAAACAGAAAAAGCTTTAGCATTAGTTTCAGAACATTTAAATACTGGCATAGAAAGTGTAAGTTATATTAATGAATATGAACAATCAAAAAACAGAATTTTTAAAAAATAATCAGTCAAAAAAAAACGAATAGAAATCATGAGAAAATTAATTTTAATTATCGCTTTAGTATTAGTTTCTAATACCTTATTTGCTCAATCAGTCTTTGATAAATTTGATAATCAAGACGATATTACTACTATTATTGTAAACAAAAAAATGTTTACCATGTTGAGTAAAGTAGATGCTAAAGACAAACAATCGCAACAATACATCAACTTAATCAAGAAGTTAGACAACTTAAAAGTGTTTGTAACTGCTAATGACAAAAAGAGCGACGATATGAAAGCAGTTGCTGATAAGTATGTCAAGTCTGTTGGATTAGAAGAGTTAATGAGAATAAATGAAAAAGGTAAAACAGTAAGAATTTATGTTAAATCTGGTGCAACCGAATCTCAAGTAAAAGAACTTTTAATGTTCATTGAAGGTTCTGGAAAAGAAGAGTCTGTATTGATGTCTTTAACAGGAAACTTTGATTTAGATGAGCTTTCTGCACTTACAGACAAAATGAATTTACCTGGTGGTGCTGAGTTGAAAAAAGCTGGTAAAAAATAATATTATGAGAGTTATCACCTTTTTAGCAATCGCTCTAAGTTTACTTTTATTCAGTTGTAATTCGAAGCCAAGTTTACAGAAATATTTTGTTGACAATCAAGAAAAACCTGGTTTTGTGGTTGTAGATGTTTCTCCAAGTATATTGAATTTAGATAAAACTAAGTTGACAGCAGATCAAAGTAAAGCATTATCATCTTTTGAAAAAATGAATATTTTGGCTTATCAAATTAACGATAAAAATAAATCGGAGTTTGATGTTGAAAGAAAGAAAATCAATGAGATTTTGAAAGATACTATCAATTATCAGCAATTAATGAAATTTGGTTCTGGTAAAGATGGAGCTTCAATAAGTTTTGTTGGTGATGAAGATCATATAGATGAATTCATCCTTTACGGAGCAAAAAGCGATAACGGATTTGCTGTAGTTAGAATTTTAGGAAAAGATATGAATCCAGCAGATGCAATGACTTTTCTATCGGTTTTGAAAGAATCTAATATCGATATGAAACAATTAGAAGCATTAAAAGGATTAATGAAATAGTTATTTTAATAATTATAAAATTGAGGTTAGTTGTAAAAACAAAATCCGATTCATTACGAATCGGATTTTTTTATTTTTTGAAATATTTTAACGGAACAAACAGCATTCCAAAACATTCACCATCACCTTTACCAATATGTTTATGATGCATTTTGTGTGCTCTTCTTACACCTTTTGCGTAAATATTGTTAGCATTTCTAAACAATTTAAAACGTTGATGAATAAAAATGTCATGCACAATGAAATAAGCTAAACCATATGCAAAAATTCCTAATCCAATTGAAATTCCAATTTCTAGTATTCCTTTTTGCCAAAGCAAGAAACATCCAATACTTACAACTGCATAAAAAATAAAGAATGCATCATTTCTTTCAAACCACGAATCGTGATCTTTTTTGTGATGGTCTGCATGAAGTGACCATAAAAAGCCGTGCATAACATACTTATGAGTAAACCAAGCCATAAATTCCATTATGACAAACGTTAGAACAAAAACTAATACGTGTAACCACATAATTTATATAATATTTAATTTATAAGAAAAATAACATTTAGCAAAAAGCCCATATTTTTGATAATCTGGAACTCTAATTCTAGTATTTTTAATTTCAGTTGAAGGTGTTTTCTTTAATTTGGAAAGCAATTTTTTATAATAAATGTAAGCTGTATAAACACCAAATTTAGCTTCCAATGGCAATCCAACAATTCCTTGGTAACCTGCTTCAAAATCGGCTTCTATTTCTCTAATAATTTCATTTTTTGAAGCTTCATCCAATTTCGTTAAATCGGTATTCGGAAAATAAGTACGACTTAAATCTTCAAAATCGGCTTTTAAATCTCTAAGGAAATTTACTTTTTGAAACGCAGAACCTAAACGCATTGCAGCATGTTTTAACTCTTCATATTTTGCTTCGTCACCGTTTACAAAAACCTTCAAACACATCAAACCAACAACATCTGCCGAACCGTAAATATATTCGTTGTATTCTTCTTTAGTTTTGTATTCCGATTTTACCAAATCAAGTTTCATACTTTTCATGAAAGCATCAATCAATTCATTTGGAATTTCATATTTATGAACCGTGTGCTGGAAAGAATTCAATATCGGATTCAAACTGATTTTGCTTTGTAAAGCGGCTTCCAAATCTTTTTCAAATAAATTGAACAGCTCTTCTTTGTTGTAATCGTGAAAGGAATCAACGATTTCGTCAGCAAAGCGCACAAATCCATAAATATTATAAATATCTTGTCGGATACTTGGAGCCAACATTTTTACAGCAGAGGAGAACGAAGTGCTGTACGACTTGGTTACATTCTTGCTACATTCAAAAGATACGGTGTCAAAAAGTGATTTCATCTATTTAAATTTTAGCGGTGTTTTTTTATTAAATCTGCAACAAGTTTTCCCGAAATTAATGCTGGCGGAACTCCTGGTCCAGGAACGGTTAATTGTCCTGTAAAGTATAAACTTTTAACTTTTTTACTTTTCAATTTTGGCCTCAAAAATGCTGTTTGTAATAACGTGTTTGCCATTCCGTAAGCATTACCTTTGTATGAATTATAATCTTTTATAAAATCATTTACACAGAACGACTCCTTAAAGATAACATTATTTTTTAGACTTTGCGCTGTTAATTTTTCTAAACGTGTCATTATTTTTTCAAAATACTGTTCACGTAACTCATTTGTATCATTCAACCCTGGCGCTAAAGGAATCAAAAATATAGCAGCTTCTTTGCCTTCTGGTGCTGAATTTGAATCCGTTTTAGAAGGAAAACTTGCATAAAACAATGGATCTTTGGGCCATTTTGGATTATCATAAATATCTTGTGCGTGAACATCAAAATCTACGTCAAAAAACAACGAATGGTGTTCTACATTTGCAATTTTTTTATCAAAACCTACATAGAATAGGAGTGAAGAAGGCGCAAATGTTTTCTTTTCCCAATATTTTTCTGAATAAGCACGGTGTTTTTCATCCAATAAAGTTTCTGAATGATGATAATCTGCTCCAGACAAAATAATATCTGCAGCAACTCTTTCGCCATTTACAACCAATGCTGTAGCTTTTCCATCAGTTACTTCAATTTTTTCAATATTTGAATTTACATTGATAGTAACACCAAGTTCTTTAGCTAATTGTTCCATCGCAAGAACTACAGAATACATTCCGTTTTTTGGATGCCAAGTTCCTAATCCGAAATCGGCAAAGTTCATGAAGTTGTAGAATGATGGCGTATCAGAAGGTTTTGCACCCAAAAACAAAACTGGAAATTCTAATATTTGAACTAACTTTTTGTTTTTAAATCGGCGTCTAATGTCTTTAGAAATATTTCCGAAAAACTGGTTCACTTTCAAAGCAGTTTCAACTGTAATCAATTCCAATGGCGAAACTCCTGGACGATAAACTAAATCTTTGATGGCAATGTCGTAGTTGCTTTGAGCTTCTTTCATGAAAGAGGCCAATTTTTCACCACTACCTTTTTCGATAGATTCAAAAGTAGTTATGATTTCGGGAAGATTGTCTGCAATGGTTACAAATTCATTCACTCCAAAATACACTTGGTAAGCTGGAGAAAGTTTTATTAATTCGTAATAATCAGAGGGTTTTTTGCCAAAATCATTGAAGAATCTTTCAAAAACATCGGGCATCCAATACCATGTTGGTCCGATGTCAAAAGTGAAACCATCTTTTTTTAATTGTCTTGCTCTACCACCAATCGTGCTGTTCTTTTCGAAGATAGTTACTTTGTTGCCGTCTTTTGCCAAATAGCAAGCTGCAGCCAAAGCTGAAAATCCTGAACCTATTATTTTTATATTTTTTCTCATATTGTTTAACAAAAATAGTAAAAAGTTAAACAATAAAAAAGTTTTATGAAAATTTTATAAGTTTTCAACTAGTTCATTTATTGTTTTAAAGTGTCTAATTTTATCATTTAAGATCTTTTGATCAACATGTTCTGTCATTCTTCCCATCAGCCATAGCTCAGAAGTATCGTCTAGAATTTGTTCTTTTAGTTCTTTTATGTAATTATTTACGTTTGCTTTTTCGGGCTCAACCGTCATGTAACAAATGTAAGTGATGTTATCGAAGTATTTTTTTAAATCTTTTAAACTTTCCATAGGAACGCTTTCGCCAAGGTAAATGGTTTTGTAACCGTTCAAAAGTATGTCATAATTCAAGTACATCAATCCCAATTCATGAATTTCATTCATAGGTAAATAAAGTACGAATAATCTGTTCTCTTTGGTTGGTTGTTGCGTCTGAATTTTCTCGGTATTAGTAAGCAATTTTAATTTTATCAAATAACTAATAAAATGTTCGTGTGCTGGCGTAATCGTATCAGATTGCCAAAGAAATCCGATTTCTTCCATCAATGGAATGAAGACTTCAAAGAAAACTTCTCTAAATGATTTTTCAGAAAGTAAAGTGTCGTAAGTATTGAAAAATAGCGTTTGATCAAAATTCATCATAGCCAATTTAAAAGAACTTATAGCATGACTTTTAGCACTTTTAGCAGAAACAATATCGCGAACTAATTCAGGAATTTTTTCTTGAGACATTTTCGAAATTTTCGAAATTTTATAGCCATAATCGTGCAACAATGTAATATTCAAAAGTTTTTGCAACGCATTCAAATCATAAAAACGAATGTTGGTATCCGTACGCATTGGTTCCAAAACATTGTATCGTTTTTCCCATATTCTAATGGTGTGCGCCTTGATTCCTGAAAGGTTTTCTAAGTCTTTTATGCTGAAAGTATTTTTAACACTGTTCATTGTTTTGATATTTTTGTTAAACAAAAGTACTAAAAAAATTAAACAAATGATAAAATTTTGGAATTATTTGGGAAATTGGGTTGGGAATGAGGTTTTTTTAGGTTTTTTATGTTCTTAGGCTTTATGTCAGTAGCTGTTTTTATCACAAACCAAAATATTCCAAAAACTTTTAAAGAAAAACATGATTGAAAGAACAAAGATAAGATATCAAGCGTCCAAAAAAGCCCAAGCGCAGCAATAGCATAAAACCTGTGTTAGCAAACGTTATTTTATTCCCCATTCTAATCTCAAACTGTCTAATTGAGATATATTTAAATTCATTTTATTGTTTTCGGTGTCGACTTTATTCTTATTAGTTTTTTTCTTTATTATTTTCAAAAAACTCACAAAATTTACTTTGCCATTTTCAATTTTAGAGTTAATTTCAAGATTATAGTTTAAAGATTCATTTTTATAAAATAGAAAAACATCCTTTTCGCTTATCCAACCATTTTCTTTAGACGCTTCAATTATTTTTATTTTATGGATCAATTTTTTTTTGTCACTTGTTTCGTTATTTTCATTTATCCAAATCATTCCATAATCTTCATCCACATACATCCGTAAAGGTTCAATTGCATCGGTAAGTAATGGTATTTTAAAACTTGCCCGATTTGCATTATATTTTTTTCCGTATTTATAATTTTTAATTTTTATAGAATCAGAAACATAATCGTATAGTTGTAAACCAATGACAATTAGTACAATTAGCCACAAAATGTTGTTCAATGTCAGTTTTTTCATAATGTTTGCTAACTTGTATATAGCAGCTACTATTAATTAATTAATTAATTAATTAAAATCAAATGTATTAAAAATAAAATTCCAAATTAAAAACTTGAAAGCGAGCTTTCAGCTTTTAACTTGGAATTTCATTCATCTGTGACTTCGATGGGATTCGAACCCACACGCCTTTCAGCACTACCACCTCAAAGTAGCAAGTCTACCAATTTCTCCACGAAGCCGTAAATAAAAAAAGCCAAGCAAAATGCTCGACTTTATTTTGTGACCTGGCTGGGGCTCGAACCCAGGACCCCATCATTAAAAGTGATGTGCTCTACCAACTGAGCTACCAAGTCATTGCTTGAAGAAATTTTATAAAAAAAAGTGACCTGGCTGGGGCTCGAACCCAGGACCCCATCATTAAAAGTGATGTGCTCTACCAACTGAGCTACCAAGTCATTGCATTTCCTCAATGCGGGTGCAAATATAAGGCGATATTATTTATTTTTCAAAGCAATTTTGTTTTAAATTTACCTTTTTTTAATATTATCTCTTAATGCCTTAATTTATAAGGTTTTATTTTATGAAAAAAGTTGTTTTAATAGGTTATATGGGAAGCGGTAAGTCGGTTGTGTCTAAAAAATTAGCACAACAGATTGGATTTTCCGTCGTGGAATTGGATGAAATGATCGAAGAAAAATGCAAAATGTCTATCGAAGCACTTTTTTCTACCAAAGGCGAATTGTTTTTTAGAAAACAAGAACACCAACTTTTTTTGGAATTGCTTTCTGATGAGAAAAATAGCGTCATAAGCACCGGTGGAGGAACGCCTTGTTATTTCAATAATCATGAATTATTAAATGGAGAAAACGTGGTTTCAATCTATTTAAAAGCGTCGATTGATACATTATATAATCGTCTTTTAAAAGGAAAACAAAAGCGTCCTTTGATAGCTAATTTGGATGATAATGAATTTAAAGAATTCATAGCAAAACATCTTTTTGATAGAAGTTTTTACTACAATCAAGCAACTTTTAAGGTAAATGTAGACGATAAAGATATTGATGAAATCGTCGCTGAGATAGCAAGTTTATTAACTTAGTTCGGCAAAACTATTATTGTCTTCAAAAACCACAGAAACATGCTCATGTGAAGATGTTGAAAGCGAAATTCCTTTAAAATCAACTTTGATAGGATATTTTTTATGATTTCTATCTACTAAAACCGCAGTTTTGAATTTCTTTAAAGGAACATCCAAGAAATGTTTCACGCCATACATCAACGTTGAACCTGAATTCAATACATCATCAACTAAAACAATACCTTTATTTTGATATTCTTCTTTTGAGATAGAGGTAGTTATTTCTGAATTTAGATTTGTTTTATCAATTTTTACTTCACATAAAATCACTTTTATTGGTGAAATAGTATGTAAAGCAACCGCCAATTTTTCAGCTAAAACATAACCATTGGAAGCTATTCCTGCCAAAACAATGCTTTCTTCCTCTACGAAAGTTTCATAAATTTGATAAGCAATTCTCTTAATTTTATGTTCAATTTCTTGATGCGAAAGAATGATATTTTGGCTCATGGTTTTATTTTTTTGTAAATATAAAAAAGAGTTCGTTTCCTTCTCTAGGTTTTATAGAATTATGTGCAGTTTCTAATGTTTTTAAATAAAAATCATTTTCAAATAAAGAACTATATTCTTCTTTCGAACCACCAAAAGGCGGACCAACTTCGGTTAATGGAAATTGAAACAATAATCCTGCTATTTTTCCATTTGGATTTAATAATTCTTTCATTTTTTGAACATAATCTTTTCTTAATGAAGGTTCTAAGGCACAAAAGAAAGTTTGCTCAATAATTAAATCATAGTTGTTTTCATGTTCAAAGAAATCTGATTTTATTAATTGATTTGGATTACAATTCGGCACTCTTTTAAGAATGTTATCCAAAGGTGATTGTGCAAAATCTAATACAAAAACATTTTGAAAACCATTAGCCATTAAGTAATCAAATTCATGACTATTTCCGGCGCCAGGAATTAAAATCTTGATAGATTTGTCTTGAATTTGATCGATGTATTCTTTTAAAGGAGTTGAAATAGTACCAACATCCCAACCAATTTCGTTTTTTTTATAGCGCTCTTCCCAATAGTTACTATTCAGTTTCATCTATATCAGTATTGAATTCTATATCGTCTAAGTCGCGTCGGTCTTTTTTGGTTGGTCGACCAGTTCCAGTTTTTCGGTAATGTTCTTTTGATAATTTTAATAATTCTAAATGAGCAAAAGATTCGGCTGGAGTTTCATCTTTTCGATAAACATCAACAAGTTTTGCTCCAACTCGATTGGCAGGAACATCCAAAACAGAAATTATATGGGTTATTTGATCTTTTCTAAAGGTAATTTTATCTGATGGGAAAACCTCTTTAGATGCTTTGGCAACTTGACCATTCACAGTAATATGGTTCTTTTTACAAGCTTCTGTAACCATATTTCGGGTTTTATAATATCGAACACACCATAGGTATTTATCTACTCTCATAAAAATATCTAAAATCAACGTTAAATAGTTTACAAAAATAAATCAATATTGTATCTTGCGCACTTAAAATTGATTAATAATGAAAAATATTTTTAAAATACTTACCACTTTAGTATTTTGTAGTTTATTAACTTCTTGTGATCGTGAAGATGAACCTACTGTTACTCCAATTAGAGATTTTGCAGAGCAGTATGCAGCAGATCTTGATTCTATAGATGACTATATAGATACGCATTACATGACTGTAGATGCAACAAATTTTGATGTGACTTTTACTGAAATTCCTACTGGTGGAACTCAGCAATCTATAAGAACTCAAACACAATATCCACTTAAAGATACTCTTGTAAAAGAGGATGGTATTGAGTATAAAGTATATTTTATTAAATTTAGAGAAGGTGATGCTGTAAATGGAAAAAGACCAACACAAGTTGATTCTATTCACGTTTCTTATAGAGGAATTAGATTAACCGATGATCAATTTGATGAAGCTTCAAATCCTATTTGGTTTGGTTTACAAGATGTAATTACTGGTTGGAATCACATAATTCCAAATTTTAAAACAGGTACTTATACAACAAGTCCAGGGCCAAATCCAATTACTTTTAATGATTTTGGTGCTGGTGTTATGTTTTTACCATCTGGTTTAGCATATTACAACACAAATACAAGTACGATACCGTCATATTCTCCAATTATTTTTAGTTTCAAATTATATGAATTAAGATACCGAGATCATGATCGGGATGGAATTTTATCTAAAGATGAAAGAAAACAAGATCCTTCTATTCCAGTAACATTAAGATGGAAAGAAAATCCTTTTTTAGGATATGACTATGATGGAAATGGTACCGTAGAGATTTATGACACAGATGGTGATGGAATTCCCAATATGTTAGATATAGATGATGATGGCGATGGATATCAAACTAAATTTGAAAGAAAATATGTTGTAGGGACTAATACTTATTATTATCCTTTTAATGGTGCGGCTGTTGATAATCTTGCGACACCTAATGTTAATGAAACACATGGAATTCCTGATTGTTCTGGTAATTTTACAAATCCAACAAGAGTAAGAAAACATTTAGATAAAAATTGTTACTAAACAAAAATCCCGTTCGACTGAACGGGATTTTTTTTATTTAGTTTCTAACTTCTTTCTTTCTTCAATTAGTTGTTTTAATTTTTTTCCGTAAAGCGATTTTGAGATTTCTGGAGTAAGTGATTTTTGAATGGTATCAAGATATTTTAAATTGATGTCGTAGATTTCTGCAACGGCTACGTAAGGAGCAACGGCATGACTTGCATTATTAACAGCAAAATTTGTAGTGTACAGATATTTTCTTTTTAATATATTATCTTGTTCTACTTGAATTTTGGCTAATTCTGTAGTGTTTTTATTTTTAGAAGCATCTAATTTTTTTACAACTAATTCTAAATTTTCATCTACATAACGTGATACTACTTTTTTATATTCGTCATATAACTCTTGATTTTTTGAACCTGTTATTTTGGCGTCAGCAGTAAAAAATTCTAGTGAAGATTCAATATTAATTTTTCCTGGTTCAACAAAGAACGGAAGATTGTTATCAACAGAATTTGAAACTCCTCTATCTAAGAAAAGGTAAAGCATTTCTGGTGAATCAATATTCATTTCGCTTGTAAAATGAGAATCGCCATCGATAATAATGGTGTCAATTGCTACCAATGTCGTGTCTTTGATTCTTTGAATGTATAAGGTTCCTTTTTTTAAACCTTTTATATTTCCAGTTATCTGAAGGTTTTTGTCCGATTTTTTTTCAGAACATGAAGTGATTACTACAAGCGCTAGTAAAGCAATAATTATTTTTTGCATGGTTTATTTTATTTTCGGCAAAATAATAAAAAAATCCTCAATCTATTGCATAAATTGAGGATTTAAAAAATGGATATATTCAAGTTTATCCTTTTAACCAAGCTTCTTTTAAAGTTTGTTTTGTTGGTTCCACTACTTGATAGCCTTCAGACTCTTGGTAAGACAAGATTGCTTTACCAGTTAAAGTCTGCTCTTTACCATTTCGTTTTACCTTTATTGTTACATTGTCACCATCTTTCCAGTTTTGAGAAGCAGTCATCATTTCTGATAGTGTATCAAGATTGTAGTTAGTATCATTTAAAGAAAGAATAATATCATCAGCTTTCAATCCGATATTGGTCATAAAAGTGCTTAATTCGGTGTTGTTTCTTACTATGATTTCTTTAGTTGTTGGGTTTCCAGAAATTCCAGCCGATTTAGAACTGTTTAAAAATGGATTTACAGCTTTTTTAATTTTTCCTTTTGCAATTCCAACTTTAGCAAAATAAACTTCATATGGAATTGGAGTAGGACCAGCCACATAAGTGTTTAAAAATTCACCTACTTCTGGATAAGTCATTTCGGTTATTCTAGCAAAAAGTTCATTGTCATTAAATGGTTTTGTTGGACCAAATTCATTAGTAAGTTTTTGCATCATATCTAAGATTCCTCTTTGTCCATTACTTTTTTCACGAATTATGATGTCTATGCACATTCCAATTAAGGCTCCTTTTTCATAAACATTTAAATATTGACTTTTGTATGGTTCAACAAGAACATTCTGACTCATGGTTGTAAAAGGCATAGTATCATTCATACGTTTTGCACCTCTTATTTTATCATCCATTCTTTTATAAAATGCATCTTCAGTAATTAAACCTTGGTTTACTTGAAATAAATTTGCAAAATATTCTGTTACACCTTCATACATCCATAAATGTTGTGACATTTTAGGTGAATTAAAATCGAAGTAATGAATTTCATTAGAGTGAACTCCAAGTGGTGTTACAATGTGGAAGAATTCGTGAGATACTACATCAATGATTTGTTTTCCCAAGGCGCCAGTTGGCATCATTTCTGGAAAAACTACTGTTGTAGAATTATTGTGTTCTAATGCTCCAAAACCTTTTGCATCAGTCTTTTTCATTTCAGAAAGATAAAGAAGGACAGTATATTTTTTATTACTATTTACAGCTCCTAAAAATTTCTTTTGAGCACGCATACATTTTTCTAAATCAGCAGAAAGTGCTTTAGCTGTGTGTTTATCATTTGGTGAATAAACGCTAAAAAGGATTTCCATTCCGTCTACATTGAAAGTAATATAATCTGGTTTAGAATACATTATAGGGTTGTCTACTAAGTCATTATATCTAGAAACAACAAAAGTATCTGATAAATTACTGCTATCAGAATCCACTAATGAGGTAGCTCCAAAAAGATTTTCAGAATGGGTAATGTTTAATTTATAAGTCAAATCTTTTTTATCTTCGAAATAACCTACAAATCCATGATTGTTTAGCATGAAATTTTTACCTTCCAAGATGTTTGTACCAGCTGGTGAGAAAATCCCACTACCAAATCCGCTTCCACTTTCTACATCAAAAGTATCATTCACTAAATAGGTGATTTTATCTAATTTTTTTGCCTCTTTGATAGTCCAAGAATTAGTGCTTAGTTTTTCAACTTGCAAGGCATTTCCTTTGGCATCATAGGCTTTCATTTCATCAATAAATTTCCCATAATCATCCTCTGAATATGTTCCTGGAATTATTTTTGGTAGGTGATAAACAACTTCATCAGTTGTAATAGTTGGTGCACTAATAGAAACTAAAAGTTTATCATCTTTTACGTCGTTTAAGTTAATGCTTACTACAACTTCAGATTTTTCAGAAGAAACTGCTGTCGAAGTTGGTTTACAACCAAAAAGTAAAGTAACAACAGCTAAGGATAGGATTATTTTTTTCATAAAGTATCAAAATTTCTAACAATAGGTAGCTAATCTACTAGATTTGTTACAAAGTATTTAAATTATTTCACCTGAATTTTTATCCAATTTAATATTTCAGTCAAAGCTATTGGTGAAATAGTTTGTTCAATTTTATCATATTCACTTGGAGCACCTGTTGTGCATTCTTGAAACAAGTGATTTAGATTAGGAAGTTCTTTGATTGTAACTTTTTTGTTTTTTGCTTTAGCTAAGGCATTTTTTATGGCTTCCAAATTTTCTTTTGCTGGAACTTGCAAATCTTTTAATCCATTAAGTGCAAGAACTGGACATTTTACTTTTTCTAATGCAATACTTGGATCTAGTCTTATAAAATATTTTATCCACGTATCTGTATATTGATTTATTTGAAATTTAATGTATTGATCTTTAGTCATTCCTTCAGGATATTTTACGTCAGGAGTTTTACTAATTGCCTCTTCAAAAAGATTGGTTAAATCAGCATTTAGTATAGAATCATCAGTCGATTTAATTATTAAATCAAATATTTTTTCATTGAAAATTTTGGCCTCATTTATGTTTTCTTCAGTTGCACCATCAGCTCTTGAAATTAATTCTTGTTGTAATAAAAGTAGTTTATCGCCTCTCAATCCAGTTCCTGCAAGTAATACTATAAAACTTACATTCTTATTTCTACTAGCTACCATTGGAGCTACAACGCCTCCTTCACTATGACCTATAAGACCAATACTTTTTTTGTTTATTTCTTTTCTACTAAGTAAATAGTTTACTGCTGCTTCTGTATCATAAGAAAAGTCTAAAGTTGTTGAAGTGGCATAATTTCCTTTAGATGAAGCAGTTCCTCTGTCGTCGTATCGTAAAACACCAATTCCGTTTCTAGTTAAATAATCTGAAATTACTAAAAAAGGTTTATGCCCAAGAAGTTCTTCATCACGATTTTGTGGACTACTTCCTGTAATTAGTATTACTACTGGAAAGTTTCCTTCTTTGCTAGGTAGTGTTAAAGTTCCAGCAAGTGTTACACCGTCTTTTTTGTTTTCAAAAGTAACTTCTTCAGTATAGTAAGGATAAGGTTTTTTTGGTTCTTGAGGTCTAACCAAAGCCACTTTTACCACTTTTTCTCTAGATAATTCCATTGGGAAACTTTGTCCAACTTGTTTGAAAATTCCTTTTATTTTATTGTTTTCAAAAGTTCCTTCATATTCTATTCTACCTGCAGGAATAGCAAACTTGAAGGTGCCATTTTCAAAACTTGTTGATGGAATTGGTATGTCAAATGCTTTTTGCTCTGGGCTATCCATAGTTGATTTATAACCATTCTCAGTTTTGGTAACATTAATTTCAATAGGTAATTGAGCTCCAGGAACTTTTAATAATCCATACCATTTACCTGTAATGTCTTGTCCGAAAGTTGTTAACGACAAGAAGAATATAACGATTGTTATTGATGCTTTTTTCATTTTATCTAATAGTTTAGTTTTAGTATTATAATTTTTGATATCACTTCAGCTAGAATTATTGCTAAAGCAAAAAGTAAAATATGTTTTGCTTCTTTTGAGTTGGTTGCAGTTTTGAATCCATTGAAAAGAAGGATTACTGACCAAATTAAGCAGGTAAATGTTGCAATCCCTGAAAATACAAGTAAAACCATTTCTGAATTTTCAATATTGATTTGTTTGTTTTTTGAAACCATATTTATTAGTTTTTCAGTAACCAAATACATTTTGTTGTTTACATTGAAAAATAATAGGAAGTAAAAAGGAATTTTTGCAATTAGACTTGTTGCTATGATGTCAATAAAGCGTGTTTTTTTATTTACTATTTTGTCAACAAGAAATAAAAGTGCTGATAGAATAAATATATTTATTGTTAAATCAATTGCTGTTGTTGCAATAGATGTTTTTTCTATAAAATGTAAATCAAGAACACCATCGAATCGTCCATTAAACGCAAGTGCTAGAAAGCATCCGATGATACCTGCTAAAATTCCAAATGTTATTAATTGCTTTTCCGAATAGTTTTGAAAAGGATTAAATATTATTTTTTTCATACTTATTGTTTGGATTTTAAGTGATTTATTTTGTTGATAATATCATCCAATTTGTTTCTTACAGTTGGATAACTATTTCCCATTTGAGTAGCCATTTCTTTTAAACTACCGCTGGTTAGAAAAAATTGTAAGATAAAATTCTGTTCTTCTTCTGTAATTTGAAGCAGTAATGGAAGGGAATAATTACCTGAAACAGATGTAGTGCAATTGCTACAACTTAATTGTGTTACTGAAAGAGAACTTTCACAACTTGGACATTGAACTGGAAGTTTTGGTTGCATAAAATTGAAATTATAATAAACAAAATTAAATAATATTTAATTAAAAATTAATAAAATTAATATTTATTTTAAATAAATTTATTAAAATGTTTTTTGAACCAGTAAATAAAGAATGTTGTAAAATAAAAAAAGCGATAATTTCTTATCGCTTGGAGGTTATCTGATTATATTTAATCAAATTTATTTTTCATATAATATTTGCCATCTAAATCGTCAAAGTCATCATCAACCATTGGTTTTGGCTTTGGTTTACTTGCTGCAACTTTTTTCTTCCAAAGTTCAAAATTGTCTTTGGATAATCTTTTTCGCATCAATTCGGTAACCTCATTTTCGGTTATTCCAAATTCAGCTTTTAATACTTCAAAAGGTTTTCTCTCCTCTTGAGCCATACTTACAACTCGCTCTAATTGTTCGTCGTCAAGTTCTACTCTTTTACTTTTTTTCATTAGTCGAAAAGCACAATTTTAATGTTAGTTCTTTTTTATCAATCAATTTATATACCAATATTAAGAAAAAAAATAATTACTTTTTAATTTGTTTATAAAAATTTTATTCTTCTTGTGGTATACGAGTTTTCTGAAATGGAATTTTCAACAAACTAACAAGTTTATTATTCTCATTTGGATCCATGTGTGTGTCAACTCCATAAATGATAGTTTCTCTTTCCATATAGCTAAATGTCCCAAAAATTCTATCCCAAATAGAGAAGATATTTCCGTAATTACTATCAGTATATGGAAGTTTGTAATGATGATGAATTTTATGCATATCTGGTGAAACTAATAGGTAACTCATGAGTTTATCTAATTTTTTTGGCAAACAAATATTAGCATGTGTGAATTGAGTTGCAACAACTGATAGTGTTTGGTACATAAAGACCATCCACATTGGACTACCTACAATAAGAACTCCTAAAGTTGTAAAAACAAATCGAATTACACTTTCTCCAGGATGATGACGATTTCCTGATGTAGTATCTATATAAGTATCTGAATGATGAATTAAATGAAATCTCCACAATAATTTTACTTTGTGTTCAGTAAAATGTGCCAAATAAGCTCCAATAAAATCCAATAAAAGTATTCCAACTACAGTAAAAGCTATTGGATTCATCTTTGGCAACCAGTTTAAAATTCCAAATTCATTTATTGTTGCATAATCAGCAGTTCTTAATAAAATAAAAGCTAATGCAAAATTTACAATAATTGTAGTTATTGTGAAAAAGATATTAATTCCGGCATGTTGCCATTTATTATATTGAAATTTAAAAAAAGGAATTGCACTTTCAATCAACCAAAATATAGCAATTCCACCAGCAAGAATTAAAGCTCTATGTAAAGAGGGAATGCTTTCAAAGTAATGTATTATGTCATTCATTGTAATTTGATTTTTATCAAAAATAATCAAAATTTTATTTGATAATACGAAAGGTTAAATTAATTCTTGGTGCAATAGATTTGGCTGTTTTTGGAATTTGATGTTTCCAAAAATGTTGTGTTTCTCCTTTCATTAGAAGTAAACTTCCATTTTCCAAGGTAATTTTTAGTTTAGCATCAGTGATAGTGTTGTGTTGCAAGTGAAAACTTCGTTCGGCACCAAAACTTACTGATGCAATTACTGGATTTCGTCCTAATTCCTTTTCATTATCGGCGTGCCATCCGTTACTATCTTTGCCGTCTCGATACAAATTGAGTAGTACGGTTGTGAAATTTTCTAAACACGCTTCTTCAATTTCATTTTTAATAAACATCAATAATGGATTCCAATGATGAGGTTGCATCACAATATTGGAATAGGAGTAAGGCTTACCTTCGTTTCCAAAAAGACAAGTTAATCTAGGTTGTGGGTGTGTTTTGCCAAAAACAGTAATGTTGTCTTGTTGCCATGGAATCTCATTTAGCATTTTTTCAAAAAGCATTTTGGATTTTTCTGCATCAAAGAAATTAGGGTAATACTCAATTTCTGCGTTTGGTAAATCAAAGGTTATTTTTTCGGAAGGAAATAATGAATTCATCTTTCAAAAATAAAAAAAAACGACGGAATATTTTCCGCCGTTTCAATTTAATTAAGATGAATTAATTATTCGTTATCTGCTTTTTGAAGAAGATTTTTATATACAAGTCCTCCAACAATGGCTCCTAATATTGGAGCTACCCAAAACAACCATACTTGTCCTAATGGTTCGCCTTGAGTAAATAATGCTTGAGATAGAGAACGAGCAGGATTTACAGAAGTATTAGTAATTGGAATACTAATTAAGTGAATTAGGGTTAAAGCTAAACCAATAGCAATTCCAGCAAATTTTCCGTTAGCAAATTTATCTGTTGCTCCAAGAATTACTAATAAGAAAAACATAGTTAACAAAAATTCGGCAGTAAAGCATGAAATCATTGAGTATCCATCTGGAGAAAACTTCCCAAAACCATTAGAAGCAAATGCTCCTGCGCTAGTATTATCAATAACATTTCCAGTTTTGCCTGACCAAATATAAAAAAGTGATCCAGCAGATGCTATAGCTCCAACACATTGTGCAACTATATAAGGTAGTAAGTCTTTTGCAGAAAATCTTCCGCTTGCCCATAGACCAAAAGAAACTGCAGGATTGAAATGTCCGCCAGAAATATGACCAACAGCATAAGCCATTGTTAACACAGTAAGTCCAAATGCTAGAGCTACACCTAAGAATCCAATTCCTAAATGGACACCAGTAGGAGTTACGTATCCTGCTGCAAATAATGCGCTACCGCATCCGCCAAAAACAAGCCAATAAGTTCCAAAAAATTCTGCTAATAGTTTTTTCATAATAGTATAATTTAGTTAATAATAGTTTTTAAATAATTCTTGTAAAATCTGCGTATTGACTAGCCCAATACATAAGGATGAATTGTATTGGTAATCTGAGATATAATATCCATTTAGGAAAGCCTAAACTTGCTTTTTCGTTAATCAACATGTAAATGTTGGCTGGAAAAAGTAATACTAATAATATTACAATTGAGATTGCTGCTAAATTTGAAAAGATAGGAATACATAAGTAAATACCAAACATTATTTCTAACAAACCGGATATTTCGTTTATGAATTTTTTATTTGTTAGGAAAGGAGGAATTATTTTATAATATACATCAGGTTTTCTAAAATGATTGATTCCGGCGAGTATGTAAAACACTGCCATGACATAAAGGTGCCAAGGTTTGTCCATTTAGTTTGTTGTTTTGTTTTACGAATATAAATAAAAATTAACAAAAAAAATGAACTTGTAGAATTAGTTTGACAAACTTATTGGTTTTTTGACAAAAAATTAGATTTTATATTCATAATAATAATGGCAATAATGATTAAAATTATACCAATCCATTGAATAAAAACCACTTTTTCACTTAATATAATATAGGCCATTAGCACAGAAACAGGCAGTTCGAGTGCAGAAACAATACTGCCTAGACCAATTCCTGTAATAGGAAATCCAGCATTCATAAGAATAGGAGGAATAATGGTGCCGAATAAGGCTAAGAAGATTCCCCATTTTAAGAAAATATCAAAATTGAAAGGTGTATTTTGTGTAAACAATGCAAATCCAAAAACGATGACCGCTCCGCCCAATAACATATATAAACTTCTTTGCGCAGATGAAATTCCTAAAGCAATTCTATTAGCTGTAAACATTGTTGTTGTAAATGAAGCAGCAGCTAGTAATCCCCAAAAAATTCCTCTCCAGTCTATGGCTACTTTGCTATTTAAAATGTTTGTAGCTAATATGGTTCCTACTAGAACTATTAATACAGCGATGGTTTTTTGTGTAGAAGGTTTTCTTTTTTCAAGAAACCATTCTAATAAAACGCCCATCCAAACGGTTTGCATCAATAAAACAATTGCGATTGAAACATCAATATATCGTACACATAAATAGTAGAAAACACTTGTCATACCTAGCGAAGTTCCAGCCAACATTAACTGAAAAATGTTCTTTGGAGTTGCTTTTTCAACGGCAGTTTTAGAAGTCGATTTTTGAAAGGCATTAATCAATAGCATTCCGAGAATTCCGTAAATGAATTGCGATATGGTAACTTCAGCTGTTGTATAATTTTCTTGATAAGCAAGTTTTACAAAAGTGGCTAGCATTCCGTAACTTGACGCACCAAGACCTACTAAAATCACACCTTTAAGGACACTATTCTTTAACATTTTTTATTTTTTAAAAAGCCGACAAAGATAGTCCTTTGTTAATGAGTTCAAAAGTTTATCTACTTAAAGTTTAGAATAATCCTTCGAGAGGTTTATTGTTGATACCAATTTTAGTGTAATCAAAAGACATTTTTTGTTGTAACAATGTTGCATAAACACTTCTAAAATCAATTTGATGTTTCAAATCGCCATTGTCTAAATCAGATAAATTTGGATTGTTTCCTATTATTTTAGATTTGTTGTTTCCTCCAATAACAAACATTGGTGCTGCAGTTCCGTGATCGGTTCCATTACCATTGTCTTTGACTCTTCTTCCAAATTCTGAAAAGACTACTATTGTCGCATTTTGTAGTAATTGCGCTTTTTTCAAATCGGTATAAAAACTAAAAATGGCATCGTTCAATTCGGTTAATTTTCTTTTGTGAATGTCCAATTGATTGTCGTGTGTGTCAAATCCTCCAAGCGAAGTATAATATACTTTTGAATTCAAATTTCCTTTAACTAATCGGGCAATCCATTCTAAATTTTTTGCCAAACCAGTTTTAGGATAACTAATTTCGGATGTTGATTTTCCTAAAGCTTTTTGAATATCATCAGAACCTTCTGTAACTGAGTTGGCAATTTTTCTAACAAAATCCAATTGCGGATTGTCAGATAATTTTACATTTTCTTCTTTTTCGCTTCTAATTTTAAATCGGTTTGGATCTTTTACTGTGATTGAATTGGGTTCAACACCTTTTAAAGCTAAATTGTCAATAGAATCTAAATTAATTCCAGCTGTTGGTTGGTGTTCTTTACATTGCAAATCTAAGTATCTACCTAACCAACCTTCGTTCAAATATTTATTAGAATCGGTAGCTGTTTGCCAAATTTCCTGACTTCTAAAATGCGAACGAATAGGTTCTGGATAACCTACATTTTGAATTACTGACAAATCTCCGTTTTGTTGCATTTGAGCAAAATCTTTCAAAGCCGGATGAAAAGCCATTCCTTTATTTTTTCCAATTACATCATTTTTATTGATGGCAATTTTAGTTCGAAGGTCATAATATAAAGGGTTCTCGTATGGAATAAAGGTATTCAATCCATCGTTTCCACCATTTAATTGAATAAAAACCAAGCATTGTTCTCCAATAACCAAATTATTTTGAGAACCAAAAGCATGTAAAAAATCAGGAAGCAAAAGCATTCCTCCAGTGAACGTTCCTGTTAGCGATAAAAAATTTCTTCTGTTCATAATTTTTGCTTTAAATCAGTTGGTATTCAGGAGTTTTTGTAATGTAATTGAATAGTCTTAGAACGGCGTAATTGGCATTGTCATCTTTGGCATCAAAATCGTATTTGAGTAAATTTTCCATGTCTTTTTGCAAATTTTCATCTACTCGAAAAAGCAATCTGTTTGACAATTCTGAAATTATCTGTTTGTTATTTCCATTTTTATTAAAATCTATGCTGACGTTGATTTTTTCTAACTTAATTTCTGGTTCGTCACCTTCTTCAGGAATTTTGTCAAATACTTTTCTACTTATATTTCTTCCATTGCAAAGCAAATCACTGGCATTGTTTCTTTGTAAATAAATTTGAGAAGTTAACCATGAATTTCCTCCATCCCAACCTTTTACATTAGGTTGATTGAATAAATCCATTCCTTGTTGTTTCAAGAAAAAACTAATTAAATTACTATTTGAATTTGTAATATTTAGCTCGTCTGTGAGTTGAAATAGATAAGTTAACGGATCTTTTATTTTGCTTCCAGAATTCTCTTTTGCATATTCTTCTGTAAAAATCTTAGTCAAAAGTGGCTTGATTTCAAAATTCATTTTTCTGAAATAATCGCCATAATAAACTACTAAATCTTCTGATGGATTATCATAAATAAACCATTTTAGTATTTTTCTTGTAATTAAATAAGGCGTATTTTTTTGTTCAAAAATAATGTCAACTAAATCATCAGCTTTAAAATTTCCTTTTTTTCCGAAATAGGTTTTTGTGGAATTGTCTTCTAAAAATCTTCTGTAAACAGCGCTTTCTTCGCCAAGATTTAATCCAGCTAATGCTTTTGCACCTTCTTTAATATCGTTTTCAGTATAATTTCCAATTCCGATAGTGAAAAGTTCTAAAAGCTCTCTACTTAAATTCTCATTGATTTTATCTTTTCGATTGTCAACATTATCCAAATAACGAACCATTGCATTCGATTTTACAATCAGTTTGGTAAGTTCTTTAAAGTTTCCAAAAGCATTTTCACGCAAAATCATATTGTGTTGGTAAATCCAATAGGTAGATTTTACTTTTTGTGAAGTTGCTACAAAATGGTTGTGCCAAAAGCAGGTCATCTTTTCTCTCAGCGGAAATTTTTCTGTTAGAAATTTATCAATCCACCATTTTTTTAATTCGGTAGCATTTTTTATTTGCTTTTTAATAACTTTCTTTTGGTCATCTGCAGTTCCGTTTTTAATCGATTGACGAAGTTCTTTTAACTCCGCAATGGTTTTAGGCTCGTCATCAAGAAATGTTGGAAGTTTTTTTTCGAATGTAGTTGCATACGATTGATTTAGAAATTTTTCAAATCCTAATTCTTCTATAAGTTGCGCTTGCTTTCCTGAAAAGCCTAATCGCAGAGACCAAAGATTGCTTTTGTTCATAATCAAAAAATTGAAATATAAATTTAGACTTTATTTAACACAAAAGGTTTAAATATAAATCAAATTTTAACGTTGAGAATAAGAATTAAATTATCTTCTTCATGAAAAACATTTTCCTTATTCTATGTTTAGGTTTTATTTGTTGTAACAATGCCAAAGTTGAAACATCAACAAAAGATTATAAATCGAATAATTCAGAAGCCTTAGAATATTGTAAGAAGAACGGATTTAATGAAGAGTACTATTTTCTTTTGGATTTAAGTATTCATCCTGGAAAGAATCGATTTTTTGTATATGATTTCAAGGAAAATAAAATTTCTGATAAAAACTTGGTAACGCATGGAAGTTGCGATCAATTTGAAGAAAATCTAGATAAATGGGAAAAGGCAAAGTTTAGTAATAAAACCGATAGTCATTGTTCCATGAAAGGCAAGTATAAAATAGGAAAGAGAGATTATAGTTCTTGGGGAATAAATGTAAAATATTGGTTGCATGGATTAGAAAAAACCAATGAAAATGCTGTGAAAAGGGTAGTGGTTTTACATTCTTGGAATGCTGTTTCTAATGAAGAAATATATCCTAAAGTTTCACCTTTAAGTTGGGGTTGTCCTGCAGTTTCTGATGCATTTATGAGGAAATTGGATGCTAAATTGAAGCAAACAAAAAAGCCAGTTTTACTTTGGATTATTGAATAAAAAAATCCCATGAAAAAAATTCATGAGATTAATTCAAACATTTATCAAACTAACTAACCTTTATCTTCTTCCTCCAGAAGTTCTAACTCTTTTTGGATTTGTTTTTTTTACTCTTACAGTTTTTACATTTCCTCTTGTATTTTTAGGTACAACTGTTGTATTACGGTTGTTGTTTCTAACTACAGTGGTTCTTCTATTGTTATGAACCACCACGGTTGAATGATTTCTTCTTGGTGCATACATTTTGTGAGCTAAAATAACTCTTCTTGCAGGAACGCGATGGTAGTAAACTCTATGAGGAGCACATCTGTTATAAAAAACATGATATTTATAAGGACGCCATGGTTTCCACCATTTTGGGTAAAAACTCCATCTCCAAGGAGAATGCCATACTACATAGGTTGGAGCGTAAAGAAATCTTACACTTGGCCAAAACCAAACATTTACAATAACTTGTTTAGTGTATAATTCGCTAACACTTGGTCCACCTTTTCCACCAGTTGAAGATTCTACAACTTCATTTGGCTCTACAAAAGTATTTTCTGCGTATAAATCAGCATCGCCTTCAATTTGAAGCGTTGCACTTTCATTTCCAGTTTTTTCAATTCCAATTATGGCGATGTCTTGTTTTTCTTTATCGTTTACATAAGTACTCAAAACGATTACATGTGTATCACCTTCACGAATGTCGTCCACCATAATGTAATCAATATCATTATCATCATTTAAATCAAGGTTATTTACATTGTTATTTTCTTCGTTGAGTAATTTTTCAAATTCTTCTAAAGAGTTTGATTTTTTGAATAATGCCAAAGCACCTTCTAAGCTGAAGTTGTCGCCAGTATTATCTGGTCTTTCGTCTTCTTGACTAAATCCTACAGATGTTGCAAGAAGGATAAGTAAAAGTGTGGTTATTTTTTTCATAATCAAATAAGTTTATGCATAAGACTATGAAATTGATAAAAGGTTTAATTTTTTTTATTTTTTTTTAATTCAATAGTTTTCCAATTTAACTGTATCCATGTTGCTACTTCTTCTTGTTTGGTTATTTTAGGAGGTAGTTTTTCTCTAATGCAACGTTCAATTTTAATACAACTTTCAATTTTACTAAAATCCCACAAATCGACTAGCTTGTTGATAAGATACAACACTTCCATACCTTGATTTTTATTAAATCGGGTTTCATCTATTTTACCAGAAATTTTAGAATCAGATGGCATATAGGACGACCATTCATAGTCTGAATAAAATAAATCGTCTTTAGTGAAAGTTATCATTTTTTAGTTTTATTTCTTTGTAAGGTAAGTCAAAAATTGAGAGATATTTATTTTTTTTATGAAATAGCCTTTTTAGTTTATGAAATGCTATTTTTAATTTTTTAACGTAATAATATTTTCTAAAAATCATATTTTCTTTCAACGGCAAATCTTATTAAATCCGTTTTTCCCTGAATATTCATTTTCTTCAGAATATTTTTTCTGTGCGTGTCAACAGTGCTTTTACCAATGAATAGAATATCAGCAATTTCTTGAGAAGTTTTCCCTTCACCTATTAGGCGTAGTATTTCTTTTTCTCTTGTGCTTAAAACAATTTCTTCTTTGCTTGTTAAATCTGTAGTTGTTATGGAATCATCAAAATAGTCTCCATTTTTAGCTACAATTCTTATGGCTTCTAAAACTTTTTTAAGTGAAGAATTCTTCATGATATAGCCCGATGCACCAGCATCTTTCATTTGATGAATAGCTTCTGCTTGGTCAAACATGCTAAAAGCAATTATCTTGGTATTTGGAAACTCTTTCTTTATTGTTTTTGTAGCACAAATTCCATCGCATTTGGGCATTCTTATATCGGTTAAAACAATTTGTGGTTGCTTTTTTCTAACCAAATCGATTAACATTTCACCATCATTTGCTTCACCCAAAACGGTAATATCTTCTTCATATTCCAAAAAAGAACGGATGCCATCAATTAGAGCTTGATGATCTTCTGCAATTACTAATGTTATCATATTGGTAGGTCTATAATTATGGTTGTTCCTTTATTTATTACTGAATCTATGGTGAAAGTTCCACCCATTTGTTCTACTTTTTTTTCTATACTTTTAAGACCAATTCCGTCTTTAGAAACTATTGTTTTGATGTCAAATCCTCTACCATTGTCTTCAATGATGATGTTGATGTCTGTTTTGTTATGCTGTGTAAGATAAATATTAACTTCTGTGGCATGAGAATGTTTGATGATATTGGTGCACAATTCTTGAATCATTCTAAAAATTGTTATTTCCTTTTGATTTTCCAATCTTTCGTTTACTCCGAATGGAATTACGTTTATGGTCAACTTTTTAAGAATACTCATTTTTTCTGCCATTTTTTTTACGGCAATTTCCAAACCATGACTTCCAATAACTCCAAGGTTTTTTAGGTGTGAAATATTTCTTACTTCCTGATAAGCTTCATCAATGAGTGAATCAGTTTTTTCAAACAATTGATTTTCTTTGTCTTCCACAACTTCTTTTTGGCGTTTAAGGTTTTGAAAATTGAACTTTAAAGTTGCTAATAAACTACCTAGATTATCATGTAATTCATTTGCTATTCTTTGGCGTTCTTTTTCCTGACTCTCAAGCATTATATCAATTTCATGGAGTTCTTGTTCTTTTAATGAAGTTTCAAGTTTTTGTGTTTGGATAAGTTTTTCTTGCTCGGCAATGGTTTTCTTTTTTGAAACGTTTTTGTAAGCTAGAACTCCTATTGTTGTGATTGTTAACAACAAAATTAGCCCTATAAATTGTATTACTTTGTTGGTTTTAAGCTTGTTTTTTAGGGTTAGATTTTGAAGTTTTGTTTCTTCAGTTTTGTACTTTGTATCAATTTCTGTAATAGCAATTTTTTGCTCATTTTCATTCAATGTATTAGTTAGAACTTTTTGTTTTTCGATGTATTCAATACATTTTATGTAGTCTCCTTTTTCTTTATATAAATCGGATAAGTAGCCATATAAAATTTCTTTATTTTTATTTAAATAATCTTTCAGCGGAATAGAATCTGCTTTGTTAAAATAATAAAGTGCCTTTTCAAAATCCTTTTTTTTACTATATGCTAGTCCTGTGTTTGTATAAATGTTGAAGAAAAATCCTGTAATTTTTTGTTGATTACTATTCTTTTGATTTTTTCTTAAAATTTTTAAAGCTTTTTGATAGGAGTAAAGAGCAGAGTCAATTTTGTTTATTCTATCATGTGAAAAAGTAGCTCCTATGTTTTGAAGAATTCTGACATGGGTAATTTCATCATTTATTTTTAGATTTTCTTTTTCTGCTTTTTTGAAATATTCTAATGCCGTTTTTGGAATGGTATCATAAAATGACTTTCCAATTTGAATATAAAACTCCGTTAATATTTTCGGATCTTTTTTCTGTTCAGCATAATCATTATACTCTTTTAAAAACTTTTTATAATCAACTTTATTTCTATTAATTGCTAATAAAAGCGAAACAATTTCAATGTTAATTTTAGCAACTTTATCAACGCTATCAATTGATTTAAATAGTTTTTTTGACTCAATGTAGTGATTGAAAGCCAAGTCGTCTTTGTTTTCTTGAACGTTTATAATGGCTAATAAATAGTTGTATTGTGCAAGTTCAAAAGCATTGAACTTTTTTGTATTTATTTTTTCATTAATAATTTTTGCTTGTTCAAAATCCTGATTTTTTATTTGTAATTCAAGTTTTTTTAAAGCGTTTGATTGCGAATAAGTAAAAGCAACACTAAACAAAAGTGCTGCTTTTATAAAAAATATTTTGATTTTTTTTAATGTCATTTAGCAAGAACCATTAACTGTTAGAATCCCACCATTTCCTACTTTTGGTTGTAATGGTCTTAAAATACTTCTCACTATTAGATTTTCTTCAATAGAATTTTCATTCTGAAATGCTGTTAATAAAGCTGAGGGTTCAATTTCTTGGTTTTGTAAAAATCTTAGAATTCCCTCATCAAAAGTTGAATCATGCCAACAGAAAAAATATATTTCATCAGTAGCTTTTAAATTTTTAAAATCTCTTCGCGAGAATTTGTGGTCAATGTTTTGTAAATCAATAGGTTGTGGAGCGACTATAACATCAATACTTGGATCTGGACTCTGTCTCAAATCAAAATTTCCACTATTATCAACCATAACAGCAAAAACAGCATAATTTGTCTCTGTGGAAATATTATAATATTTTACATATTTACAAATCAATCCTTTTGAATCAGGTAAAGTTGTTTTTGCAGTTGCTGTAAGATTTTTTAAATTAAATTCTCCACAAGTTTCGTATACTCTTCTCATATTTTTTAGTTTTAAGGGTTTAATAGTTCAAAATTCTGGTATTAAATTATAAAAAAAATCCCTACAAATAGGGATTTTAAGGAGATATAATTAAAATTAACGTTTTGATAATTAATCTTTTGCAATTTCATCATCAATTAAATCACTTAAGTGGACACGTAAAGCTTTGACAGAAATACTAATTTCCCAAAAAGAGATGCCAAGTGAAATAAGCAAACTAAGCAAGCTTGCACCAAAAATATATATACCAACAAGCTTCCATTCCATAAACAAAACTAACATTCCGAATACGGAAAGAAACAAACTCAATACACCAAAAAGTTGCATATATCTAATTAAGGTTAATCGCAAGTTGAGGTTTTTGATTTCTATCAAAATGCTTTTGTTCTCTTTTTCATCGTAGGTTTTCTTCAAGCCTCGAACGATTTGTGCAATGGTTAAAAATCGATTGGTGTAAGCCAAAAGTATTAACGAAGTTGCAGAAAATAATAATGCTGGAGTTTCTATGGATAGGTTCATTTTTAAAGTTTGAAGTTAGATTTACGAAGTACGAAGTTAGGGAATAATTATCGTCTTACACCATAAATGAGTTCATCTTGAAAAGCATCGTATTTGTAAATGATATTCTCAAATCGAGCTTCAAGTTTGAAACCTGCGTTTTCTAAAACTTTTTGTGAACCAATATTTTTTCCAAAGCATTTAGCATAAATCCGAGTAACATCAAAACGATCAAATCCAATTGGTATGATTTGCTTTACAACTTCTGTCATTATTCCTTTTCCCCAAAATGGTTCACCAATCCAATAACCAATTTCAATGTTTTTACATAAAATATCTGCTTGTGGATGAAAGTCAATTCCGCCCACGGCTTCGCCATTTATTTCAATTGCATATTTTAGTATGAGCTGGTCTTTTAAAGCTATTTCGATAAAATTTTTAGCATCATTTTCTGAGTAAGGAATTGGAAAACGATTAGTAAAAAAGGTTGTCAAATTTACATTGTTAGCATATTTTGCTAAACTTTCAACATCAGAAATTTGCCAGGGACGAAGTGTGAAATTCATGAGATGCTTTTTATTCAAATTTACAAAAAAAACCTGCAAGTTTTCACTCACAGGTCTCTTCTATATATTCTATATTCTGTTTTCTTACTTAATCAACTCAAAACTTCTTTTCACAAAAGCAGTTAATTCTTCACCTTTCAGTAATCCTTGTGAGATTTTGGCTAAATCAAGAGCTTGTTTTACCAAACTTTCTTGAGCTGATTTGTCAGAGGTGTTTAAGATAGTTGTTGCTAATTCAGAATTCGTATTTACAACCAAATTATACATTTCTGGGAAATTACCCATTCCGAACATTCCGCCACCGCCAGTTTGACTCATTTCTTTCATTCTTCTCATGAATTCTGGTTGCGTAATCATGAATGGTGCCGCCGAACTATCCATTGGTTCTAATTGAACAGAATAGTTAGTTTTTGGAACAATTTCCTCTAAAACCGTTTTCAAATTAGTAGCCTCATCTTCCGATAATTTAGAAATTTGAGTTTCTTCTTTTTGAATCAATTTGTCAATATGGTCAGAATCTACACGAACAAAAGTTAGGTTTTCGTTATCAGATTCTAATTTTTGAATCAAATGCGAAACAATTGGAGAATCTAAAAATAAAACTTCATATCCTTTTTCTTTTGCAATTTCTACATAACCATGTTGCGTATCTTTATTAGAAGCATATAAAACTACTAATTTTCCGTTTTTGTCAGTTTGATTTGGAGTAATGGCTTCTTTCAATTCTGATAAAGTATAATATTTATCATCAACTGAAGGATATAAAACAAAATCGCCTGCTTTTTCGTAGAATTTTGGTTCAGATAACATTCCGTATTCTAAAACTATTTTGATATCGTTCCATTTTTTCTCAAAATCTTCACGATTTTCATTGAATAAACCTTTCAATTTATCAGCTACTTTTCTTGTGATATAATTCGATATTTTCTTTACGTTACTATCTGCTTGTAATCCAGAACGCGAAACATTCAAAGGAATATCTGGCGAATCAATTACACCTTTCAGCATTCCTAAAAATTCTGGAACAATTCCTTCAACATTATCGGTTACAAAAACCTGATTTTGATACATTTGAATTCTGTCTTTTTGCATTTGCATGTCGTTAGACAGTTTTGGGAAATACAAAATACCAGTCAAATTAAAAGGATAATCTACATTCAAATGAATATTGAATAAAGGTTCTTCAAATTGCATTGGATACAATTCGTGGTAAAAGCTTTTGTAATCTTCATCCGTTAAATCTGTTGGCAATTTTGTCCAAGCAGGAGTTGGATTATTAATGATATTGTCTACTTCAATAGTTTCTGCAACAAAATCCTCTGCAGCATCTTCTGGCTTTGGTAAAGTTTCTTTGCGTGTTCCAAATTTAATTGGAATAGGCATGAACTTATTATATTTTATAAGTAATTCTCTGATTTTATATTCTTCTAGAAACTCAAGAGAATCTTCAGCAATATGAAGAATAATTTCAGTTCCACGAGACGTTTTGTCTGATGCTTCAAGAGTAAATTCTGGACTTCCATCGCATGTCCAATGTGCAGCTGGTTCATCTTTAAATGATTTAGTAATGATTTCAACTTTTTCAGCAACCATAAATGCCGAATAAAATCCTAAACCAAAATGACCAATAATTCCAGAATCTTTGGCAGAATCTTTATATTTTTCAAGAAATTCTTCTGCACCAGAAAAAGCCACTTGATTGATGTATTTTTCAACTTCGTCGGCAGTCATTCCTAAACCTTGGTCGATGATGTGAAGTTTTTTGGCTTCTTTATCGATTTTTACTTCAATAATCGGATTGCCATATTCAACTTTAGCCTCACCAATACTAGTTAAATGTTTTAATTTTAAAGTTGCATCTGTAGCATTTGAAACCAATTCACGAAGAAAAATTTCGTGGTCATTGTAAAGAAATTTCTTGATTAAAGGGAAAATGTTTTCTACTGAAACATTAATTTTTCCTGTTGACATATTTTGAACTTTTAAGTTAAACAATTTATGCTTTATCACTATTCAAATTCAGTACCAAAGGCTTTAATCTGACAAAATGACGTAGAAGTAATTCTATAAGTTATTTTTGAAATCATGTAAATTTTCCAATTGATTTATAATTACCTTTGTACATTAAACTAAATTTAAAAAAAATATGAAAAAAGGTATTCTTCTATTACTATTAGTTTCTTTTGTAATTGGTTGTAAACCAAAGCAAAATGTAACAAATACAAGACTTGATAAAAGTTCTCAAGTCTTAGTAAAAGGAACTTGGACAATAAGTTCTGTTACTTATCCGGGTTCAGATTATATCAAGGTTACTTCATTTGATATTGCAGATTCTAAATGTTTTGTTGGAAGTACTTGGAAATTTATTTCAAATAACAATAAAGGTGAAATGGCTCTGAATAATTCTAGTTGTACTAGTTTCACTTCACCAATAACTTGGTTTATCAATGATAATGGAAATTTTGTCATGAAAATTATAAACGAAACTAAAGCAAAAAAAGTTGCTGAAGGTTACATTTTAACTGTAGCTAATCAAACGGAAACATCATTTCAGTTAATAGATAAAGCTAATGTTGGTGGAAAATCTATTGATGTGGTATATCAGTTTCAGAGAAATTAAATAATTTAAAATATAAGAAAATGAAAAAGATTACAATTTATTTATTGATAGGAGTTTTAAGTATAGGTTCACTTTTTACAAGTTGTGAGTCGGTAAAAAACACAAATAAAACTCAACGTGGTGCTGCAATTGGTGCAGTTGCAGGTGGTGTTCTTGGAGCAGTTCTAGGAAATAACATTGGAAAAGGTGGTAATGGCGCAATTGGTGCTGTACTAGGAGGTGTTATAGGTGGTGTAGCAGGTGGAGTTATTGGAAATAAAATGGATAAGCAAGCTAGAGAAATTCAAACAGCTTTGCCTGGAGCTCAAGTTGAGAGAGTAGGAGAAGGAATCAGATTGGTTTTAGGTGAAAATTCTGTACGCTTTGATACCAATAAATCTACATTGACTGCTGCAGCAAAAGCTAATTTAGACAAATTAGTTCCAGTTTTTCAAAGTTATGCTGATACAGATATCGTTATTTATGGATATACTGATATTACAGGTAAACCAGAATATAACTTGACATTATCTGAACAGAGAGCAATTTCTGTTGAAAAATATTTAGAGTCAAAAGGTTTAAATATGTCAAGATTTAAAATGGTTGGAATGGGAATTGCTGATCCTATTGCAACTAACGATACTCCAGAAGGTCGTTCTCAAAATCGTAGAGTTGAGTTTGCAATTACAGCAAATGAAAAAATGGTTGAAGATGCTAAAAAACAAGCTGGAAACTAAATTTAAGAGTTTATAACTTCATTAAAGGCGATCAATTTTCATTGGTCGCTTTTTTATTTTCAAATATTTTGAACAACATTTAACAAAACTTTTTGTTTAGATAATTTCGTTAATTGTTAAACAATAAGTAATTTTACAATCAAATTTATTTTAAATGGAAACTTCTAAGAAAACAACAAGCAAAAAGAAATTGGTAACAGATGATGCTATCATTTCTATGTACATGGATTATGTTCTAAGCAATAATGCCGAACCTAAAAATGTATTCTCATTTTGTAAAGAGCACAAAATAGAGGAAGCAGATTTCTACAAATTCTTTGGTTCGTTGGATGGATTGAGGCAGGAAATTTGGGTTAAATTTTTTGAGAATGCAGAGGCTTCTATTAAGAAAGATGAGGCATTTGAAAGTTATTCAGATAAAAATAAACTTCTAACATTGTATTTTACTTTGTTTGAAATTTTAACCTTGAACAGAAGTTATGTGGTGTTTTCTTTAAAAGAGAACAAAGAAGGATTAAAGAATTTGAAAAGTTTAAAACAATTCAGAAACCATTTTAAAGATTTTATCGTAAGTATTATTGATGAGAATGAAAATATGGTAAGTGATAAAATTTCTAAAATCACCAAACCAGTTTTTGCAGAAGGAGCATGGATTCAGTTCTTATTTTTATTGAAATTTTGGATGGATGATACTTCTGTAGGGTTTGAAAAAACAGATGTTTTAATCGAAAAATCAGTAAATACAGTAGTTGATTTGTTAGATACAAAACCATTAGAAAGTTTATTCGATTTAGGAAAATTCCTTTGGAAAGAAAAAATGAATTAATACTGAAATAAATTCAGCACAAGTATGAAAACATTAGATAAAATTCCAACAGGAAAGATAGAGCGCGCCAGTCAATTAGTAAAAACCGGATTTAAAGTAGGTGGAAACTATGTTGCTTATTATGGTGAAAAGATTGTAAATCCATCTTTAAATCGTGATAAATTAAACGAAAGCAATGCCGAAGACATTTATGATGGTTTAAAGAATTTAAAAGGAAGTGCTTTGAAAGTTGCTCAAATGTTGAGTATGGACAAAAGCATTATGCCACAACAATATGTAGATAAATTTTCGTTGTCACAATTTTCGGTTCCACCATTGTCGGCACCATTAGTTAGAAAAACATTTAAAAAATATTTAGGTCAATATCCAGAGAACTTATACGACACGTTTACGCCAGATGCTATGAATGCTGCGAGTATCGGTCAGGTACACAAAGCAACCAAAGATGGGAAAAATCTTGCTGTGAAAATCCAATATCCAGGTGTTGCGGATAGTATAAGTTCTGATTTGGCTTTAGTGAAACCATTCGCGATTAGAATGTTTAACATAAAAGGTAAAGATTCTGATAAATATTTTAAAGAAGTTGAAGATAAATTATTGGAAGAAACCGATTATAATTTAGAATTAAAGCAAAGTTTAGAAGTATCTGATTGGTGTAAGCATATTGCAAATTTACGTTTCCCAAAATATTATCCAGAATTGTCATCAGAGAAAATACTGACAATGGAATGGATTGATGGTGAACATTTGTCAGAATTTGCTTCTCACAATACAGATAGAGTTAAAGGTGATAAAATAGGTCAAGCGCTTTGGGATTTTTATATGTATCAAATGCATCATTTAAAACAAGTACATGCTGATCCGCATCCTGGGAACTTCTTGATTGATAAAGACGATAAATTAGTTGCAATTGATTTTGGTTGTATCAAACATGTTCCTTTAGAATTTTATGTTCCTTATTTTGAATTAGCAAATCCAGCAGTGATTGATAATCCGAAATTGTTCAACGAAAAATTATATGAATTAGAGATTTTAAGATTAGATGATTCTAAAGAAGAAATAAAATATTTTACAAAGTTATTTCATGATTTGTTGAGCTTATTTACCAAGCCATTTCACGGAGACTTTTTCGATTTTTCTGATGATGATTTCTTTGGTCAAATTGCTACAATGGGAGAGGAGTTCGCTAAAGATACTCAATTAAGAAAAATGAATGGTAATAGAGGTTCAAAACACTTTTTGTACATAAACAGAACGTTTTTTGGTTTGTACAACTTGTTGCATGATTTAAAAGCAAGGGTTCAAACAAAAGAATTTGAAAAATATATTAAGAAATAAAAGATTGTTTGTTTATTGGTTAGGTTGATAAGAGCGATGGCTACACGTTTTAGCATCGCTCTTATTGTTTTATCTACCTATTACAATCCAATCACTTCCATCACTTTGAACTGTATATCTCTCATTTGCATTTATGGTGTTTATAAAAGTATTTGTAACATCATCATAAATGTTACCACCACTTGTTGACAGTATTTTTGAACTTATTGTATTGCTTCCTATAATTATGTAAATTTTACCTGTATTACCAACTGCATTGGGTAATCTAACTTCGGACACAGCATTAAAGACTCTAACAGTATATTCAGATAATGAAATGGTATAGATACCAGTTGCTACTCCAGTTGTAATATATGGTTTTACAGTATTTACAGGAATTTGAGCCCAACTACCGTTTCCAGCAGCATCACTTTGTAAAAAATAATTCGCCGTTGCACCAGCAGTCATTTGCAAATTAGTTGTTGAAGTTGTACCAGCAACTGTAACGGTAGTTCCATTATCTGTTACAATTCCATCCACAAGTGTTGTACCATTCCATTTTGGAATGTTATTGATTGTTACGGATGATACTTGCGGATCAGTTTCAGTAATAGTTAATGATGATGGATTTACCCAACTTAAAACTCCGGCAGCATTTGTTTGAAGAACTTGATTTATGGTTCCTCTTGCTGCTGGAAAAACATAACCCGTTCCTGCCGGATCACCAATTTGAAAAGTACTATTTGTTCTCAAAATTCTTGTTGGACTAAACTCTCCATAAATCAGAGATGTTGTAGCATTTGTACTTGAATTCGTTATATATAATTTATTAGAAGTTGTTTCAAATTCACCAGCTTGGTTACCTATTGCTACATTTCCAGTACCAGTACCATTTGTTCTTAATGCATTATAACCAATGGCAGTATTACTTGTAGCAGTATTTGAATTAAGTGCATTAAAACCAATTGCGACACTATTAGCTGAAGCACCATTTGCTCTCAATGAATTAGAACCAATAGCTATATTATTGGAACCAGTAGTAAATTGTCCTGCAAAATTCCCAATAAGTGTATTGTCTGACCCTGTTGCTGCAAACCCTGCTTCGTTACCAACAGCAGTATTATTGTCACCATTTGCATTATTATTCAATACGCTATATCCAACACCTGTATTTCCAGTGCCTCCAGAAATTTGACCTTGTAAAGCATTATATCCTACAGCTGTTGCGTTGGAAGCTCTGTTTTGAAAAAGTGCATTTGCTCCAACAGCTACAACATTGGTGGTGGTTGTAAAAGGAGGTAGACCTACTGCAAACATAGCTTGATAACCAATTGCAGTATTAAATCTTGAGCCTGCTTGAGAAATTCCTACCAAGGCACTATGTCCAAAAGCGGTATTTTCAGATCCTGTATTATTGTTTAAAGCAATATGTCCAACTGCGGTATTTCTTGCTCCAGTAAAATTAAATCTAGCCGATTGAAAACCCACAGCCGTATTTTCATTACCAGTTGAATTGTTTAACATAGTTTCAAATCCAATAGCAGTATTGTTGCTTGCTGTTGTATTGCCTGATAAAGCTCGAAATCCAACGGCTGTTCCATTATTTCCAGTTGTATTTGCTCTCAATGCTTCAAAGCCAATAGCTGTTGACGCACTTCCAGTATTAAGTAATAATGCGTTATTTCCAACTCCGGTGTTTTGAATTCCACTTACATTGGCTGCTAATGTGCTATTTCCAACAGCTACATTTGTATTACCTGTAGTATTTGCGGCTAATGAACCATTCCCAACTGCTACATTATTAGCACCAGTATTTAGTGTTAATGCATTCGTTCCAAAAGCCGAACTATTTGTTGTTGCTCCAGCGGTCAATGCACCTACACCGAAGGAAGTACTTGTTGCTCCAATTTTTCCAGCAGCTAAGTTATTTCTTCTAAACGCAACATCAACGTTTGTTCCCGCAGCAGTTCCTATGAAGTTAGTTCCGTCTACAATTCCTGTATTTCCTAAAATGCTCCAATTATTTGATGCTCCAGTTGCTAATCTAACCCAAATTGTTCCATTCCAATAATAAAAACCAGGTGTAACATCAGCAACAGTCGCAGAATTGTATACTAATTCAGAAATTGTTGGTGATGTTAGTGGCAATGCACTTGTGGTAATTGTTAAGGCTACTCTAGGTATTAATAAGCCATCATTTGATGATGTTATGTCTAACGCTCCTTGAGGTGTTGGTGTATCAATTCCTACTTGAGCTTGACTCACTATGGTAAATAGAAATACTATTATGATTCGAATTGATGTGAAATTTTTCATAATTACTTCTTGAATATGCATGAAAAAATATTAAAAAATACCTCTCAAAGAAAGAGAGGTATTTTTAATATTTAGCTTTAATTTAAATTATCTTCTTATTACACGTAGTGTTTTAGTGTTAGACTCTTGAGATACAATTACATTGTAAACTCCAGATGGATATTGGTTTCCTAATTCAAAATTTTGAATATCAGAAGCGTTTATCATTTTGTCTTCAACTAGTTTTCCTATCATGTCGTAAACTCTAACTTGAATACTTGCTTCGCTGTTAGTTTTTACATCCAACTTGAAGTTTTCTGCAAATGGATTTGGATATGCCAAAGCTTCAAAAACATTTACTACTTCTAATTGAACATCTGATGCTATAGCTCTTGCTTGCATTGGAGTTTTGATTGTACATGATTTACTGTATGGACCAAAGCTAGTCTCATTTGGTAACCTAACTGCTACTTGTACAGAATAAATGGCTCCGTTAGGAATTAATCCTGGGAAGTTGTTTAATGTAAAACGATTTAATGTGTTATCAAA